>JBDTNF010000291.1:0-2248 GCA_039933875.1 Flavobacteriales bacterium | reverse complement strand
CCCACCTTCACGGCCACGGACACGCTTTTCGAAGACCTCGATTTCGGATACACCGCTGCATTCGATACCACGGTGCTCGTGGGTTCTTTCACAAGTAGCCCGGTGCGCTGCGCAGCGCAGATCGTCCAATTCATCAATATCCTCAACCTCGGCTCCACCATGCCGCAAGGTGTTGTTGCCTTGGAGATCGATCCGGTCCTTTCCTTCTCGACATCCCTGCCCATGCCCGACTCCATTGTCGGCCAAACCTGCTTCTGGCACTTCGACAGCCTGGGCTACCACCAACAGTGGACCGTGCAGTTGTTCTTCGGCACACCTGGCTTCCAAGCCGTTGGCGACACCGTTCACAACACGTTACTCACCTATGCCGATGATGGGTTCGGTAGCCTCACGCTGGTTAGCAGCGATCCGTGGCAGGCGGTTGTTACATGCGCGTACGACCCGAACGACAAACTCGTATCGCCCGCAGGCACTGGACCGGGCAATGCCACGCCTGGCGACACGGAATGGCTCACGTATACCGTGCGCTTCCAGAACACTGGTTCCGACACGGCGTTCGTCGTGGTGATCGAGGACCAACTGAGCCAGTACCTGCAATGGAGCACGTTGCAGTTCCTGGGTGCTTCACACGAACTCACCGGCTTGAGCATGGGGCCGTTGGGCAAGGCCTCGTTCCGGTTCGAAAACATCCAATTGCCCGATAGCAGCGTGAACGAGCCCGGAAGCCATGGTTTCGTGAAGTACCGCATCAAAATGCAACAGGGCCTTCCGCACCTCACACGGATCGAGAACAACGCGGGGATCTTCTTCGACCTGAATCCGCCGGTGATCACCAATACCGCACTGAACACGCTGGTAGACTGTGCGACAGCCACCTGGACGGTGAGCGTGTTCGATGGTGGCAGCAACGATCTCTATGCATACACCTTCTTCATGGATACCACGACCTATACCTACCAGTGGTATGTGAACGGTACACCTATCCCCGGGGCTACGGACGCCTTCTACCTCGCCCTTGAGAACGGCGGATACAGTGCGGTACTGACCGACGCGTACGGCTGCAACAGGGTGTCGGACGAGGTGAACGTGATCGTCACCGGCATTGCAGGGGAGCAAGGAACACGCATGAGCGTGCAGCCGAACCCCTTCACTGACCGCACGCTGATCCGTTGCAGCGAACTCCTCGATCCCGGGACGCGTGTTGACCTTGTCGATGTGCACGGGCGCGTGGTACGCACGTTGCAGGGGAACGGGACGCACCAGTTGCTCATCGAACGTGGTGATCTCCCGGCTGGCATCTACGTCGTTCGGCTGTGGCGTGGGGATGGGGCACATTCCGCCGTGCGGATCCTGGTGCAGTGAGGCTGTGCGAAGCATGAACGAAGAAGCCCCGGCCATGGCCGGGGCTTCTGTTGTCGATCCGTTGATCGGTGCTTACACCACGCCCTGGTCCAGCATCGCGTCGGCCACTTTCACGAAGCCAGCGATGTTGGCGCCCTTCACGTAGTTCACGTGCTTGCCTTCGGTACCGTGCTTCACGCAAGCCGCGTGGATGTTCTTCATGATGTTGTGCAGACGACCGTCAACTTCATCACGCGTCCAGCTCAAACGCAGGCTGTTCTGGCTCATCTCCAGGCCGCTCGTGGCAACACCACCGGCGTTGCTGGCCTTGCCTGGGGCGAAGAGCACCTTGGCGGCTTCGAACACGGCGATGCCTTCCGGCGTCGTGGGCATGTTGGCCCCCTCGGCCACATACTTCACGCCTTTCTTCACCAGGTCCTTGGCGTTCTTGCCGTCGAGTTCGTTCTGCGTGGCGCAGGGCAGGGCCACATCGCACTTGGCGACAACGTCCCACACGCGCGCACCTTTCTTGTAGGTGCTGCCTTTGAACTTCTTCGCGTACTCCTCGATGCGGCCGCGCTTCACGTTCTTCAGTTCCATGATGAACGCGAGCTTCTCGCCGGTGATCCCGTTCGGATCGTAAACGCTGCCGTCGCTATCGGAGCAGCTCACCACTTTCGCGCCGAGTGCCGCGGCTTTCTCGATGGCGTACTGGGCCACGTTGCCGCTGCCGCTCACCGCCACCGTCTTGCCTTTGAAGCTGGTCTTGTTGTGCTTCATCATTTCCTCCGCGAAGTACACGCAACCATAGCCGGTCGCTTCCGGACGGATCAGTGAGCCGCCCCACGTGATGCCTTTGCCCGTGAGCACGCCGGTGAATTCGTTCGCCAAGCGCTTGTACTGACCG
>JBDTNF010000290.1:0-4027 GCA_039933875.1 Flavobacteriales bacterium | reverse complement strand
GCATGTCGAGGAACATGAAGACACGTACCTCCTCGCGCGGCTTGTGGTAGCGCCCGGTGAGGTAGCTGATCCCTCCGCTACCGTACTGATCGTTCAACCGCACCATGAACATGCTGCCTCCCATCAGCATTGTCCAGTAGAGGTAGTGGCCCAGGAACGCGAACGAGAACAGATGCTCTTGCACGGTAAGAGCGACCGGATCCGCTGTGCGCAGGGCGGGCCAGATGGCCGAAGTGAACAGGATCACCGGCAGCATGAACATCGCCATGATCCCCAGCGCGGTGAAGTAGGGATACTTGCGCAGCCTGTCGCGCAACAGGAAAATGTAAATGCCCCCACCGAGGAGTCCGGCGACCAACGAACGCAGGAAGCGCTCGTCCATGCGCTGGAGCATATCGCTCGGCGCTCCATGCTGGACCAGCGCGTTGTGCTCGAACAAAGCCGCCAGCAAGCCGACCACCACCCAGGCTAGGGTGATGCGCACGGTGCGCTTCAGGCGCAGTCGTAAGCGGGCAAGGCGGTCCATGGTGCTGGTCCCTGTGGAAATGAGCGGCTGCGAAGTTAGCCGCAGAGCCACGGCCAGTGTGAAGCGGGGGTCAAGCCTGTGTTGTCCGGTCATTACGCGCGGCACGCATACGCGAGGGCCACACGATCAGGTAATACCAAAGCACGGTGAGGATCCCGGCAATGAAGAAACACATGGCCAAAGGTCGTGTGCCGTCGGCGAAAAAGAACTCGCCGATCATCCAGGTGGAGTTGGCCATGATCCAGAACACAACGGCGATGGAATGGAGCAGTTCTCCCAACTCCTGGCGGCATCGCCACGCGATGAACAAGGCCATCGCCAGCGTGGGCCCGATCATGATCACTCCGAGAAGTTTGAGGTCCATCACCCAACAGAGGTCCTTTAGCAGCCAGAGCAAGATGTGGAAGTTCTCGCTGGTGCGTATGGAGTTGAACATGGCCGGTTCGTTTGGCGCAAAGGTGGTTACGTCGAGTATTCCGCACGTTTCATCAGGGGGGACTAATTTGGCCCCATGCACGGTCGCGCTTTGCGCTTTCTTCTTCCCGCTCTGATCGGGCTGGCCTCCACCGACCTCTCCGCGTTCTATATCCACGTGCATGGCCTCGTCACCGAGCACTTCAGTGGCGACATGATGAAGGGTGTCCAGGTGCGCCTGGTGAAGGATAGCATCGAGCGGGAGACCGTGATCACCGAATCGAACGGGAAGTACGAACTCTATCTGGAGCGGGGCTACGATTACCTCATCTGGTTCCATCGGGATGACCTGGTGACCAAGCATGTGCGCATCGATGCCCGGGCGATCCCGCTCTTCCCGGATGTGCCGTTCTATGACATGGACGTACAGATGTCCATGTTCACCTGGATCGACCACTATGACTTCAGTGTGTTCAACATGCCTGTGGGCAAAGCCGAGTACAAGCACTCGGTGCGCAACCTGAATTGGGATGTCGACTATACCGAGCGCATCCGCCCGGAACTGGCCCGCGTGATGGTGCACTACGAACGCGAGATCGCTGAGCGGGCCAAACTGGCCGCCCGTGCCGGGACCACGGTCAACATCCGCAAGAAGAAGCGCAAGACGGTCCAGTTCTAGTGCCGGTGTGGACCCGTTCCGCGCAGCGCGGCGAGTAGATCGACCACCTCCTTCGCCTCCCGCACATCGTGTACCCGCAGGATGGATGCGCCATGGAGCAGTGCGACCGTATTGAGCGCGGTTGTACCGTTCAGGGCCTCCTCGGGCTTCGTTCCGAGCACCTCGTTGATCATCCGTTTGCGCGAAAGGCCCACCAGCATCGGAACGCCCAAGGCGGCCAGTCTGGGCAGCGATCGCAAAAGCGCGTAGTTCTGGACAGTCGTTTTGCCGAAGCCGAAACCGGGGTCGATGAGCACATCGGCGATTCCAGCCGTGCGCGCCGCGTGGATCCTTTCGCTGAGGAAGCGGGTCACCTCCGATACCACATCCGTGTACGTCGGATCCTGTTGCATGGTCCCGGGGGTGCCTTGCATGTGCATGGCGACATAGGGAACGCCCAACCCCGCGACGGTGCTCATCATCTTCGCATCGAGCAGACCCGCTCCGATATCGTTCACCAGTCCGGCGCCCGCATCGACCGCTTCATGCGCGACGACGGACCGCCAGGTGTCAATGCTGATCAGCGCTTCCGGAAAACGAAGATGAACGGCCTCGATCAGCGGAAGTACGCGACGCAGTTCGTCGTTCAGTGGAACCTCCGCTGCTCCCGGCCGGCTGCTCGCTCCGCCTATGTCCAGGATCGCAGCTCCCGTGTTCAGCATACGCTCCGCGGTCCCGAGAACGGTGTGGACATCAACGCGGCTGCCAGCGTGGAAGGAATCAGGGGTCGCGTTGAGGATCCCCATCACCAGCGGGAAGTGAGGTTCCCCAAGCCGGTCCTTGATGCGCCAGGTGATCGCGTGTTCCATGATCGGTGGTGCAAGTTGCGAACGATCCTGCGTCAGCCGGGCATCCATCCGCTTTGATAAGAGCGCGAAGGATCGAACATCGCTTCGTGTGGCTGAGGAACGCGACCTGTACCTTAGAGGACAATGACCTGCTGGTTGAGAACTGTGATGCTCGTTCCGCTGTTGGTGCTGTTCCCGGCGTTGCTGGGTGCGCAGGATGCGGATGAGCACCGGATGGACTCCTTGCGCGCAGTGCTCTCTGGTCAGCCTGCCGACACGAACAAGGTCCGCACGCTGCTGGCGTTGGCCGAGGTGCCTGTGAAGAACACGCGGGCCACACCTATCGGCAATCGCACGGTACATCCGGAATACGCGGATCAAGCGCTTCGGCTCGCTGATCAACTGCACTGGTCGGAGGGCCAAGCCCTGGCCTGGCTTGCAGTCTCCATCGGCCAGGAACAGGAGGGCAACAAGGCTCTGGCGGTCACCAGTTTGGACAGTGCACTGAAGTACAGTGAGAAGCTACACATGGCAGTGCGGGGTGGCATCCTGCTGCGCACAGCGCTTTTCCTGGCGGTCAATGAGGTCGACCTGGACAAGGCCGATTCGTTGGCCATGCTCGCCTCCACCTGTTTCGAGGACTGTGCCCGCCCTCCGGATGTGGCGGCCAGCATGGAGATCCATGCCCGCATCGGGATCTTCCGCAGACGCTGGGTGGAGGCGATCATCGGGTACTACCAGGCCATCGATTACGGCGAACGGCATGGTGCCGTCAACACGCTGGCCATCGCGTATGAGAAAACCGCCCTCATTCTGGGCGATCTGGGCGATGTCGACCGATCCGAGCGCTACTACCGGAAGTCTATCCACCTGTGCGATTCGATCGGGGACCACTTCCGGAACTTCATGGCCCAGAGCAACTGGGCCGAGCAGTTGCTGCAACAGAGAAGGCCTGAAGAGGCGCTGGCTCTCTACCGCTCAGCCACTGACCTTGCGAGCCGTAATGGCATGTCCCGGGAAGAGGCGAACCGCGTGAACGTAGGGCAGGCGCGCTGCCTGATCGCCTTGGGTCGTGCCGAGGATGCCCGGAAGCTGCTGGACCAGGTGCGCATCGATCCCGGAGTGCCGGATCCTCGGTCGGAGCAGGCCTTCCAACTGGCCAGCGGGCAGTTCGAGTTGGGCACCCGGAATTATCGGCAGGCGCTCGCCGCTTGCCAGGCCGCGTTCGATGCGCCGCAACGCTACGGTAGCGGCCTGTTGCGCAAGGAGGCATGCGACTGCATGGTGGCAGGCTACCGTGGCCTCGGTGATCTGCGTGCCGCGATGGAATGGA
This sequence comes from Flavobacteriales bacterium, assembly GCA_039933875.1. Classification (GTDB taxonomy): domain Bacteria; phylum Bacteroidota; class Bacteroidia; order Flavobacteriales_F; family PHOS-HE28; genus PHOS-HE28. Next base: position 248 of record JBDTNF010000290.1, on the reverse strand, counting down.
ACGACCGCGTGCGGCAATGGAGCGATTCCATCCATTACCAGGAACAGGCCAACACGGTGGTACGCCTGGAAGTGGATCGCGAGTATGGCCAGTTGATGCAGGCGGACAGTCTGCGCTATGTCGAGGAGAACCACCGCATGGAACTCGAGGGCCAGCAGCGCCTGGCGCGCGAAGAGAGCCGCCGCAACGTGTTCCTCTTCGTGGCCAAAACCCTCCGGGAAAATCGGGGTGGACTTTACGGGGGTGGG
>JBDTNF010000289.1:0-17606 GCA_039933875.1 Flavobacteriales bacterium | reverse complement strand
TGACGGTGATGCAACTGGTCGTTGCACCCGTGCTCCACAGGTAGTTGCCGGTGCCGGTGGCGCAGAGTTCAGTAGTAGCGCCTTCGCAGATCGTGAGACCGCCCGTGATCGAACACAGTGGCAGCGGGTTCACCAATACGGTGACCTGACAGGTGCTCTCGCAACCATCGGGGCTCGTGACCGTGACCGAGTACACGCCAGCGGTGTTCACCGTGATGCAACTCGTAGTTGCACCCGTGCTCCACAAGAAGTTGCCGGTGCCCGTAGCGCACAGTTCAGTGGATCCGCCCTCGCAGAACACCAAGCCGCCCGTGATCGAACACAGCGGAAGTGGGTTCACCAATACGGTGACCTCGCAGGTGCTCTCGCAACCACCAGCGTAGGTGACCGTGACCGAGTACAGACCCGGGGTTGTGACCGTGATGCAGTTGGTGGTGCCGCCGTTGCTCCAGAGATATGAGACAGCCCCAGCAGGAACGCACAGCTCCGTTGAGCCGCCTTCGCAGAACACCAGCCCGCCCGTGATCGTGCATACCGGTGCGGAGTTCACGATGACCTCCACCTGGCAGGTGCTCTGGCAACCGTCAGGTGTTGTGATCGTGACAGAGTAGATGCCAGCGGTGTTGACGGTGATGCAACTCGTGGTCGCCCCCGTGCTCCACAAGTAGTTGCCGGTGCCGGTCGCGCAGAGTTCAGTAGTAGCGCCTTCGCAGATCGTGAGACCGCCCGTGATCGAACACAGTGGCAGCGGGTTCACCAATACGGTGACCTGACAGGTGCTCTCGCAACCATCGGGGCTCGTGACCGTGACCGAGTACACGCCAGCGGTGTTCACCGTGATGCAACTCGTAGTTGCACCCGTGCTCCACAAGAAGTTGCCGGTGCCCGTAGCGCACAGTTCAGTGGATCCGCCCTCGCAGAACACCAAGCCGCCCGTGATCGAACACAGCGGAAGTGGGTTCACCAATACGGTGACCTCGCAGGTGCTCTCGCAACCACCAGCGTAGGTGACCGTGACCGAGTACAGACCCGGGGTTGTGACCGTGATGCAGTTGGTGGTGCCGCCGTTGCTCCAGAGATATGAGACAGCCCCAGCAGGAACGCACAGCTCCGTTGAGCCGCCTTCGCAGAACACCAGCCCGCCGGTGATCACGCAGACAGGTGCGTTCAGCACTTCCACTTCAACCTGGCAGGTGCTCTGGCAACCGTCAGGCGATGTGATGGTCACCGAGTAGATGCCGGCGGTGTTCACCGTGATGCAACTGGTCGTAGCACCCGTGCTCCAGAGGTAGGAACCGGTGCCGGTAGCGCAGAGTTCGCTCGTTGCGCCTTCGCACAGGACCAGACCGCCGGTGATCGAACAGATCGGCAGTGGGTTGATGATGACTTCAACTTGGCAGTTGCTCTCGCAGCCGTCAGGACTGGTGACCGTGACCGAGTACACGCCAGCGGTGTTCACCGTGATGCAACTCGTAGTTGCACCCGTGCTCCACAAGAAGTTGCCGGTGCCCGTAGCGCACAGTTCAGTGGATCCGCCCTCGCAGAACACCAAGCCGCCCGTGATCGAACACAGCGGAAGTGGGTTCACCAATACGGTGACCTCGCAGGTGCTCTCGCAACCACCAGCGTAGGTGACCGTGACCGAGTACAGACCCGGGGTTGTGACCGTGATGCAGTTGGTGGTGCCGCCGTTGCTCCAGAGATATGAGACAGCCCCAGCAGGAACGCACAGCTCCGTTGAGCCGCCTTCGCAGAACACCAGCCCGCCCGTGATCGTGCATACCGGTGCGGAGTTCACGATGACCTCCACCTGGCAGGTGCTCTGGCAACCGTCAGGTGTTGTGATCGTGACAGAGTAGATGCCAGCGGTGTTGACGGTGATGCAACTCGTGGTCGCCCCCGTGCTCCACAAGTAGTTGCCGGTGCCGGTCGCGCAGAGTTCAGTAGTAGCGCCTTCGCAGATCGTGAGACCGCCCGTGATCGAACACAGTGGCAGCGGGTTCACCAATACGGTGACCTGACAGGTGCTCTCGCAACCATCGGGGCTCGTGACCGTGACCGAGTACACGCCAGCGGTGTTCACCGTGATGCAGCTCGTGATCGCGCCCGTGCTCCACAAGAAGGAACCCGTGCCCGTGGCACACAGCTCCGTGGATGCTCCTTCGCAGATGATGAGACCGCCGGTGATCGAACACAGCGGCAGTGGGTTCACCAATACTTCAACCTGGCAGTTGCTCTCGCAACCATCAGGTGATGTGATGGTCACCGAGTACACACCAGCGGTGTTCACCGTGATGCAACTCGTTGTCGCACCCGTACTCCACAGGTAGTTGCCGGTACCGGTCGCGCAGAGTTCCGTCGAGCCGCCTTCGCACAGGACCAGGCCGCCCGTGATCGAACACTGTGGCAGTGGGTTCACCAATACGGTGACATTGCACGTACTGCTACACCCGTCCGCGTTGGTCACGGTAACGGAGTAGGCACCCGCCGCGGAAACGGTGATGCAAGCCGTGGTAGCACCGTTGCTCCACAAATAAGAAGACGCACCGGCGGGTGCGCAGAGTTCAGTGATGGCGCCGTCGCAGATCGTCAGGCCCCCAGTGATCGTACAGACAGGTGCGGCGGTCACATCCACGGTGGCATTGCACGTATTGCTACAACCATTCGCATCGGTAATGGTTACCGAGTAGTTCCCGGCGGTCGTGACCGTGATACAGTTCGTGGTGGCGCCGGTGCTCCACAAATACGATGAAGCGCCTGCTGCGACGCAGAGTTCGGTTGACCCACCTTCACAAATGACAAGTTCCCCGCTGATCGCGCAAACCGGCAACGGGTTCACCGTTACGATGATCACGTTCGATGTATCCGTTCCGCATTCGTTCGTATTCGTAACGTAGAAGGTACCGCTCGTGGATACGGTGATCGTAGGTGTCGTTTCACCTGTGCTCCAGATCCCACCAATGTTGCCCGACAATACGACGCTACCTCCGATACAGAAGGAGATGGCGCCATTGGCACTGATGTCCGCAGCAAAGGGCTGCTGGCTCATGGTGACGATATTGTTGTGCAACTCGACGGCGCCCGCTTGCGAGACCGCCCTGCCGTACAAGGCCGCACCTTCCAAGAGAATGATCGCGCCGTTCGCCACCACCGTTCCCCTGAAGGTGGATCCCGGTCCTTCCTCGAACTGTCCGTTCACCTGCCAATACACATTGCACGGTGAAGCGCCGTTGATCAGCGTGACAGTGGAGAGGGTTGCGGTGGACAGCGCACCATCGATCTTGAAGATGAAGACGGCGTTCGGATCCCCTTCCGCATCCAGGATCAATTCCCCCACCAAGGAGGAAGCTGCGCCAAGACAATACACATCGGGAGTGAGGATCTGCCCACTTCCAAGCGTGGTCCCGATCACCTGCCCGCACGTGATGGCAGCAAAGGAGGCGAAGGCGGTCGCCACATCCGTTGCCGCCTGCGCGGAAGCACCGTCGGCGACGTGGATATTGCCGATCACCGTTCCCGGCGGGAAGCCGGTGAAGGCACCGGCATTGGTGCCTATATCGCCGGTGACTATCGTAGCCCCATCGTTGCTGAAGGCCCCGACCGCCGTGAACAGCGCGAAGTTGGAAGTTGTACCCAGGACTGGGGCCTGTCCGAAGAGCAACCGGGGTATTGAGAGCAGCAATACCGCCAACAATACAGGGAATAATTTTCTCGTCATTTGATCGGACTTGACTTGTGCGCGAATGATCGCAACGCAAAGCTGTCAGACCATGAGAGGGCACCTGTTACATGCGGCGGGCTAAGAGTTGTACAATTCACACATCACCTGAGCCGATGCGAAGGCTTATCAGATATGCGGGTGCACAGCGCATACGATACGACATATGTGGTATCGCAGATGCTCTCGAGAATGAACAGTATCACGCGGGGCCGCAGCCGCACTTCTCCTGTGCAAGGGAGCTACGACCGACCTGACCTGGGTCGATGCTCCAGCCCCCTTGGTGCGGATCACCCGCCAGGAGGAGAACCGCGCTGATCTCCTCACGAGCGACCGGCTTCACCAAGGGATGTTCGAAACCAGCTTGCTGCGTTTTGCGTCTATCCACTTCGCTTCCCCAGGCAGTGAGGGCAACGATGTATGCCCGTTCTCCCCATGCGGTCCGTCGCATGGCCTGGCAGGCCGCATGACCATCCATCACCGGCATCCCGATGTCGAGCAGTACCACGTCCGGTTTCGTTCGTGCGCCCATTTTCGATGGCTTGCGCACCATTGTGGGCCACGTACGTTCCATGTCCCGTCTTGCTGAGTGGCGCGCCACGGCGGTCTTGCCGCAACCGGGTGAACGGCGATAATGCTGAAGGAGAATTCCGGCAGCCTGCCGCCCAGCATCTCATCCAGACCTGGCACCCCCGTGGCCAGCTTTTGATGATCACCTGCGTAGGTTCGGTCATGGTGATGGCTCGTCGGAAGAAATTTCATCGTCGAGCGATGCGCCAGGCCAGGCGTCCATCACCAATTGCATCGTCAATCGTTCACCGATCAAGGCATGCAGTAGGCCGAGGAATTGGGCGACGAGCACCACACCGGCCTTTTTCATTTCGTCTTTGTCACCGCAGGTGCTCGTTTCTTCGAGCCCTTCCAATTTCCCATCGTGCGATACCGTCACATTGCTCAACGCCGACGCTTCGATCTGCGCCAGCGCCAGGGCTCGGGAAAGAAGCGATCGGTAACCCACAGGACCGGCCACTCTGGAGAGCCGTACGTTGAACCGCGCGCACACCCGGTGCGTGGCGGTATCCTTTTGACCTGAAGCGTTACCGGCCTCGTGAGCCAATAACCGCGTCGCCAGTTGGCGCAGTGCCACGGTGGCCAGGTTCAATTCGAATGGGTATTGGTGTACAGAGCACGCCAAAAGACTGGAGCATCGTATGCCTCCACAATACCCGATCCCTGGTATTTTTGGAGGCATTTTAAGCCGCGCAGACGATTTTCTACCTGATCCAGGGTAGATAAAGGCGATCATGCATGAAGCCATCTGACAGGAAAACAAGAGGGCGCCCACCTTGCGGTGGACGTCCTGTCCATTGAAGTCCTGGTGCGCGGGCTCCCCCTGCTTCGTATGACCGGCATGCGTTCGTTACTTCGGGGCGGCGGCCGTGGGCTTTCGTCACAGCTTAGCACTGCCGCACCGTAATGCCCCCTACCGTCTACCGCGTGTATGTGATCGAACTGAGCCGCCGGGTGTTCACGGAGGATGCCCGGTTCCGCGCGGCCAACCCACAGTTCAACGGGGTGCTGCAATGCCTGTACGTGGGCATGACGAGCAAGACACCGCAGGAACGTTTGCAACAGCATAAGACCGGCTACCGCAATGCGAAAGGGCACAAGCTCTCGGCCAATATCGTGCAGCGCTATGGTCTCTACCTGCGCCCCAGCCTCTATGAGCACATCGGGCCCATGAGCCGGGAAGAGGCGCTGGCCGTGGAGGAAGGCCTGGCCCTGGAACTGCGCCGCAAGGGGTACGCGGTGTGGTTCAATTGAGCACGTCCTGCCTATGTGGCGCATGCGGGCGCCCCCGATGCACCGTCACGATTACCTTCGACTGAAGTCGAACCCAAGACCCTGCCGCTATGAAACTCAATACCCTGCTGCTTCCGCTGCTGTTCGTCACCGCCACCCCGATCGCCAACGCCCAGGTGCAATGGTCGTGGGCGCGCAGCGGTGTGGGCCTGGAATACGACCTGGCCGCCACCGTGGCCACCGACCCAACTGGCAACGTGATCGTGGCGGGCAATTTCACCAGCGACTCCATAACCTTCGGAACCGTCACGTTGCAGAACTACACACCGGGCGACGATGACCTCTATGTGGTGAAGTACGATGCCGCAGGCAATGTGCTGTGGGCCCGCAGTGCGGGCGCCGGGCTCGACGACAAGGCCACCGCAGTGACCACCGATGCCGACGGCAACGTCTACATGACCGGCTATTTCTACAGCCCCACCATCACCTTCGGCACCTACACGTTCACCAATGCCGGCAACGTGGGCGACATCTGCGTGGTGAAGTACGACCCGGACGGCAACGTGCTGTGGGCCACGCGCGAGGGCGGTCCGGGGCTTGAGATCCCCTATGCCATCGCAGTGGACGACGCGCACAACATCATCGTGGCGGGGCGGTTCTCCAGCAACTCGATCACTCTCGGCACCACAACGCTGCTGCAAGCGGGCAGCATGGACGTGTTCGTTGTGAAGTACGATGCCGCCGGGAACGTGCTATGGGCCACGGGCGCCGGTGGCGGCAGCAACGATGAAGCCTACGCTCTGGCCGTGGATGCGGCCGGTGACATCATCGTGGCGGGCTACTTCACGCAGGTGGCCACCTTCGGCGCGTTCACCCTGCCCAACCCCGGTCTGGCCAACATCTTCCTGGCGAAATGCGATGCCACCACCGGTACGTTCCTATGGGCCCGATCCACTGGCAACGATGGCGATGAACGCGCACTCTCGATCGACCTGGACGCACAGGACAACATCTACGCGGCGGGCTTCTTCCAAAGCGACAGCCTGGTCTTCGGGAGTACCACGTTGTACTCGGTGGCGTTCGACAACGGGTTCGTGGCGCGCTACGACAACGATGGGCTTCCAGTATGGGCGCAGGGCCTCAATGGCGACAGCCGGGCACGGGGCATCGTGGTGACGAACAACGCTGTGTACGCCTGCGGCGATATCCATGAGGACACACTGACCTATGCCGGTGATGAACTGGTGGTGCAGGGTGGTGCCGACCTCTTCGTGCTCAAGAGCGACCTGGAGGGCAACGCGCAATGGGCCGTGAAACAGACCTCCGGTGGAGACAGCGGCGAATTGGCCTACTCCATCGCAGCCGATGCCACCGGGCACCTCGTGATCGCCGGCGGTTTCGATAGCGACGACGTCACCTTCGGCAGCTCGCAGCTGGTCATCAGTGACAGCTATGACATGTTCGTGATCCGCATGGGCGATGACGAGGTGGGCATGGCCGATGCACCGACCTCGGAACCGGGTGTGCTCTACCCGAACCCCGGCACCGGCACCTTCATCCTCGAAGGCCTGCGCGGCATACGGACAGTGGAGATCAGCAACGCTTTGGGAGCGGTTGTACACACCGAGCAAGTGCAAGCCATGCAGGACCGCATCGAACTGCACGTTCCAAGCCTGACTCCCGGGCACTACGTGGTGCGGGCCACGGGCGATGGTCGCACTGCGGTGAAGAAGTTGGTGGTGCGGTAAAAGGGGCCGGTGCGAGGAACACCACCATGACCACCCTGGCCGATCGCTTGCTGAAGCACGTCCTGTCCTTCTCGCTGCGCGATGTGCCATTGCCCCGGGGCATCGGGGTGCTCGACCCTTTCAACGGCCCGCAAGCGGATGAAGTGGAACGCATCGTGCGCCTGTTCCATCAACGCTATTACAGCGATGACCGCCAGCGCGTGCTGATGCTAGGCATCAATCCGGGCAGGTTGGGCGCAGGGAGCACCGGGCTACCGTTCACGGACACCAAGCGTTGCGAGAGCGATCTGGGCATTCCCGTGGAAGGCTTGAGAACGCATGAACCCAGCAGCGATTTCTTCTACCGGATGATCCATGCCGCAGGTGGCCCGCCCGCGTTCTACAGCACCGTCTATGTGCATGCGATCTGCCCCTTGGGCTTCGTGAAGGAGAAAGCCGCGGGCAAGGTCATCAACCTGAACTACTACGATGACCCGTTGCTGGAAAAAGCGGTGACACCGTTCATCACGCATTGGCTTCTCACCCTCATCGGCACCGGCATGCGAACCGACGTGGTGTTCTGTGTCGGCACCGGGAAGAACCTCGCCTTCCTCGAACGCATCAACACGGAACATGGCTTCTTCGAACGCATCGTCGCACTCGAGCACCCGCGCTTCGTGATGCAGTACAAGGCGAAGCAGTTGGACATGTACATCGCAAAGTACACACACGCGCTGGCCGCGGCGTTGAAGGAATAAAACAGCTCGCGCTCACGCCAGCGGGTAGCGGGAAGTGGAGGAAAAGAATGAGCTTGGGCTCGGGGTCAGCACGGATCACAAATCCGCAGCAGTAGGACAATGGACTGGAACCCACGCATCTCGACTCTCCCACTCTGTGTAGATTTCCCGCTGATTGATGCATAGGTTGGTAATGAACAGGGGATGCTTCAATGCGTTGAAGTACACGTTAATGTTACTGCGTTCGCCTTGACTACTGGTGATGCAATAGTGCAATGAATAGAAGACCCCCGTTGCAGCAATTTCAGCAGAGCTACCTCCCTGATTTGCAATTGAATCAACCAGCATCTCAGTCGTTTCATCCATGCCAAATGAAACGTGGTCATACTTCCATGATCGCAGTTGCTCTCTGGAGTTGAGCCATTGCCGAACAATTCTTCGGGACTGTCGCTCTGTTCGTTTGGTTGCTAGGTCATTGGGACTCTGAGCACAGACTACCACCTCTAAGGAGGCAAGTACCGCGTAGAGTGCAAATCTGATCGAGATCATAGATACCCCCACTCTCGCGAGTCTTCCGCATTTCGCTGCCGCGGATCTCCCGATCCGTGGCCTGTATCCAACTCCGTATCCGTAGCGTTCTTATTCCATTCGATCTCCTGATCGTTGCGCAGCAGTTCCAAGATAGGTGCGTTGGGTCAAGACTCGGGTTCACCGATCGAAGATGGGCCGGTAGCGATCATCCGCGCTAACAGAGGGCATAGCCATGAGCCACAAGCCCCCGAGCAGCTTGAGGCTTGTGGCTCGTGGCTCTCGGCTAGAGGCTACGCGCCAGGCTTGCGGGTGCTACTCGCCTAAACCGGCTTCCGGAAGAGGTAGCGCGTGATGAAGATCCCGGTGCCACCACCGCCGTCCTTGCCACCCGAACTGTTCACACCGGTGGTCACCACGTGCAGTTCCCAACCCTGGCTCGTGTACTCGTTGATGGTCTCCACGATGAGGCGGTCGTTGCTGGCGACGTTCTTGAAGTTGATGCCGACCATGCTGTAGAAGTTGAGCAGGTCCTTGCCCACCTCCTGATCGCCCTGATCGCTGATGATGACCCGCGAGCGGCCGAGGCCACCGGGTACCACGCTCTCGATGGTGGAGAACTGGCGGTAGGTGTATACGTCGGCCACGGGTTGCGGGCGGAAGCTGTAGCCAAGGAACAAGGCGATGGCGAACGAGCCACCGATGAGCAGGGAACGGGTATCGAGTTTCATGGGATGGTGTGTGTTGATCAGTGTCTTGAGCACAAGGCGTTCTTACTTTGTGGTGCCTACACAAAGAAAAGACCAAAGCCATGAACCGCACCGCGGCCTTCGTTCTCCTCGTGACACTGGCCAGCACCGGCTTCGGCCAGACCCTCTTCCGCATCACGAACGTCACGGTCTCCGAAAAAGAGGATGTACACCGTGGCAATGAGGTCACCGCCAACATGAACGGTGACGAAGGCTCGGACCGCTTGGTGATCTTCACGGACAAGGGCATCATCGTAAAAGCCTGGGTGAAGGTGAGCACCCACAACGTGCGGCGGAGCAGCGTGAAGAACAGTGCGGTGAACGTCATTTTCGAACTGGACCTGATCGTCGACGGCAAGAAGGACGAGCGCCGCGTGGAGAAGATCTTTTACGGCGACCAGGCCCGGACCACGCACATCAGCGAGAAGTTCACGATGAAGCAGGGCATCACCATGCGCGTGATCACGGTGGATTTCGACGGCAGCGTGGAGTGAGGCCTATCTTGGCCCGATGCCCGCAGAGCGCCTCTTCGACATACCGCGTCAACAGCTCACCGAGTTCCCGAAACCGGACGCTATCGCCACCAAGGAGGCTGGCCAATGGCGGCCCTACTCCACCGGGGAGATGGTCGCGACCAGCGAGCAACTCGCCCGCGGGCTCATGGCCCTGGGTGTGGGCCCCGGTGATCGCGTGGCGATCTGCAGCGGCAACCGCAGCGAGTGGTGCATGGCCGATCAGGCGATCCTGCGCATCGGGGCGGTCACCGTACCCATCTATCCGACCAGCAGCAAAGAGGACCACGCGTACATCCTGATGCATGCCGAGGCGAAGGTGTGCTTCAGCGGCAACGCGGAGATCCATGCGAAGGGCGCACACCTGGAAGGGAACTGCCACTTCTTCACCTTCGACCGCGTCGATGGCGTGAAGCATTGGACGGACGTGGTGGCCATGGCCGATGGCATCGATCCATCCAGACTCGTTGCCTGTGAGGACCGCGTAAAACGCGATGACCTCGCCACCATCATCTACACCAGTGGCACCACCGGCAAGCCGAAAGGCGTGATGCTCACGCACGGCAATATCCTGAGCAACGTGGACGGAAGTCTGACCCGATTTCCGGTGGACCACAGCGCCAAGGCGATCAGCTTCCTGCCGCTCTCGCACATCTACGAGCGCATGCTGATGTACCTCTACATGCAGGCCGGCGTCTCGATCTACTTCCAGGAATCGCTGGAGGAACTGGGCGATCGCATCCGCGAAGTGCAGCCGCATGTGTTCACCGCCGTGCCGCGCCTGCTGGAGAAGATCTACGACCGCATCGTAGCGAAGGGCGAGGCGCTCACCGGGGTCAAGCGCAACCTCTTCTTCTGGGCGTTGGACCTCGGGCTCCGCTACGAAGTGCATGGCCGCAGCGCGTGGTACAACATGCAACTCGCCGTTGCGCGCAAGCTCGTCTTCAGCAAATGGAAGGCGGCCCTGGGTGGCAACGTGCGCGTGTGCGCCAGCGGAAGCGCGGCCCTGCAACCACGGTTGGCGCGGGTCTTCAATGCCGCAGGGATCCCGCTGATGGAAGGATACGGTCTCACGGAATCGAGCCCTGTGATCAGCGTGAACGACCAGCGCAACGATGGCCTGCGCTTCGGCAGCGTGGGTCGCCCGCTCCCCAATGTGCAGGTGCGGATCGCCGAGGACGGGGAGGTTCTCGCGAAGGGGCCCAACATCATGATCGGTTACTACCACGAGCCCGAGCTCACACGCGAAGCGATCGATGCCGACGGCTGGTTGCACACCGGCGATATCGGCGAGATCACCTCCGAAGGCTTCCTGCGCATCACCGACCGCAAGAAGGAGATCTTCAAGACCAGCGGCGGCAAGTACGTAGCGCCGCAGGTGCTGGAGAACAAGCTGAAGGAATCGCGTTTCATCGAACAGGTGATGGTGATCGGCGAGAACCGCAAGTTCCCCGCCGCGCTCATCGTCCCCGACTTCGCCTTCCTCAAGGATTACTGCGCACTGAAGCAACTGCCCTTCGAGAGCCGCGAACAGGTGATCGCCGACCGGCGCATCCGCGACCGCATCTTCGAGGAAGTGGGCAAGGCCAACAGCGACGTGGGCCACTGGGAACAGGTGAAGAAGATCGCCCTGCTCCCTGCGGAATGGACCATCGAAGGTGGGGAGCTCACGCCATCGCTCAAGCTGCGCCGCAAACCCATCATGGCGAAGTACGCGGCCTTGGTGGAGGGCATTTACGGAGAGTGAACGGAGTTGGCAGGCGCAGGAGCAGGAGCAGGAAAGGCGGATCCGCTTGCCTCCTGCCCCTGACCACCGCTCGGCTACATTTACGATCCCTTAATGATCGCGTGATATGAGAACGACCCTTGTTGGGCTGGCATCGGCCGCTGTGCTATTCACCGCGTGCAACAAGGACCCCGGCGAAGGCGGCAAGGCCGAGATCCATGGCATCGTCTACGAACAGCGCTATAACAACGTCACCAACCTGCCTGTCGGCGACCCGTACCCCATCGCCGAGCAACGCGTGTACATCATCTACGGCGATGGCGACTATGCCGACGACGACACGCGCACCGAACCCGACGGCACCTACCGCTTCGCTTGGTTGCGCAAAGGCGATTACCGGATCTATACCGTGAGCGAGTGCGACACCTGTGCCAGCGGCACCAAGGGGATCTACGTGAGCGCGGAGATCGGCGACCGCAAGGAAGTGGTGGATGTGCCCCTGATCACGATCGAGAACTGGTGATGAACGCGGTGTTGCGGTCCGTCGTGGTGTGCGCGCTGATCGGCGTGGCCGGTAGGTGCATGGCACAGGAACGACTGCGACCCGAAACGAGCCAGGCCCTTTGGGCGAGCGCTGGTGTCCAGGGCGGTGCACCCCGGTTCATCTGCGATTTTCTCGGGAATCCCTTTTGTAACCGGCTGCGCTTCGCTGGCGAGGTGGGCTACCGATCCACGGATGTCTTCTTCGCCGGCAAGCAGACCTATATCGATGTGAGCGGGCGGTACAAAGTGAGCAAATTGGTGAGCGTGGGCCTCGAACACCGGTGGGCCTATCGCCCCGACAAAGCCAACGAGCAGCGATCGGAAGTGCAGTTGTACCTGAAGCGGTCCTGGGGGCGCCTCCTGCCGGGCTACCGCTTCTGCTACCAGCACAACTACGCGGACTGGGGCGACCAACGTGAAGTGCTGCGCAACCGCTTCGACCTGGGCTACGACATCAAGAAATGGAAGTTCGACCCGGAGTTCGGTGTGGAGTTCTTCTCGTGGGTGGGCAACAAGGGCACATCCTACTTCGGCACACGGTACCACCTCGGCACCGAATGGACACCGGCCAAGGGCCATGTGATCGGCCTGAACCTGCTCTATGACCGGGAACGCGATGTCGCCTACCCGACCTACCGGTGGATCTGGTCGGTGAGCTACGAGGTCAACCTGCGCAAAGCCTGAGATGGGAATGCGAGCAACCGCCAAGGCGCGAAGGCGCAAAGGAATTCGAAGACCTCGCTACCTCCGGCATCTCCAATGCGGCCTTTCTTTGCCTCTCTGCGTCTTTGCGGTTAGTCAGGCAGAATGAGCGCATCCCGGAATAAAGGACAATTGGTCATCATTGCGAGTTTCATCGCGATACTGGTCATCGCCATCACCGTCGGCTACTTCATCATCCGCCCCAGCAACGCGCTGCCGGTGTACCATCCCAGCCAGATCGACCCACGGCTGGTGGACCCCTGGGTGAAAGGCGAGAAAGGGGAACACCACATCAGCGACTTCAGCCTGATGGACCAGCACGGCGAGACGGTGACCCTGGCCGATGTCGGCGACCGCATCATCGTGGCTGATTTCTTCTTCACCACCTGCGCCACCATCTGCCCGAAGATGAGCACGCAACTCGAACGCGTGCAGGACGCTTATCACGACGAGGACCACCTGATGATCCTCTCCCATTCCGTGACGCCCGAGATGGATTCCATCCCCGTGCTCGCCACCTATGCCGAACTGCACCATGCCGATCCCAAGCGCTGGCGTTTCCTCACCGGCGACCGCACGCAGATCTATCGCCTCGCGCGCCGATCCTACTTCGCCGCCGTGGATGAAGGCGACGGTGGACCCGACGATTTCGTACACACCGAGAACTTCGTGCTCGTGGATCCCCAGCGACGGATCCGCGGGTTCTATGACGGCACCTCCGCCAAGGACGTTGATCGGTTGATCGGCGATATCGCCAAACTGCTGAAAGAAAAGTGATCGCGGCGTTCAAGAATTAGCTGATGAGCTGATGTGCCCATTAGCTAATTGATCCATCAGCTAATTGGCTAATTGTCCCCCTTCTACCTTCGCTCCATGCGCAAATGGTTCGACCGCTACTACGGACGCCTGCGGAAGGTGAAGGCGAACTACGTGCTCTTCAACCTGTTCAGCGGGAAGAAGCTGAAGCACGCGCGCCGCATGTACAAGAAGTACGGCATCCACCGCAGCGTGCTCCTGCCCATCAGCAGCCAGGACCTGCCGACGAACACCACGGAAAAACCCTGGCTCGATACGCCTGAAGGTGTCGCGCAACTCCCCTCGGATCCTCGCCTGCAACGCTTTGATGCCGCCACGCGCGAAGCCATCCTGCACTGGCCGGAAAAGGGCTACGTGATCCTGCGCGGGCTGTTCAAACCCGAAGAGGTGGCCGCGATCAACAGCGAAGTGGACCGCCTGATCCGCGACAAGGTGGTGGACTTCAACTTCACAGGGCGCAAGATCATGTTCGCCTTCCACCACAGCGAGCTGTTGCGCACCTATGTGCACGACCGCCGTGTGCTCGATGTGATGGACCTGCTGCTGGACAAAAAAGTGCGGGTGTTCCAGAGCATCAACTTCCTCACGGGCAGTGAGCAGGCCGCGCACAGCGACAGCATCCACATGACCACGCACCCGCTGGGCTACATGACCGCAGCCTGGATCGCGCTGGAGGAGATGACACCCGACAACGGCCCGCTGATCTACCACCCCGGCAGCCACACCCTGCCCTACCTCCTCAACGGCTCATACGATCATGGCGGCAACCGTTTCGTGATCGGCGACGATGCCTATGCGCACTACGAGGAAGCTGTGCAACGCTCGATCCGCGATGGGCAGTTCGAGCGCCACGAGTTCATCGCGCAACCCGGCGATGTGCTGATCTGGCATGCGAACCTTCTGCACGGAGGAAAGCGCATCACAGGGTCGGAGGCCGGTGCGGCGGGTCCTCATTCAAGCAGGAAGAGTCTTGTGATCCACTGCTTCGCCGACGACGTGCTGTGCTACCACGAGCTCACGCAGCGCGCTGCGTTGATGGAGGATCACGACTGACCCCGGCTCCAGGTCCGGGGTGACGCCGTGGTGAATAGATCCTCAGCGCACCACCGTGATATGCCCGCGCAACAAGGTGCGCCCCGGATTGTGGCGTTCCTGGAACTGGATGAACCAGGCGTAGACACCGGGTGGCACCATGGCGCTCCCCTCCCGGCCATCCCATTCGAAATCCGGCGATGTGCTTTCGAAGACGATGTTCCCGTTGCGATCGAAGATGGTGGCCTGGAAGTCCACCACACGATCCAGGTTCGAGCCGACGATCCGGAACACATCGTTGTAGGTGTCGCCGTCCGGCGTGAAGCTGTTCGGGACGTAGTAGCGTGGGCGTACTTCCACCCAAGTGGATGTGGTGGCATCGCATTGATGCGCACCCACTTGCGTGACGACCGATAATGTGACACCGGCACTCACACTCGATGCGAAGAGCGGCGCATCGCAATCGGTGCATGAAAGTCCGGTGGGCGGCGTCCAGAGGTAGCTCAGCACCGGATAGTTGCAACTTGTCCGGAACTGGAATTCGGCTTCGGAGTCCACCAGCGTGTCGGCAGGCAGCACGCGCAGGTCGATCGCTTCGGGCTCTTCGATCGCGCAGGGTGCTGTGACGGCGCATCCGCTTTCATCGGTGATCACGTACGCATAGTTCCCCGCGAAGAGTTGGGTGAACGGGCCTGGACCGGAGATCGTATCCACCGGCCCGATCAACTCCAGCGAATAGGGAGGAACGCCACCGAAGGCTTCCACCGCCACCACGCCCTCGGGAAGTCCGGGGCACCACACCGGCGTGATCTCCGCCTCGCCCCACAGTTCGGGCAGGACACTGATGTGCACGGTGACGGCCGAGTCGCAACCGAGGTAGGTGGCCAGCATGCCGAAGTAGGTGCCGGGTTCGGTGATCACGTAGCCATCGAACGGATAGCCTGTGCCGTAGCACAAGGTGAACGCCGTATCGATCACGTACTCCGCACCGATGATGAGGTCACCGAGTTCGACCGTTTGTTCGATGCACGCGTTGCCGATGATCACCTGCACCGGATAGGTCCCGGGCACATCGTAGAGCACGCTCGGCGGGAACTGTCCGGTGGCGGTGGATGGAATGCCGCCGGGGAAACTCCATTGCCACGAGATCGGGTTGATCATGGAGTGGCCCTGCACCGTGAGGTAGCCGCCCTCGCACAGACTGAGCGGAATGAGCATGGGTTCGCCGACGGGTTCCAGGATCACATTGTCCAGCCAACCCATATCGACCGGGATCCCATATTCCCCCTTGATCCACAACTTGGTGAGGCTGCCCATCACCGCCTGCATTTCAGCTTGTGTCACCGCGGGAAGGCCGGGCACCATGCGATGCCACGCGGAGGCGACCAGTTGCACGCCCTGATGGGTCCATTCCGTTCCGGGCCCCATGGACAAGGTGGTGCCGATGCTGATGCCTGCCCCCTCCATCACCACGTCGGCGGGATCGGCATCGCCGATATCGGTGGTCTTGCGATCGAAGTAGAGGTACGATCCAATGGAGGCCGACTTGTTCCCGAGAAAGGAACATGGCGCGGACCAGTACCACACCGCATCGAGGTTCAGGTCGTTGGCTTGGATGCAGCCACCGGGGTTGCCATCGCCCACCAGGAACGGGCCGATACCATCACCCGCGATGGACCAGCCCTCGGTGCTCGTGGTGAAACGCGATTCCTGCGCGGCACCATCGAAAAGCAGCAACAAGAGACAGATGCCCACCACTACATAGCGCATCAGCGGAGATGCTTGATCCGCCCATTTCCCCTGTCCGAACGAACCGACGCGTGTGCTCATCGACAGCGCACCGTGCAACCGGGATCGGTGGTGGCGAAACCCGGTGCGTGCTGCGAGGCAAGGTAGGACCGGGCTGCCGTTCGCAGTGGTCGTTAAGGCCACTGGTCATCAACAGGATGCAGGGGATCGCCGACTCAGTCCTTCACGAACTTCCCATGGGCACGCGACCCATCCGGAGCCAAAAGCTCCAGGCTATAGAACCCGGCAGGCCATGCAGCGGTGTTGAGAACGGCGTTGGAACCCACCCCGCCCTCGTAAACCAGCGCACCGCGTGCGTTCAGGATGCGCAACTGGCTGTTCGGTTCCACGCCCGATCCGATGCTGAGCCGATCACTGAAGGGGTTGGGGCCAACGCGGTCGCCGAGCGGCCGGATGCCCGGCACGGCATCGATGATGCACGGCTCCAGGGACACGCCATCCACATAGCAGTACGCGTTGTCGCCGATGAAACCGTCGGTCTGCACGGTCGTGGTGTTCGCGTCGTCGAAGAAGTTACCAATGATCAGGTACGCTTCGCCGCCTGCGGCAGTGAAGTCGCCGGCCACCTCGATCCATTCCTGATCCTTGAGCAGGATGTCGATCGGGTTCTCCACGATGGGTTGCACGCCGAGCGGCGGATAGCCGGGTACATCGGCCAGGGCCGTGGTCGATAGGTACACGCCGATGGCATCGGTCGTCCACAGGCTGTTGTCCGAGAGGCTCACCCACATGCTGAAATGGTAACAGATCCCGGGTTCGAGCGGGGCGGTCAGTTGCACCTCCACATACTCGCGCGCATCGGTAATGTCCTGGATCCAGAGGTAAATGCCCACATAAGCCTCCCCTTCGTAGGCCGGTTGTTCGCCAGCGCTGTTGGCGGGTACCCCGAAGCTGGCCGAACAGGCATGGAAATAGTCCGGCGAACCACCCAGGGTGGGACTGAACCACAGCGCAGTGCGGTCGAGCTGGCTGAAGTCGTCCGGGCACAGCAACACATCCTCGAAGCTGGGATTGGGCACCAGGTTCTGTGCCGACGCGGAGACCGTGAACAGGACGGGCACAATGCCTGCTAGGATCACGGCGTGGGTTGGGCGCATCGAGCCGGTTGTAATGCGGTGAAATTACTAGGGAAGTAGCCGGGATGCGCGGGTGTAGGCTTCCCCTGATTTGGGGCCGATCATAACTGGAGATTCCAGGGGCATTG
>JBDTNF010000288.1:0-27168 GCA_039933875.1 Flavobacteriales bacterium | reverse complement strand
TGAACAAGAAGGCGGTGACGCTCGATCTCGCGAAGCAGATGATCGACAAGTTCGTAAAGAACACCGCGCGCGAGGTGAGCATCGACTACATCCAGAAAGTGGTGTGCGACTACTTCGACCTGCCGATCGAACTGTTGAAGAGCAAGACACGCAAGCGCGAAGTGGTGCAGGCGCGCCAGATCGCCATGTACTTCGCGAAGCGCATGACCAAGAGTTCCCTCGCGAGCATCGGTGCGCACTGCGGTGGCAAGGACCACGCGACCGTGCTGCACGCCTGCCGCACCGTGAACAACCTGCAGGAGACCGACAAACAGTTCCGCGGATACCTCGAGGACCTGGAGAAAAAGCTCAGCATTCACTAACCCTGATGCAACGAACAAAGAAAGGACCCGCCGTACGGCGGGTCCTTTCTCTTTTACAGCATATTCCGGTCGGAGTTGGCTTACTCAACCACCAACAGCTCGGTGGTCATGCGGCCGTTCGCATCCCAAACCTCAACGGTGTACACACCGCTACCCGCGCCATTCAAGGCAAGCGTGGTGTAGTGGTCGGTGATGCGTTGCCGCTGCACCACGCGGCCCAAGGCATCACGCAAGCGTAGTTCACCTTGCGTGGGCAGTTGCTCCAATTCGATGGTGGTTGCGATGCTGGTCGGGTTCGGGTACATCTTGAACGCAATGGGCTGACGCTCCTGCATCCCCACATCTAATCCGTACAACCGGCTTACGAAGCGTTGCTGGATGTCGTTTGTTGTACCGTCGTCGTAGCCGTGGTAGGCGCCATAGATATACCATTGGTCCTCTGGACCTGGCACCATGCCACCGATCCACCTATAGGTGTTACCTCCATACGTGTATGGCCCACAGGTCGCATCTGCGAAAAGATCATCGAGCAATATCCCATTCGCATCCAAAAGTGCGATCCCACCTCTAGGCACGCCTTGAACCCGATCGAAATTCCCCGCGACGATCATCCTTCCGTCCGGTAGAATGTGACAATCATAGATATACGGGTAGGAGAAAGGCAGGTATGTCGCACGGCAGGATACCGGAGTGAATGTGGGATCCAGTCCCCCATCGGGCATCAGCCTGAGCAGGCAAACAGTGTCTACTGAACTCTCCAACCGATAAGAACCTGCGGCCATGATGCGCTGATCCTGCAGACCTTCGAAATGTTGTGTGAATCCCCAGTTCTGCAAGGGAACGCTAAAGCTCGGGTCCAAAGCACCATCCGCTTCGATCCGGAAGACGCGCGACACCGGTTGCCCCTCGTAAGTAGTTCCCTGCGTACTGCATACGAACCTGCCATCGGGCAGGGCCTCGAACTCGAACATGTTGCCATTGCTCTTGCGGTGGATCCTTGTCGTATCCAGATAGCCCGTGTTGCTGAACCAGATCAGGTTGTACAAGCCCAAGAAACCACGCGTCGGATCATTCAACGTATGCGCACCGCTCATAAGCACACGGCCATCCGGGAACACATGGTAGTCGCCACCTTGGAGAGAGCTGAAATGAGGATCAGAGTTCATATGAATGAAGGAGGGATCGACCGATCCATTCATATTGAATCGGCGAACGGTCTGCGTTGAAGCGCAGTAAATTTTGTCGTTCCATGGTTTGATCACGCCACCCATTTCCGGATAGGTCGTAAAGGCTGGATCCCGAGATCCATCAGGGTTCAGGCGGGCACCGGTACGGGGTGAGAATTGATCGTCACCGCTGAAAAGAAGGTCACCGGAGACAATGAGCTTGTTACCCTCTACCAGCAATACCGAAGCCACATACTGTTGCTGGATCGTTGTACTGAACGTAGGATCCAGATCGAACGGCTGCTGCGCATCCGCGCTGGTGGCGGCCACAAGAGCCGCTGCCATGGAACAAAGCCGATATTGAACACGACGCATTACTGAACTATGAACTTCTCGGTCCGCCCGTTACTGCCGATCTTGGATCCGTTGTCCTCAATGATCATCCTTCGCATTCAAGCTACAAGGTATCACCCTGAGCGGCGATGGTTCACCATCTTCGCGCACCGCCTTTCCTCGGTCTCCATGATCCGCCGGCGGAAAAGATGAAGATCCTCATGGTCTGCCTGGGCAACATCTGCCGATCGCCGATGGCGGAGGGCATCCTGCGTGAGATGGTGCGAAAAGCAGGGATCGCTGTGACCACCGACTCCGCTGGAACCTCGGATTACCATGTGGGCGAAGCACCCGACCGGCGAGCACAAGCGGCCATGCGCAAGCACGACATCGACATCAGCGATCTGCGGGGACGGCAGTTCGTTGAGGAGGACTTCGAGCGGTTCGATCTATTGCTGGCGATGGACCGGAGCAACCTGCGCGACATGCTGCGCATGGCGCCGAACGAAACGCTCGCGGCCAAAGCGCAGTTGGTAATGGACTACGCGCCCGCGCATCGCGAGCGTGAAGTACCCGATCCCTACTATGGCGGGGACGAGGGTTTCGATCACGTGTACCACATGCTCACCGAAGCGTGTCAAAACATATTGAAGGATGTCCGTTGAGGGATACGGCACATTGTACCTGATGCCCGTGTGGTTGGGCGATGCCGGCGGAGTTGAGCAACTGCCACCGGAGAACATCGGTCTGGCGCAGCGCATCACACTCTACTTCTCCGAACACGAGAAGACGGCCCGCCACATGCTTCGCCGCATGGTACCGGATATCGACCTCACCCGCCTGGAGATGCACCGCTTGGACAAGGACACTACGGCGAACGAGGTGAGCGATCTGGTGGCGCTGTTGAAGAACGGACGTGATGCGGCTATCGTCAGTGAAGGGGGGATGCCGGGCATCGCCGATCCCGGTGCGCGGTTGGTGCAAGCGGCACACACTGCGGGTGTTCGTGTGATGCCCTTGATCGGGCCGAGCTCACTCTTCCTCGCGCTGGCCGCCTCGGGATTGAACGGACAACAGTTCACCTTCCACGGCTATCTGCCGATCAAGCCGAACGAACGGAAGCCCGCGATCAAGCGGCTGGAGTTGGATGCACAACGAACAGGTGGTGCGCAACTCTTAATCGAAACGCCCTACCGCAACGATGGCCTGTTCGCCGATCTGCTGGCGACCTGTTCCCCGGGTACTGTGCTCACCATCGCGATCGACTTGACGCAGCCCGGCGGCAGTGTGCGCACCTGCGACATCGCGCAGTGGAAAAAGGAGAAGCCTGAACTCGGGAAGCGCCCTGCCGTCTTCATCCTCGGCGCCTGGCCGCGCTGATCAGCGTGGCATCGAACAGGGCATCGCGTCCCGGCCGCCAGCCCGGTGACGTGCACCACCCGTGCGCTTGCCTTTGCAGAAAGGGCTGCGGAAGATCATCACCCGCAGGCGGAAATACACGTCGGCCGCGTTGACGTCGCGCCGGTCGAGGAACGGTAGGATATGATCGGATCCCAGCACGAGACCGTTCAGTCGCAGCATGAAGCCCACCGACGGTTGGCGGATACCGTATTCATGCACTACCACAGGAATTGCCACTTCGAAATAGCGGGTCTCGAAACGTGGTGTGACCGCGATCGAGTTCGTGCGACGAAGACGCATGCTGTAGCGACCACTGACCTGTTGCACAGCAGCCAGCGCGACGTAAGTGTTCCCCGTAACGCGTTGATCGTATTGAAGAGAAACCGCCGTCGGCGCGCCGATGCTGAACCCATCGTTCGAGGTCCAATGCGTGGATGAAGCGAAGAGGCTGTCCAGGTCACTCACATCGTTCACTTGGATGTGGGTATAGTCCGGGATGATCATTGAGCCGGATGCGATGGTGCCCGACTCCCCCCGCTTGAACCGTATGCCACCGAGGTCGATGAGCGAGAGACCGATACGGTATCGATATTTCAGCGGATCACAACCACCCGATGCACGGTGCGGCATGTAGCCGTCCGCCTCGTCGATGGTGCGCTCGTAGGTCACACCCAGATCGGCGCCCCAACCGGTACCTGCATTGAACGCTGGCATGGCAAAGCCATACCGTGCGGTGGCCTGATGCACCACAAGTTGAGCGCTGTCCACCACGGTGTAATCCAGATCGTCGAATTGCAACGCCCCCCCTGCATGGCCCAGATGGTAGTGCACCGAAGCACCCGCACTGAACAAACCGAAGCCTTCGGCCCTGAGGATGTGGGCATAGCTCACAGTGAATTCCGTCCACGCTGCGGCAAGCACCCGTGTGCCTTCATCGTGGTAGCGGATGCCGTGTTGCGGACGATAGCCAAGTCCGTTGAAGATGAAGTTGCCCATTGCCGGCGCCAGACCCGTGACACTTGTGTACGAGCGACCACGGATGCCGGCACCGATGGTGCTTCGGCCCATTGAAAGGGAGAAGGCCGGACCGGGGATGTTCTCCTGCACGAAACCCCGGTGGGTACGTGCCGATGTCGATCCGCGCAGAACTACCTCTCCGGCTGTGGGGCCGCTGAAGCCACTACGCACTTCACCCAGGAACCGTTGCTCGCGGTGCGACCACGCCACGAGGCTGTTCCACAGGAAAAGATCGTCGCCGAGAATGCGGATATCCGCATAGGGCCACTGACCTGCGGGACGCGCCGGGTTGAGGTAGGCAGCATCGGTACCCGCATAGTTGCTGTGCGTGATACCAAAGCGCTCTTGTGCGATGCCGTTCAAGGCAACGCACGAAAGGAAGAACGCAGGCGCAATGCGTCGCATGGCGCGTTCCTACGAAGCATGGTTCAAAGGGTTCTATCGGGACGTTCCACCCTCTCAAGCCGCACGGTATAGAGAACGGGCGTCCATGGATCCAGCGTACCAGAGATCCCCTTCGCACCGAAAGCCAGGGATGAAGGAATGATGAACCGCCCCTCCTGCCCCTCGCGGAGCAGGCTCACAGCCGTTTCGATCCCCTTCATCACCTGATCAGGGTCGCCGTAGCGCCAGGTGAACGTCGATCCGTTCTTGCGTGTGTCGTCGAACACCTGCCCATCCTCCAGGCGCTTCCCTACCCAGGCGACGATCACGGTCTCATGGAGTTTGACCCTGTTCGTATCGGCAGCCGCGCCAGTGATGATGTAGTGCATGTCACTGGTGCCCCAGCGTGTCCATCCTTCCGGTGCGCTTACCAGATAAGCACCGATCAACCGGCGCTCGAAGCCTTCGGGGTCCTCGCGCCGGCGGCGTTCCTCCTCGGCGCGCATCAAAGCGGGTGTGCGGATCGCCAGCAAGCTCAACTCCGTACGCATATGCGCCGTGTCCGCAACGGGTTCCACCGGTCCGTTGGCGATCGCCTGCCAGGGCAGCTGTCCGGCCGGGGCGATCACGCTCATGCTATCGCCTTCGTGCAACCGGCGCAACACGGGCAGCATGGCACCCGAGCGAAGGTCCTTCGTCGCGTACCAACGCTCCGTGCTCAGGAACGAACCGGGCTCTTCCTCCAGGTGCGACACGCGGAACCGCACGTGCACACTGTCACTGTCCGTTGCGAGGCGTTCGCCATCACCCAAGGAAAGCAAGCGCACGTGCACATCGTCCTCAACCTCCTTGTAACCCAAGTACGGCGAACCTCCGCACGCGGAAAGAAGCATCAGCACAGGAAGGAGAAGCCAGGCCGAAAACCTCATCGGCCGACACTCACCTTGACCAACCCGATATGGTAGACCACCGAACTCCGCATGGGCACGCGCTGCTGATCCCCGATCAGGCCGTATGCCCGATAGGAAGGAATGATGATGACCGCACTGTCACCCGGTGAGAGCTTTTGGATCGCCTCGTGCAGGCCGCTTTCCACATCGTCCTCCTCGATCTTGAACGACTCTGGCTTACCCGGTTCGCTCGCGTAGGCCGAGTCGCCGTTGAGCAATTCCATGCGATAGTTCACTGTGGCCCATTCACCCGGCCGGGCGGTGGGTCCTGCGCTGTCGCGCAGCAACCGATGGCGCACACCGGTACCACTTTTCTCCAGTTCAAGGCTGTTCCGTTGCGCATACAGATCGATGTCACGGTTCTCCAGTTTGACCGCATCGCGGTTCTCTGCGAACAGATCGATCGGCTTGGGCGCCTCCTGAGGCTCGACCGCGGTGTTCCCATGACTTCCACAACCGGCGAGGATCACCATCGCTATCACCGTGACGGACTTCATGCCGGAAAGCTCGCGATCAATGCCGGCAGCAGCGCTCGGAAGCGCTCCACCGCGTCGGAAAGAGATCCCGTTGCGTGGCCTCCAGCCGCATTGCGATGTCCGCCGCCATTGAAGTGTTCCTTGAGGAAACGGTCCACGACCAGGTCGCCTTTCGAGCGAAGGCTGATCTTGATCAGTTCGGGCCGTTCCACGAAGAAGGCCGCCAGTCGGATGCCATGAATGGATAGCCCATAGTTGACGAAGCCTTCCGTATCGCCGGATCGGAAGTCGAACCGCGCGAGATCCGCCAGGCTCAGGCTGATGATCGCGGTGTCCAGTTCCGGGATCACCGTCAATCGTTCGTTCAGGGTGAAGCCGAGCAGCTTCAGTCGCTCCAGGCGATTATCATCAGTGATCGCTTCGTGGACGGGTGCAACAGCAACGCCGCGATCCATCAGGTCGGCGGCCACACGCATGGTGTGCGGGGTGGTGCTGCTGAAACGGAACGAACCGGAGTCGGTGACGATACCGGTGTACAAGCAGGTCGCAGCATCGGTGCCGATGCGATCGGCATATCCCAACGCGCTGAGGATATCGAAGACCATCTGGCTCGTGGCGCAAGCCGATGTATCGGAGAACGTGATCGCAGCGAAAGGCCCGGGGTCCTGGTGGTGATCGATGAGCACTTTCACCTTCGCTGCCTTCACCGCGGCTTCAAGGCCGCCAACACGATCGGTCTGGTTGAAATCCAGGCAGAAAAGCACTTCACATTCCGCGATCGCGGCGACCGTACCTTCCTTGCTCACGTCGAGGGCCTGGGCATCGGCGAAACCCGGCATCCAACGCAGGAAGGCCGATGGTGTGTTCGGCAGCACGACCTGCACGCTGTGGCCCAGTTCCTTCAATACATGCATCAAGCCGAGGCTTGAACCCATGGCATCGCCGTCGGGGTTGTAATGGGTAACGATGGCTATCCGCTTCGGACGGGCGAGCAGCGCTTTGAGTTCACCGACCTGTTGGTCGGGGGCGGAAGGAAAAAGCATGGGGCGGCTAAGGTAGCCGCCCCGTCGCACGTGTTCGTATGCTCGTTCAGAAGCCCAAACCCGGTGTGGGCATGTGCTCGATCAGTATGCCCACACAGCCGATATCCGTCCCGTCGTCCCTCTTCTTCTTCGTATCCTCGGCAGGTCCGGGCGCGTTCACTTCCACGGCGATGCGCTTGGTGGCCGTGCAGGAGAACTCGATCTCCTGCACCATGTCGCTCGCGGTGTTATCCCACAACACTTTCTCCACTTCGTCATAGACCTTCTTCGTGCTCTTGGTGCGCACCTCCTGCGTGGTGCCGGTCGGTTTGCCGTTCTCATCGAGTACGGGCTCCGTTGTGGTCACCATTTCCTCCACGTCATGCGGCACACGGGTCTTCTCCACCAACCGGATCGCCAACTGCTCGCCCAGGATCTTCTCATCGTGGCATACGGAGATCCGGTAGTCCTGGCCGCGATAGACGATGATATTCAACTCGGTCTCTTCGCCGACCTTGACGCTCGCGCTGCGGCTCTGCCCGTTCAGGCTGAACCGGCTGTCCGTTGAACGCTCGCAGTTGAACTTCTGGTAATCGGCGCAGTCGTACTGGGCCTGTGTGACGGAGGTACCGATGACCAAGGCGGCCGTGAGGAAGGATGTGATCGTAGGCTTCATGATGTTCATGCGTTGGTCTTGTCCTCCACTGCGGTCCAGGCGGTGCGCAAGCGCTCCACAGCCTGCACCAGCTCATTGTACTTCTCCGCGGTCAGGTCGATCCGCATGTCATCACCCAGCACCATGCGGCCTGAAGTGGACAGTCCTTCGTGGGCCACGCGCTTCACGTTCACCTGATCATAGATGTCGCGGATGGCGACCAGCTCCTTGTACAGACCGGCCACATCGGCATTGGACTCATTGGCACCCATCAACTTGATCAGGTGCTCCAGGGTCACCTTCTGTTCCCCCACGCGCAGCATCAGCGCATCGTTCTTCCCGAACGTATCGATCTGGCGCATCACCAGGTGCATGCTCTCCACCCACCCGCCGGCCAGCACCAGCGCCAGCGTTGGTCCCATCTCTTCCTCCTGCAGTTTCCCGTAGGCGGCCAGGTAACCCTCATTGCTGATGAACTCCAACGAATCGCCCCGGGTGAGATTGCCTTCCAGCCGCACGAAATCATTGTCCGTGAACGCTGTGGTGACACCGAGCGACTCCGCCATCTTCTTGCTCGTGAGGTAGTAGCGCGCCACCTCCACGTTCATCTTGAAGCAGCTCGCGTAGACCAGATCGGTGCTGTAAACACCGAAGTTGAACGCACGGGCTTTCAGCGTCACGTAGCGATCCGCATTGCTGGCCGGGTTCAACATCCCCTTGTGGCTTTCGCCGGCCAGTTCCTTCACCAAGCCGAACAACTCATTGGGTGTGGGCATCTGGTAGAGGCTGGCCGGGCTCGCACCGGCGTCGTCGCCACCGATGACCAGGCCTGGGGCCTTGTCGGCAGGAGGTTCATTCCCGCCGCAGGCGGCGAGGGCTGTGCAAAGCACCAGGGAAAGCGTACGGGACTTCATGATCGTGGGCTGAAAGGAACGGTTGGCGGGACAGGGACAGGAGGACTTCTCCGTCCATGTTGCGAAGGAAGGATGCGCGATCCCGCTCCATGTGCCCGGCCCCGATTACTTTTGCGCCGCGTTTTCAACAACCCCCATGGCAGGCAACAGAACTTTCACGATGATCAAGCCCGAGGCTGTGGCCGCCGGGCACGCTGGCAAGATCATCGATATGATCATCGGTAGCGGCTTCCGCATCATCGCCCTCAAATACACCCGTCTTTCCGCCGAGGAAGCCGGAACGTTCTACCTGGTCCACAAGGAGCGCCCCTTCTATGGCGAGCTGGTGGACTATATGGCCAGCGGGCCCATTTTCGCCGCCATTCTCGAGAAGGACAACGCCGTGGAGGACTTCCGCACGTTGATCGGGGCCACCGACCCGGCCCAGGCCGCGGAGGGGACCTTGCGCAAGCGCTTCGCCGAGAGCAAGGCGAAGAACGCCGCGCACGGGAGCGACAGCGACGAGAACGCGCGCCTCGAGGGCGACTTCTTCTTCAGCGGGCGCGAGCGCTTCTGAGGAGGAGTTCGCTGCTCGGGGTTCGTTGATCGTTGTTCGAGAACTTACTTCGAACCACGAACAACGATGAGTGGACAATGCTTCCCGATCACTCCAGCACGATCTCCCGGATCACGGGCCTGCCCGCACGACGGTTCAGGATCTCGATGAGGGCTCCGCGCATGTAGGTGAGTTCCTGCCGCAAGGGCGCGCTGTCCACTTTCACCACCAGGCGTCCGCGCCGCAGGCGGATGGTGACGGTGTGGCGCGCCACCATGCCGCCCACCACTTCGTCCCATGCCGAGGTGATGTCGAGCTCGTCCATCTTCTCGCGCATGCCGGTCGAATCGATCAGCAGGCCGATGGCGTCACCGAGCGACTGTTCGTTGCGCTTTTTCACGGGTTATGCCGTCATGGGTGAGTTGGAAGAACCGCGTATCGAGGTCCAGGCCGTCGAGGGCCTTGTGCAGGCGCGAGGCATCGGTATCGGTGATGAGCACCTGGCCGAAGCGTTGATCGCTGAGCAATTTCAAGAGATGCCGCATGCGTTGCGGGTCGATCTTGTCGAAGATATCGTCGAGCAGCAGGATCGGGCGGCTGCCACTGCGCGCCTGTGTCAGGTCGAACTGCGCCAGCTTCAGGGCGATCAGGTAGGTCTTCTGCTGGCCCTGCGAGCCGAATCGTTTCAGGGGTTCGCCATCGAGTGTGAAGACCAGGTCATCCTTGTGGATGCCCACGGTGGTGTGCTGCGCGTACCGGTCACGATCCCATGATCCGGTGAGCAGTTCGCGCAAGCCGCTGCCAGCAAGGGCCGTGCGGTATTCCAAGGCCACGTGCTCAGGACCCGAGCTGATGCCTTTGTAGTGGGATTCCAGCAGGGGCACCAGATCGTGCATGAACGCATTGCGCACCTCGAACACGGTGGTACCATGAGCGATCAGTTCCTCATCCCACGGTTCCAGGGCTTCGCGCGATCCACCGCCGTTCTGCGCATAGTGCTTCAGCAGGGCATTGCGATGGGCCAGCGCGCGGTTGTAGCGGATCAGCGCCTCCAGGTAGGTCTTGTCGAACTGCGCGATAAGCCCGTCAAGAAAACGCCGTCGTACTTCGCTGCCTTCGAGCACCAGCTGCCCGTCGAATGGCGTGATCATCACCACGGGATAGCGACCCACGTGATCGGCCAACCGCTCGTACTCCTTGCGGTTGCGGCTCATGATCTTCCGCAGGCCCTTGCGCACGCTGCATAGGATGGCATCCTCTCCTTCCGTGGTGGTCATCATGCCCTGCAGCATGAAAAGTTCCTCGCCACGCAGGATGTTGTGCATGTCCACCGCGTCGAAATAGCTCTTGCCCAAGGCCAGGTAGTGCACCGCGTCGAGCAAGTTGGTCTTGCCCACCCCGTTCGGCCCGACGAAGCAGTTCACCTCGGGCCCCATCTCCACTTCCGCCTCGCGGTGGTTGCGGAAATGCAGCAGGGTCAAGCGGGAAAGGTGGAAACTCATCGGGAGGCCAAAGCTAACGGCCACACGGTGCGGGCGGCGGTCATGCTGGCGGGTGGTCGCCGGTCGCGCTCGACACCGCTTTCCCAAGTCCCCAAAAGGTCTACTTTTGCGCCCGCCTGCCGCATGGCATGGCTTCGTTGAATTCCCATCGATGAGCAAGAAGACCACCCAAGACGCCAGCACAGGCACCGACCTGGACCTGGGCGAAGTGTACACCCGCACGGAGCTTTTCCTCGACAAGAACAAGAAGGCCATCACCTTCGGCGCGGTCGGCGTGCTGGTGGTCGTCGGAGGCCTCCTCGGCTACAAGAAGTTCGTTGCCGAACCCAAGGCCACCGAAGCCAGCGAGATGATCTGGAAGGCCCAGTACTATTTCGAGATCGATTCGTTGGACAAGGCGATGAACGGCGACGAGCAGTGGCCCGGCTTCGCGAGCATCGCCGCGGACTACGGCAGCACCCCGAGCGGTGAACTGGCCAACTACTACCTGGGTGCCATCTACATGCAGAAAGGTGATTATGAGGCCGCCCTGGCCAGTTACCAGGAAGCCGACCTCGATGATGAGGTCCTCAGCGTGATGGCGGTGGGCAACCAGGGCGACGCCTTGGTGGAACTCGGTCGCACCGACGAGGCGGTGAAGCAATTCGAGAAAGCCGCAGGTATGCAAGTGAACGAGTTCACCACGCCGATGTACCTGATGAAAGCGGGCATCCTCCACCAACAGGGATCCAACTGGAGCGCAGCGGCGAAGTGCTTCAAGCGCATCTCCACTGAATTCCCCAGCAGCCCCGAGGCCAGCCAGGCGCGCAAGTACGCCGGGCACGCCGAGGCCATGGGCGGATGATCCACACCTGCGCATCGCCATGGCGACCGCACAACACAACCTTTCCGACTACGACCCGACCAGCGTCCCCAGTGGCGCTGGTCGTCGTTTCGCCCTGGTGGTGAGCGAGTGGAACCTGGAGATCACCGATGCGCTCCGCCGTGGTGCGCGCGAGACGTTGCTGAAACACGGCGTTGCTGAAAAGGACATCGTCGAAGCGTGGGTGCCCGGCAGCTTTGAGTTGGCGACCGGCGCACAGTTCCTGCTTGAGCGGGGCGGGGTCGACGGTGTGATCTGCCTGGGCAGCGTGGTGCGTGGCGAAACGCCACACTTCGACTTCGTATGCCAGGGCGCCACACAGGGGATCATGGCGGTGGGGCTCAAGTTCAACCTGCCGGTCATCTTCGGCTTGCTCACGGACGATACCATCGAACAGGCGCGCGACCGCAGTGGTGGCAAGCACGGCAACAAGGGTATTGATTGCGCGGTGGCCGTCCTGAAAATGGCCGCCCTCAAAGCACGGCCCTGAGCCGGGATCGGATACAAATCCGACCTTCGCGTTATGCGTTCCCTCCTCATCGGTCTGTTCCTGATGTCTCTTACATGCATGGCGCAGGATGGCCATCACGGGCCGCGGCTAGGCCTGGGTATGGCCACCCAAAGTGTTGGTGGCTTGTTCCAGAACACGAACGACCTGCTCCTCGCCCCTATCCTCGGCTGGTATATCGAAGCACCGGTACATCCGCAAGTGAGCATCATGCCGGAGTTGCTGTGGATGACCAAAGGAGCCGTAGTGCGGAACCAGACACAAGGCGTGCATTCGCGGAGCGCACTGCATTACCTGGAGATCCCGGTGAACGTCAAGATCTCCACGGATGCCGCACCCGACGGCATGTACCTGCTGATCGGCCCGAGTTTCGGCATGTTCGTTTCAGGCCGTTATCAATCATGGCTCTACGGCGACAAAACGGACGACAACAAGTATACCCTGTCGTCCGACGAGCAACGTTTCCAGTTCAGTGGCGTGGTGGGCTTGGGCATGGAAGGGCCGCGCACCGCCTTCGATGTGCGGGCGCAGACCAGCCTCACTCCTTTCGATGCGTACACCAACGTGCAGAACGTGGTCTACTCCCTCACCTTCGGATACCGTCTCTCGATGGTGAAGAAGGTGAAGGCAGCCGAGGAGGATTAGCATGGCCGTGCGGTGATACCTTGCCGCATGCACTTTACCACCGCTTCTTCGGTCGGCCGTGTCCCGTTCAGGCAACACACGCTGCTGAAGGTCTATCTCGGCATTTTCCTTCTCGTGTGGCTTTGGACATTCGCCGGCACTCCGAACCGCGCCAACTGGTTCACCGAGAACACGCTCACCTTCCTTTTTGTCGGAGGCCTGGCACTCTCCCACTGCAGGTTCAAATTCAGCGACCTCAGCTACACGATGATGCTCGTGTACATCCTGCTCCACATCTATGGCGCCATGTACACCTACGCCGAGAACCCCTTCGGATACTGGCTGAAGGACGCCCTCCACTTGGAGCGCAACCCGTACGACCGGATCGTGCACTGTAGCTTCGGACTGCTCCTCACCTACCCCATGCGTGACTGGTTCAAGAACCACTTCCGCTGGCCGGTATGGGTATGCTGGGTCCTGCCCGTGGAGATCACGATGAGCTTCAGTGCAGCCTACGAACTGATCGAATGGGCCGTGGCCGACGTGTTCTTCCCAGCGGAGGGTGCCGCCTACCTCGGTTCGCAAGGCGACATCTGGGACGCACAGAAGGACATGGGCATCGCTTTCTTGGGAGCCGTCGTGGCTATGTTGATCGCGAGTTCGCTGAAACGGATCCAGAAGGCCTGACAGGCAACGCATGCGCGCATCCCTGCGAACATCGCTCGCCTTGCTGAAGCCCTTGGGCGTCGTGCTGGTGCTGTTCACCGCATTGCGCTGGGTGTTCTTCGCGGTCCATCACGCCTCGTTCCCGGCACTGGAGGTCGGGCAGTTCATGGTGATCATCGTGCAGGGCCTTCGGTTCGATGCGATGACGATCACGGTCGCGAACGCGGTGTGGATCATCCTCTGTCTGCTGCCGGTGCCCTGGGCCAACGCGGCTTGGTGGCGACGATCGCTGGCGATCCTCTTCGTGGTGGTGAACGGCACGTTGTTGTTGCTGTGCTGCATCGACCTGCCCTACTATGGCTTCAACGGTAAGCGGCTCACGAGCGACGTGCTCGGCCAGACCGGTGCGGGGCTGCGCGAACTGCCGGCCATGGCGTTGAACTACTGGTGGACCACGCTACTCTTCATCGGCGCGCTATTCGTTGTCGTCCGGCTCGCACGTCGGCCTGTCACGCGGGTGAGCCTTACGCCGCCCATGCCGCCGAAGATCGGCGCCTTCGTCGCGCTGGCGGCACTGCTCTTCCTTGTCGGTCGTGGTGGCTGGCAATACCAAGGGCTGTCACCCGCGCATGCAGCGGATCATGTTGGTCCGGCCTACGCGCCGCTCGTCACCAACTCGGCGTTCACCTTCGGGTACTCGCTCACCGAGCCACCCTTGAAGCAGCACGACTGGTTCGACCCCACGACACTCGACCGACTGATGCCACTTCGCTATACGATCCATGGCGACACGGCCTCGCGACGACCCAACGTTGTGCTTCTGATCATCGAGAGCCTGGGCCGCGAATACGTCGGTGCGCTGAATGGAGGAAAGGGGTATACACCCTTC
Organism: Flavobacteriales bacterium; assembly: GCA_039933875.1. Lineage (GTDB taxonomy): Bacteria > Bacteroidota > Bacteroidia > Flavobacteriales_F > PHOS-HE28 > PHOS-HE28. Next base: position 12,902 of record JBDTNF010000288.1, on the reverse strand, counting down.
ATCGATTCGTTGTGCGGTCGCTCACTCGTGCTCTCAAAAGCATACGCGAACGCCGAACGCAGCAACAAGAGCATGTGCGCGATCCTCTCGGGGACCCCCTCGTTCACCGATGATGCGTTCATGAACACGGCCTATGCCAGCAATGCCGTTGAGGGGCTTGGGACCCGGATGAAGAGGATCGGTTACAACACCGCCTTCTTCCACGGTGGGCTCAATGGCGAGTACAAGTTCGATTCATTCAGCCGAGCGTGCGGTTTCGATCGCTACTACGGCAAGGATGAATTCGGCCATGACGAATTCTACGATGGGCACTGGGGTATCTACGATGAGGAGTTCCTCGGCTTCGTCGCCGATCGCTTGAAGGAACTGCCCCAGCCCTTCTGCGCCGTGGAGTTCACCATCTCCTCGCACGACCCCTTCGTGATCCCCAAGCGCTATCGCGGCAAATTCCCGAGCGGTGGCCAGGAGATCCACGAGAGCCTGGGCTACATGGACATGAGCGTGCGGCGCTTCTTCGAGCGGATCCGCGAAGAACCCTGGTTCGCGAACTCGGTCTTCGTGATCACCGGCGATCACACCTTCCAATACAACGATCATCCACCTTGGTACACCAACCCGGCCGGTCGCTTCGCGGTGCCCATCATCTTCTATGCTCCCGATGGTCGCTTCAGCGGGAACGACGATCGTGTCGCGCAACACCTTGATCTGCTGCCATCGATCCTGGGCCTCGCCGGATACTCAGGCGATGTGAACACATTCGGACAAAGTATCTTCCAGCGCGACCGGCCGAACCGCGCTGCCATACAGCTTGGCGGCCAGTACCGGCTGATAGAGGATGACCGACTGCTTCTCTTCGATGGGGAGAAGTCGATCGGGCTCTACGACTACCGGACGGATACGCTGTGCAAGCAAGACCTCCGCATCACCGAGCCGGAACGCTTAGCAGAGATGACCGAGGAAATGAAGGCGATGATCCAGCGGCATGGCGAGATGTTGCTGCACAACCACATGGTCGCGCAGTAATCGCGGCGGGGTGGTTAAAACGACTTCCCTCATGAGATCCACAGCTCTCAGTCCCACGTCCACAGCCGCTCCTCTACAAACAAGGAAAAGCTTGAGGTGCTACCATCAGGCCGTTTGGTGGTCATGTCCTTTCTACTAGCTTCCTTCAGCACGCTATCGCCAACCGAGACTTGCTCGTATACCCCGTACCAAGGAATATCCTCTCGATGATCATCGGAGATCAGGATGGTGTGCGTTTCGGCATGGCTATTCGGAACCATGTACCGTTCGGTCACCAGCCCATTGTATCTCGCATCGATCCACGACTTCCGAATTCGGGCTCATTGATTCCACCAGTACTTCGTCCAGCCGGCATACAAGAGTGCAGCGCAAATGGTCGCCAATGCAAGTACCAAAAGTGGCTTCCCCTGAAGATATGTAGCGGCTCTTCTCAACAAGGTCTCACTTCTTCGTCCGCACCTTCCCCCACTCCTTCACCTGCCATGTAACCGTTCCGGTAGCAAGGTGATTGCCGCTTTTGTCATTGACCAGCACGGTGCTGGTGTAGTCCACCGCATCCTGTGCCTGTAATGGGCGAACGACCTTTTCGTCGATCTCCGCAGCGGTGGGTGTGCAAGTCGCCAGGGCGTCCTGCTTCGCCTGGTAGTGGTACTCCATGTGCAAACTGCGCATGATGAGGCGGTACCTCTTTGGATCAAGTTGCTCCAGCACGCTAAGCCCGCTGCACATCTCGGCGGCTGTGGCCAGTGCACAGGCGTGGATACCGTTGATGTGGTTCCGGTTGATGCGCCAGTTCGGGATGCGCACGCTGATACCACCCGCAGCCAATGGCAGCACCTTGAAACCGTGCGGTCGGTTGAACGGGACCGTCCACGGTAGGAGCATGTTGAGCCACCACCGCGTGAGGCGCGAGGAGCGGGCCTTGTTCAGAAGGGTTGGGAGGTGCATGGAATATCCAATTGGCAATGGTCAATGATCAATATCCAAGTGGATCCGTATTCACTTGAACATTGGACATGGGGTGTTGATCATTGATCATTCCTCCAGGATCGCAGCAATATCCGGCCTGAAATAGAGCTCGCTCTTGAGCACTTTGCCATCGTCGCGGTAAATGGGTTTCCCGTTCGCGTCCAACTTGCTCATATTGCTCCGCTGGATCTCGCGGAAGACCTCGCCGATCTTGTGTTCGAGACCGTGTTTCAGCAGCGTTCCGCAGAGGATGTAAAGAATGTCGCCAAGGGCATCGGCCACTTCGACCAGATCACCACGCAACGCGGCATCGAGGTACTCCTCGTTCTCCTCGCGGATCAGCTTGTACCGCACAAGCGCATCGCGGTCACCGATATTGCCCAAAGGCTTGTCGGCATTCGGTATCCCGAAGGCATCGTGGAAGGTGCGTACATGTTCCGTGGCTTCGGCCAGCGTGAGTTCGCGAGTGGTGGTCTCCATGCGGTCGAAAGTAAGCAGGCGCACGCGCAGGGACAGGACCAGATGCGGGGGACGTGTGTTGACGGCTACGAGCCTTATGACCCCACTTCGACGGTAGCCGGTGTCGTGTATCCAAAGGACCATGATCGCCCCCCGCTCGTGCCGCCCGGCCATGAGCCACAGGTTAACACTCTTTAACCGGGTGGGCTTGGCCTCCCGCATTACTCGGGTCAAATTTGCGTTCAACCTTTCGGCCACAGGCCGGGGCCCTCAACAACCATGGAACAGACCCTCCCGCCGGTCCACGAACCGGTGACCTCGGAAAGCATCCGCGCACTGAACGAGCGCATCCAGCACGCCAGTGCTTTCGTGGACCTGATCGACCGCGAAATGGAGAAGGTGATCGTCGGGCAGAAGGATATGGTGCAGAAACTCATGGTCGGACTGCTGGCCGATGGGCACATCATGTTGGAGGGCGTGCCCGGCCTGGCGAAGACCATGGCGATCAAAGCACTGGCCCGCACCATTGACGCCGGGTTCAGCCGCATCCAGTTCACCCCGGACCTGCTACCTGCGGATCTCCTCGGCACCATGATCTACAGCCAGCGCAGCGAGGAGTTCACGGTCCGCAAGGGACCCATCTTCAGCAATTTCATCCTGGCGGACGAGATCAACCGGGCGCCGGCGAAAGTGCAGAGCGCTTTACTGGAGGCCATGCAGGAGCGGCAGGTCACCATCGGCGCGCATACCTATCCCCTGCCCGAGCCTTTCCTGGTGCTGGCCACCATGAACCCGATCGAGCAGGAAGGCACCTACCCCCTGCCCGAAGCGCAGACCGACCGTTTCATGCTGAAGGTGATCCTGGACTATCCGCGCAAGGAGGAGGAGAAACTCATCATCCGCCAGAACGTTCGTCCGGGTGGCATGCCGGTGCCGCAAACCGTTGTACACCCTTCGGAGATCCTTACCGCCCGCCAGTTGGTGCGTGAGGTCTACATGGACGAGAAGATCGAGCAGTACATCGTCGACATCGTTTACGCCACGCGCAAACCCGACCAGTACAAGCTCTCGGACCTCACCTCGTTGATCAGCTTCGGCGGTAGTCCGAGGGCGAGCATCTACATGGCCATGGCAGCGAAGGCTTACGCCTTCATCAAGCGCCGCGGCTATGTGATCCCCGAGGATGTGCGGGCCGTTTGCCCCGATATCCTGCGCCATCGCATCGGCCTTACCTACGAAGCCGAAGCGGAGAACATCTCGGTGAATGAGATCATCGACCGTGTGCTGAACACGGTGGAAGTCCCCTGATCGCAGGGACAAGAGCAGTAGCTGATCGCTTCCTGCCGCTGACCTGCCTGTTGCACCTGACCATGGACACGGCCTCACATACCAAGGAGCTCCTGAAGAAGGTGCGCTTGATCGAGCTGAAAACACGCGGCTTGAGCGAGCACATCTTCAGCGGCGAGTACCACAGCGCCTTCAAGGGGCGGGGTATGACCTTCAGTGAGGTACGCGAATACAGCGATGGCGACGAGGTGCGCACGATCGACTGGAACGTGACGGCACGGTTCGGACATCCTTTTGTGAAGGTGTTCGAGGAGGAGCGGGAACTGACCGTGATGCTCGTGGCCGACGTGAGCGGCTCGGAGGATTTTGGAACGGCCACGCAACTGAAGCGCGAACTGATCACCGAGGTCTGCGCCACCATTGCCTTCTCGGCGATCAAGAACAACGACAAGGTGGGCCTGATCCTGTTCTCCGACAAGGTGGAGAAGTTCATCCCGCCGAAGAAGGGTCGCAGCCATATCCTGCGCCTGGTGCGCGAGCTGCTCGAGTTCCGCGCGGAGAGCAAGGGAACGGACATCACCGAAGCGCTGCGCTACCTGAACAACGTGATCAAGAAGCGCAGCATCGCCTTCCTCATCAGCGACATGATGGACGAGGGCTATGAGGATGCACTGAAGATCGCGAACCGCAAGCACGACCTCGTGGTGTTGCGCACCACCGATCCACGCGAAGCCGAACTCCCCAACGTGGGCCTTGTGCGTTTCGCCGACCCCGAGACGGGACAGGCGCGCTGGGTGAACACGGGCAGCCGGGCGATACGCAATGCCTACCGCGCCGCGGCCATGAAGCGACAGAACCGCACGCGCGAGTTGCTCCGGCGCTCCGGCGTGGACCACGCGACGATCACCACGCACGAAGGTTATGTACGGCCGCTGATGAACCTCTTCAAGCAACGCGAAGGAGCGCGATGAGGATCTTGTTCCACATAGCCGCACTTCTACCCGGTGCCCTCTTCGCGCAGACCTGGGACGAGGGCGTCTCCGCTGCATTGGATACCACAGCGCTGCGCATCGGAGAACAGGTCACCCTGACCCTGAGCGTACAGTATCGCGGAGGCGGGGCAACACCTTCGATCGCATGGCCGGTCATTGGTGATACGCTGAACCAACATATAGAGGTCGTAAAGGACTCGGGTGTGGACACACTGTTAGTGCGCGAGGTCGAGAACGGCTTCATCCAACGGCGCGCCCTGCATCTTACCTCCTTCGATACCGGTTACTGGGCCATCCCGGCCTTCCGGTTCCACATGAACGGCGCTCAGTTGGAGAGCAAGCCGATGCTGCTGCATGTGCAAGGTGTCCAGTTGGACAGCACCCTCGCCGCGCGCGATATCAAGGGCATCCATGAACTCCCGTTCAGCTTTACCTACTGGCTGCGCGAGCATGCCACGTGGGTCGTTGGTGGTGCTGCGGTCGTGGCCTTGGCGGCATTGATCCTGTGGCTTGTTCTGCGGAAGCGAAAGGAAGGACCTGCCGCGGAGGCCCCACCCATCTACGTGCCTGTCCACCAACGGACGATCGACGCCCTGAACGCCTTGGAGAAACAACGGCTCTGGCAGAACGGCGAGCACAAGGCGTACCACTCACGCATCACCGATCTGTTGCGCGCCTACATCGAGGAGCGTTATCGTGTGCCTGCGATGGAGAGCACCACGGACGAGTTGTTGCAGGAATTGAGGGTTAGCGCTCTTTCGCTGGACCAGCGCGGCCAACTCGGGAACATGTTGCGACTGGCGGATATGGTGAAGTTCGCCAAGGCCCTCCCTTCGCCAATAGAGAACGAACAGATGATGACCGGCGCCCTGCGCTTCGTGCAAGAGACCGCGGACATCCCAACACCTGCCGCGCATGCGTCCTGATCGCGACCGTTGGCTGGCCTTGTTCTGGATCGCTATCGCCGCCGTCGGCGTTGGCCTGGCGACGGTATACCTCTCCCGGACCTATGAGATCGCCAAACCGATCATGCTGTGGGCCTTGGTGCTGGTCGCATTGATCGCTTTGGTCTACTTCATCCGCCAGGGGGAACGGGCACCTCTGGTGAAGCTGCCCACCCTGGGCGCCTTGCTCCATGGTCCGGTGGATCTGCTCGCACCATTGAGGTCCGCGGCGTTCGCAGCCGGGCTCGCGGGCCTGGCACTGCTGGTGCTGGCCATGGCGCGTCCCCAGAGCAGTGATAGTTGGAAGGATGAGAAGCGCGAGGGCATCGACATCGTGATCGCCCTGGACATCTCGGCCAGCATGCTCGCCAAGGACCTACGGCCCGACCGTCTTGAGGCCTCGAAGGAGGTAGCGAAGGACTTCATTGATGGGCGACCGAACGACCGCATCGGGTTGGTGGTTTACGAAGGCGAGGCGTTCACGCAATGCCCCTTGACCACGGACCACCGTGTGCTGAAGGATCTCTTCGACAACGCGACATCAGGCTTGATCAATGGCGGCACCGCCGTTGGAATGGGTCTGGCCACCGCACTGAACCGGTTGCGCGAGAGCGAGTCGAAAAGCAAGGTGGTCATCCTCCTGACCGATGGTGTGACCAATGCCGGCAGCGTCCAACCGCTGGATGCCGCGCAGATCGCCGAGCAATTGGGCATTCGGGTGTACACGATCGGGGTGGGCACGCGCGGCAAGGCCCTCTCTCCTGTTGCGCGCTACGCCGATGGTCGGTACCGCTACGACTATGTCGACGTCGACCTCGATGAGCAAACCCTCCAAAGCATCGCCGATCTCACCGGCGGCAAATATTTCCGCGCGACCGACACGAAGAAATTGAAGGAGATCTATTCGGAGATCGACCGCATGGAGAAGACGAGGATCAAGGTGACGGAACATAGCCTGCGTACCGAGGAGTATTTCCCCTTCGCCTGGATCGGGGCTGCATTGCTGGCGCTCAGCTTTCTCATGGATCGCACCTTTTTGCGTGGCATGGTATGAGCGCACCGGGCACATATCGCTTGGGGGCCACCGCGGTCATCGTCCTGGCGGCCGAAATGCTCGTCTGGGGAGTGATGCTGGCTGGCTGGTGGCTGTTGGACAGCGAGGTACCAGCCTTCCGCTTTGAAAAGCCGGAGATGCTGTGGGCCCTGCTCGCCGGACCTGTGATGGTGCTGTTGTTCCTCATCGACCTGGGATGGCGCAATCGTGCACTGAGCCGGTTCGCATCGCACGCCACGTTGGTGCGCATGGTCCCTGGCGTCTCCAATTGGCGCGTCGTCCTGCGTTTCCTGCTCATCCGTCATGGACTGGCCTTCGTGATGATCGCCCTGGCAGCGCCCCAATACGGCACGCGCATCGAAGAAGTGAAGGCCGAAGGCATCGACCTGATCGTGGCCGTGGATGTGAGCAACAGCATGAGCTGTGAAGACCTGAAGCCGAGCCGTATGGAAGCCGCGCGGAGGGCGATGTCGCAGCTGATCGACCAATTGCACGGCGACCGCCTCGGCATCATCGTCTTCGCAGGCGATGCGTTCGTGCAACTGCCCATCACGGTGGACCGGTCCGCCGCGAAGTTGTTCCTCTCGACGATCGGGATGAACTCCGTGGGTACCCAGGGTACGGCCATCGGGGCCGCCATCGAACTGGCGCAAGAGTCCTTCGACAAGGAGAGCGCTGCAAGCAAAGCCATCATCGTGATCACCGATGGAGAGAACCACGAGGACGATGCGCTGGGTGCTGCGCGAAAAGCCGCTGCCGAAGGCATCATCGTGCACACGATCGGCATGGGAACCATACAAGGTGGACCGCTCCCCATCCGCAAGAACGACCAGGTCACCGGCTTCCGCAAGGACCGCGATGGCAGCACGGTCGTCAGCCGGTTGGACGAGGACATGTTGCGGCGCATCGCGGCCGAAGGCAACGGCGTCTTTGTGCGGGCGACGGACAATTCCAGCGGGATCACCGAACTCGTGGAGCAATTGAAGACACTCGACAAAGCCGAAGCCGGCACCTATCGCTACACGGCCCACGAGGACCAATACCAATGGCCGTTGGGCATCGGCTTCCTCCTCTTGCTGCTTGGCATGGCCCTGGGCGAACAGCGCAATACACGTGCCCGGTGGTCGGGCATCAACGCATGAGAGCGCTCGTGATCATAGCGATGATGGGTCTTGTGGCCTGCGGCGACCCTCACGAGCGCGCTGTGGAAACCGCCTTGCGCGAGGGCAATGCGCGCTACAGCGCGGAACAATTCGACGCCGCCGACAGCGCCTACGCAAATGGACCATCGGATGCCCGCCTGCTCCACAACAGGGGTAACGCGGAGTACCGACTGGGGGTCGTGGACAGCGCGATCACCCATTTCAGCAAGGCCGGCGAAATGGCCGGCAATGCGGATGACCAGGCACGCGCCACCTACAACCTGGGCGACGGTCGCCTGCGGCAGGCGCACTGGGCCGATAGCCTTGCGCATGCCATGGACGGCACGATCGGTGGCATCCGCATCGAAGGGGATGATATCGCGCGGAAGGTGAACGCCTTCGTGCTGCGCGATTCATTGCAGCGGATGCGTGACCGACTGGACCATCTGGTCGACTCCGCGCTTACCGAAAGTGCCGAACAGTTCAAGAACACGCTGCGTCGCACCCCGCATGATGAGGATGCCCGTCACAACCTGGCCCTGGCACAACGCCTGATCGCCGCCCGACCCAAGAACACCAACGGCGCCGGTGGCAAGAACGAGGAGGATAAGAAGAAGGAACTGAGCGAGCGCGCGAAACTGATCATGAAGCGGGCGGACGAACTGGTGGAGCAACACAAATTCCAGGAAGCGTTGAACGTATTGGAACAGGGATTGAAACAAGACGCGACCTTGCAGAAGGAGAAGGAATACATGGACAAGCTCGGGACCATCACCAAAGCTGCAAGCGCCACATGAACCCGAACCGTTCACTCCTGGTGCTTACCGCGGTGGTCTGCTTGTCCTTTGCGGTCAACGCACAAACTACTTCGGCCGATGACTACTTCAACCGGGCCGGGACACAATACGTGAAGGAGGACAAGCGTGCCGCCCTCCGCACGCTGGACCAGGGCCTTCAAGAGTATCCGGGAGATCCCCGGTTGTTGAAGCTCGCCGAGGCGTTGTTGAAAGAGGAGCAGCAGAAACAACAACAGCAGCAAAAGCAACAGGAGCAGCAGCAACAGAAGGATCAGCAGCAGCAGCAGGAACAGCAGAAGAAGCAGGAACAGCAGCAGCGCGAGCAGGAGGAGAAACAACAGCAGGAACAACAGGCGAAAGAAGGGGAACAGGACCCGAAGAACATGGAACCCCAGCCCGGGCGCATCGCACCGCAGGATGCAAGGCGTATACTCGATGCGTTGGAGCGGTCGGAGAAGGATGTGCAGCAGAAAGTGCGTGAACGCCAGCGGCCGGCACGACGGGTGACCATTGACAAGGACTGGTGAGATGAAACGAACGATCCAGCTACTACCGATCCTCGCCTTCGTGCTCTTGGGCGCTATGCGTGCTCATGCACAGGAGATCAGCTTCACCGCGAGCGTGGACCGCAATGCCATCGCCGTCGGCGAATATGTGCGGTTGACCATTGCACTCTCCAACAGCTCCGAGCGGTTCGCCCCACCCGACCTGGGCGGTTTGGTGATCGCGCAGGGGCCCATGGAGAGCAGCAGCTTCAACTACGTCAACGGGCGTATGACCAGTTCCGTGAGTCGCATATGGGTCCTTACGGCCACCGCACCTGGCAAATACACCATCGGACCGGCTCGGATCAAAGTGGGCGGCGGTGTCATCCAAACCGACCCCATAGCGATCGAAGTGAGCAAGGGCAGTGCCGCACCATCGGACCCGAGTGCTTCGCAAGGACAACGATCCGATCAGAACCTTTTCGCCACGGTGAGTGTGAGCCGCAACAAGGCTTATGTGGGCGAACAGGTCGTCGCGACCTACCTGCTCTATTGCCGCTATTCAGGGCTTGAGATCACCAAATACGACCTGCCAAAGCTGGATGGCTTCTGGGCCGAAGAGGTGGATATGGGTGAAACGAACTGGGAGGATCAGCTGCGCACGGTGAACGGATTGCAGTACCGGGTGGCTGTATTGAAAAAGCAGATCCTGTTCCCGCAGAAGAGCGGCAAACTGCGCATCGAAGCCCTTCAACTGGATTGTGTGGTGAACCGGACGTTCTTCAACCGGGGAACCGTCATACCGGTCCGCAGCAACTCGGTGGAATTCACCGCAATGGCATTGCCTCCCGGCGCACCTCCCGGGTTCAGCGGAGCGGTGGGCGAATTGCAGTTCGATGTGCACACCGATCGGACATCGGTAAAAGCGAACGAGGCTGTCGGGATCGGTGTGCGGATCACCGGGCGCAGCAACCTGAAACTACTGGAGTCACCCAAGCTGAACTTCCCTTCCGACTTCGAATCATACGACCCCAAGGTGATCGACAAGATCGCCGTGAACGGCAGTGGCATGAGCGGTTCGCGTGAGTTCGAGTATCTGGTGATACCCCGACACGAGGGCCGCTATGAATTGGATACGATCAACTTCAGTTACTTCGACACCAAAGCAGGGGCCTACCGCACCTTGAAGGGCGCTCCTGTTGTGATCGAGGTATCCCCCGGTGATGGCTCCCCAACAGCATTGGTGCAGCGCCCCACGAAGACCGATGTCGAAGTGCTCGAACATGACATCCGTTACATCCGCACCGGCGACCTGCACTTGCGCCCAAATGGTCATCACCTGTTCGGATCCTGGCCTTGGGTGACGGGTATGGCCGCACCAGCGGTGGGCTTCGTGCTGTTCCTCGGCTGGCATCGCAAACGCGAGCGGGAGATCGCGGACATAGCTGGTACGCGGCGCAAACGAGCGGACCAGGTAGCGCGGAAGCGCTTGCAGGAAGCCGCGACCGCCCTGGTGAGCGACGCACGTGAACCGTTCTACGCCGCGCTCGCCAAAGCACTGCAGGGTTACCTGGCCGACAAGTTCGGTCTGGGTGTGGCGGAACTCACCACCCCGGTGATCCGCGAGCGCCTGGCCACCTCCGCCGATGGCAGTGAATTGGCCGAAGCCTTCACCCGCTTGATCACCGCCTGTGAAATGGCCCGGTTCGCGCCCGTAGAGGACCGCCCGCGCAAGGAACTGTACGAAGAAGCCGCAACGCTCATCACACGCGTCGAACAACGCGCTCGCGCATGAAGACCAACGGCCTTCTCCTCTTTCTCGTCACGTTCATCCTGGTCCTCGGCCTGTCCTTGGACTCAGCAGCGTCGACCGTGTTGGATAAGACCGCTGCGGATTCGCTCTCGGCGCAGGCCCAACGAGCTTATGCTTCTGGTGACTACGAGCGGGCACTCCATCTGTTCGACTCGGTGCGCGTCGACTACACCTCGCCCAGCCTCCTGCTCAACATCGGCAATTGCCATTTCAAGATGGGCGATGTGCCACGCGCCATTCTGAACTACGAGCGGGGTCTGCGCCTCGCCCCTGGCGACGAGGACATGCAGGCGAACCTGGACCTCGCGCGTGAACAGGTGAAAGACCGTGTGAACCAGTTGCCTGCCTTCGCACTCGGTTCCACCTGGGGGCGTATGCGCGGCGGCAGCGATATGGATCAGTGGGCGCGACGAACGCTGTGGGTCGGGCTCGTGTTCTTCTTACTCCTCGCGGCGGGCTTCACGATGCGGCAGCGCTGGATGAGGCGATCGATGCTCGGTGCGAGCGGTGCCGCGCTGATCGCCTTGGTGATCTGCATTGCCTTCGCCGGCACCCGGCATGCCGAGATCATCGATGATAGCGAAGCCATCATCCTTGCTCCCAAAGTGGACGTGAGCAGCGAACCGCGCGCGGGCAGTACAACGCTCTTCGTGCTTCACAAAGGCACCAAGGTCTCTGTGCTCCAGGAACAGAACGGCTGGTATGAGGTGAAACTGCCCAACGGCAGCGTGGGCTGGATGCCCCCAGCCACGCTGGAAAGGATCTGACCGCTCAGGGCAGTTGGACGGCGCGTGTCGCCGTGGGCACCGATCCGCCCACTGTGGTGAGGATGAAGTCGCGGTCGTTGCCGCTGCCCACGTACTTCACCCAGCCATCCAAGTTCACGTCGCTGTTGCTGTAGGCCTGCACGGTGTTGGTGGGAACGTTCGCATTGACCAGGGCCAGCAACGGATCGCGATCATTGCTCGAACCCGTGTAGCGCACGGTGCCCTCCCCTACCACTTCACCGGGCCAAAGGGCCCGTTCGCTACCGATGACCTGTACGGGTGTCGAGCCATACATGGCCGTGGTGCCCAGTGTCATATTGATCGTCTGCCCGTTACTGGCGATGGGCGTGGTAGCCATGGCCGATAGGTGGTTGCGGTGGCGCACGACCAGGTACTTACCCGTGGTGCTGACACTGAAAGGGACAACCGCACTTCCATCGCTGGCTATCACATCCCCGTTCGCGCGGAGCAGCGCTGCACGGCGACCTGCCACGGTATAACCTGCATCGTTGTTGCGCAGTTCCAGCACCACCCAGTCCACAATGGCCTGCGGGCCGGTGGTTTGGAGCAACGCGCTGCTCACTGTGGCGCCGGCGTTCTCCAAGACGATCTCCATGGCGGTATATGGCTCCGTGGTGGGGATCAGGCTCACTGTACGGAGGTCAGCGCGCATCAAACCCGTACCCCAGTTCATCGGACCGCCAAGGAAGAATTTGGCACCTACCGATCCCGACTGCGTCACCCCACAACCGGATCCGGTGACATGGTAAACCACCATCGAAGAGAACGGTTGAACGGTCACAGGTGAACTCAGAAGGGTTCCGTTCAGATCGGCCCAGCACCCCGCTGGCAACATGAAGGTCTGCGGGTTCGCTAGTTCGTTGGCATACAGCAAATGCTCCTGGGTGGGAACGATCGCCTGGACAGCGACCCTCCTGATATCCACATTGTCGATCCAGTACTGTGGTTCGGAAACGCTGTTGGTGAACTGTGTGACGGCCTGGTCGGTGAGACCGCTCTGGAAATAGACCTCCATGTCGCGGCGTTGGGTGTCGAAGGGGATGTTGCGTTCGTAGATCACCTCGGGCCCGGCGAATTGGGTGGCCCCTTTGGCCCCGGCGCGCATGATGCCATGGATGTTGGATTGCACGCTGAAACGCAGCCGGTACC
>JBDTNF010000287.1:0-31328 GCA_039933875.1 Flavobacteriales bacterium | reverse complement strand
GCAGCAGCAACATCGATGTGAACGTGAGCATCGGCACCATCTTCAGCATCTACCGCCGCATCAGCACCGGACCTAAGGCGACGATGGAGGATTTCATGCAGCCTGGCACCGCGCAGGTCGCGGCAGGCTACATCGTCTATGGCAGCAGCACCATGCTCGTGTATACCACAGGCCACGGCGTCAATGGCTTCACGCTCGATCCCAGCATCGGCACCTTCTGCCTCAGCCATCCGAACATCACCACGCCCGTTGATGGTGTCTACTACAGCGTGAACGAAGGCAACTCCACCGACTTCGCCCCCGGCGTGAAAGCCTACATCGAGGACTGCAAAAAGGCGAAGATCGGTGCGCGTTACATCGGCAGCCTCGTCGCGGACTTCCACCGCAACCTGCTCAAAGGCGGCATCTACCTCTACCCCGCCACCGCGAAGTCACCGAAAGGCAAATTGCGGCTGCTCTACGAAGCCAACCCGCTCGCCATGGTCGTGGAACAAGCGGGCGGCATGGCCACCGATGGCAGCGCGCGCATCCTCGACTTGAAGCCGACCGAACTTCACCAACGCTGCCCCCTGTACATCGGCAGCAAGACGATGGTGGAGAAGGCGATGAAGTCCTAAGTCCATCGGATGAACCATTCCTGTGTCGGGGTGTACCTCGACGTGCATATCGAAACGACAGACCATGCGCCTTCTCTCTACACTGTTCTTCATCGCCGCGTCTGCGGTGAACGCCCAATGGGAATTGGTCACGCCGATCAAGACCACCAGTGAGTTCGAGGATCTGGTGATGGTGAACGAGCTGGCGGGCTACGCCACCGACCCGCCCAATGGCGCCATCCTGTGCACGGAGGATGGAGGCTCGACCTGGCAACGTCGCCAACACTTGCTGCAGAACAACCCGTTGGCGATCCACATGTGGGACGCCGAACGCGGGATCTGCGTGGGCAATAGCGGCGTCGTGTACCGCACCACCGATGGCTTCCGCACCGCCACCTCTTCGTTCAACCCCACCTACGGCCACCTGAACTGCGTCTTCTTCTTGAACGATACGCTCGGCTGGGTTGGCACGCAGAGCGGCAAGATCTACAGGAGCATCGACGCCGGTGTTTCGTGGACGCTGATGCAGAGCAACCAGAGCACCACCAACTACATGACGGCGATCCAGTTCGTTGACGAGAACACCGGATATGCGAGTTGTTACGCGGGCGAAATGCTGAAGAGCACGGATGGTGGGCTGACCTGGCAGAACGTTGGACCGTTCGATCAATTGGTGCTGATGCAGGACCTGCACTTCTACGATACGCAAGAGGGCGTGGCGGTGGGCAGCGCAGGCGAGGTGATCCGCACAACGGACGGTGGCGTGACCTGGGATTCGATCCCCTCCAACACCACATACTCCATGAACGCCATGTCCGTGCAAGGCGATGTGATCGTGGCTTGCGGTTGGTGGGGGCGCACGATACGTAGCACGAACCGGGGCCTCACATGGACGGAGATCCAAGTGGGAAGCACCGAGCATATGAGCGTGGCACTCACCCCTAGCGGTTACGGATTGCTGGGCACCAACGGGCGCATACAAGTGACCCACAACGCTGGCCAGAGCTGGGCAGTGCTGTACGAAGGCACCAGTGCGAACACAGTGAACAAGATGAGTTTCGCCAACAACAGCATTGGTGTGGCAGGCAACGCGCTGCGGACCACGGATGGTGGCCGCTCGTGGGCGCTTGCACCTGGCGGTGGCCTTGGCATTCACCTGCGTAGCGATGGTATCGGCTGTCGCGGCGGAAGTAGCGGGTCCTTCGGGCGCACCACGGACTACTTCGCCACAGGCATCAACGGCACCGGTCCCAATGTGGCCATACGCTGCACGTGGAGCCTTGGAGGCGGCACGCACATCGTGGGTGGCGGCGCTGTATTCGGCGGCATCTACCGCACTGACAATAACGGAAGCACTTGGACCCACGTGCTCGATGTGGGCAACATCACCATCAGCGATCTCTGGTTCGTGGACCAACTGCAGGGCTATGCCGTGGGCGAGTACGGCGACAACTACCGCACGATCGATGGCGGCGTCACCTGGCAGGCGCTTCAACCCATGGGTGGCAGCTTCACCGTGTTCTTCAACGATGCACTGCACGGCTGGACGAAGTACTACCGTACCACCGACGGCGGCGACAACTGGACGATGATGGGCGGAACGCCGCAGACCACCATGAGCATCTTCTTCACCGACAACGATACGGGCTACGCGGTGGCCAGCAGCGGACAAACAGTGATGTCCGTGGATGGCGGTGTTACGTGGGCGAACGCACTGCCGGATATCCTCAACGCCAGCATCACCGACGCCGCTTACGTGGATGGCTACATCGTGATCGGCGGCGCGTACGGCGACATCTACCGCGCACAAGTGGGGTGTCCGACCATGGCTGTTGTGCCGATCATTACCGAAGCGGGCGGATCACTGTGTACCAGCACGAGCGGCACTGCGCAATGGTACCTGAATGGCGATCCGCTACCGGATGGCAACACGCCCTGCGTGGAAGCCGGTGTTTCCGGATCCTACACGGTGATCGTCACGGACGTGTTGGGCTGTGTGTCCGCACCTTCCGCACCGGTGCAAGTAGTGAGCACCGGCATCAATGCGCCGGTTGAACCTCACGCCCGTCTCTACCCAAATCCCGCCACGCGAACCATACGCATCGAACGCACAGATGCATCCCCCGCTTTGCTCACGCTCGTAGACGGACAAGGTCGCGTGGTGCGCACCGAAGGCGTCAGCGGCATCGCTCCATCCCTGGATATCTCCGCCCTGTCCCCCGGCCTGTATGTGGTGCGCCTTGCATCTGCTGGTGAGGTGACCACGCTTCGGTTCGTGAAGGGGTAGCGCCAGCCTACCTTCGCACCCGTTCCCGAACCCGATGCCGCGAAGTGCGGCACCGGGTTTCGGGCGTTCGTGCGACCATGAGATCCAGACGCGGTCTACTTGTGCTTGGCAGCATCATGCTGCTCGGGTTTTCGTCGTTGGCCTGCACCTGCGAACGCGCACCTCTGAACGAGAACACTGTGGCACACATCCCATTCATCGTGACGGGCCGCACAGTACAACTCCATCAGTCCAACAATGACATGAACGGACCTTGGGCAGTACTGGACACCACCCGGAGTTACACTGCCGACATTGAAATAATCACATCGTTCAAAGGAGGGCTCAAAGAGGGAAGTCGTATCGTCATCACTTCAGGAGGAACAGACTGCAACATGGCGTTCTCTCTGGGCATATCGTATCTCCTCTTTTTCGACATCATTGACGGCGCGTACCGGATGTGGCCGTGTTCTTATGACCAACAACTGGGCGAATGGTCCAAGGATGAGCTTGAGATCGTACAACGCATGACCCCCGATCATCGCGGCTCCGTTTCGACTGAACATGTGGAACCGAAGAACGAAGCGGCTGACGAGCAGACCCCGGACAATGGCTTGCCCTTGCTTCCATTGATCCTCGGACTTGTGCTAGGCTTGGTCGTTGTTCTCGGAATCCTTATTAAGACCAAGTAAGTTTTGACCTCCCTCCCCGACCTCCTCTCCCTCTTCCGCAACGAAGCGCGCATCTCTCGTGTTGCCGAAGGCTTGCAACCCGCCAACGCCCGCGTGCAGATCAGTGGCACCATCGGTTCCTCGCAGGCGCTCATCGCGAATGCCGTGATAAGTCAGTCGCCCGGTGTGCATGTGTTCGTGCTCACCGACAAGGAAGAGGCGGCCTACTTCATCAACGACTTGGAGGCGCTGCGCGGAAAGGAGAAGGATGTGCGCAACTCGAAGAAGGACGATGAGCTGCTCTTCTATCCAGCGCCATCGCGGTCGCCGTACGATCCGGATGGGCACCACGACGGTGAGCGGGTGAGCCGGACGGAGGTGCTCGAAGTGCTCATGAAGCGGCGTAAAGGCGACCCCTCCTTCGACTCCGCTCAGGAAGGGTCGCCTTTAGTGCTCGTCACGTACCCCGAGGCGTTGGTGCCGCTGGTGGTGGGCCAGGAGACGATGGTGAAGAACACGCTCACCATAAAGCGGAGCGAGGAACTACCCATCGATACGTTGGAGGAATGGCTCGGAGAAACGGGCTTCAGTCGCGTGGAGTTCGTGTACGAGCCGGGGCAGTTCAGCGTGCGTGGTGGCATCGTGGATGTGTTCAGCTACGGCAGCGACAAGCCATATCGCATAGAGCTCTACGGCGATACCGTGGAAAGCGTGCGGCGATTCGACCCACAGGACCAGCTCACTGTGGAACGCCTGGCTGAAGCGGTGATCGTTCCCGACCTGCAGGACGAGGACGCGGCGCGGCAGCAGCTCTTCTTCGCGCAGTTGCCGGAGGACGCCGTGATCTGGATGCGTGACCTGCAAGCCATCGGCGACGCGGCGACCAAGCAGCTCAAATTGCTCGGTGAAGCGCACGATAGACTTCCGGAAAAGGAAAAGCACGCATCCCCCAGCGAACTGCTCGCGACGGATAGTGCGTTGATCAAAGGGCTGCTCGGATTCAGGAAGGTGTTCTGGGCTTCGAGCCTTGAGCCACGAGCCACGAGCTTGGCCAGCGATGACGCCAAGCTCGTGGCTCGTGGTTCGCAGCCCGGGGCTCTCGTCATCGACTTCCAGCAACGTCCGCAACCCACGTTCGCGAAGGAGTTCAAGGTGTTGAGCGGCGACCTGCACAACAAGCAGAACGCGGGCTACACGAATTTGATCGCGTGTAACAGCGCGAAGCAGAGCGAACGGCTCTACTCGATCTTCAACGACATGGAGCACGAGGTGGCCTTCACACCTCTGGTGCTGGACCTGCACGAGGGCTTCATCGATCCGGAGTTGAAGCTGGCGCTCTACACCGACCACCAGATCTTCGAGCGCTACCACCGCTTCCGGCTGAAGGAGGGCTTCCGCAAGAACTCACAGGCGCTCACCCTGAAGGAACTCACGCAACTGAAACCCGGGGACCTGGTGGTGCACATCGACCACGGCATCGGCGTGTTCAGCGGGCTGGAGAAGATCGATGCGGGAGGCTCGATGCAGGAGGCCATACGCCTGATCTACCGCGACAACGACATCCTGTATGTGGGCATCCACAGCCTGCACCGCGTGAGCAAATACAGCGGCGATGAGGGCGGCGAGGCCCCCAACGTGAGCAAGCTCGGAAGCCCGGCGTGGAAGAACCTGAAGGAGCGCACGAAGGTGAAGGTCAAGAAGCTGGCCTTCGACCTGATCAAGCTCTACGCGCAACGCAAGAGCAAGCCCGGCTTCGCGTTCCAGCCGGATAATTACTTGCAGCACGAGCTCGAAGCGTCCTTCATCTACGAAGACACGCCTGACCAATTGAAGGCCACGCAGGATGTGAAGCGTGATCTCGAGAAGCCCACGCCGATGGACCGACTCGTCTGTGGCGATGTTGGTTTCGGCAAGACGGAGGTCGCGATACGTGCCGCGTTCAAGGCGGTATGCGACAGCAAGCAGGTGGCGGTGCTGGTGCCCACCACGATCCTCGCGCTGCAACACGCCAAGAGCTTCGCCGCTCGGATGAAAGGACTGCCCGTCCGCGTGGACTACATCAACCGCTTCCGCAGCAGCGCCGATCAAACGCAGATCCTGAAAGACCTGAAGGAAGGGAAGATCGACATCATCATCGGCACGCACCGGCTGGTGAGCAAGGATGTGGTGTACAAGGACCTCGGCCTGCTGATCATCGATGAGGAGCAGAAGTTCGGTGTGAACGTCAAGGATAAGCTGAAGACGCTGCGCGCCACGGTGGATACGCTGACGCTAACAGCAACGCCGATCCCACGCACTTTGCAGTTCAGCCTGATGGGTGCGCGCGACCTCAGCATCATCAGCACGCCGCCGCCGAACAGGTATCCTGTGCAAACGAATTTGCATCCGTACGACGAGGTGGTGATCCAGGGCGCCATCGAATATGAGCTCTCGCGCGGCGGTCAGGTGTACTTCATCAACGACAAGGTGAAGAACATCGAATTCGTAGCCGGCATGATCCGCAAGCTGGTGCCGGGAGCGCGCGTAGGCGTGGCGCACGGTCAGCTCGAAGGGCACAAGCTGGAGGAGCAGATGCTGGACTTCATCGAGGGCAACAGCGACGTGCTGGTGTGCACGACCATCGTGGAGAACGGGCTGGACATCCCGAACGCGAACACCATCATCGTGAACGAGGCACAGAACTTCGGTTTGAGCGATCTGCACCAACTGCGCGGCCGTGTGGGCCGGAGCAACAAGAAAGCCTACTGTTACTTGCTCGCGCCGAGCATGCACCTGCTTCCGGACCTCTCGCGCAAACGCCTGCAAGCCATTGAACAGTTCAGCGACCTCGGGAGCGGCATCCACATCGCGATGAAGGACCTGGACATACGCGGCGCAGGCGATCTTCTCGGCGCGGAACAGAGCGGCTTCATCAACGACATCGGCTTCGAGACCTACCACAAGATCTTGGAAGAGGCCGTGCGCGAACTGAAGACCGAGCACTTCTCGGAGCTCTTCGAAGAGCGTCCGCTGGCACGTGGTGCGAGCCGCGATTGGAGCGACGATTGCATCCTGGAGACGGACCTGACGATGCTGATCCCGAACAGCTATGTGAGCGAGACCGCCGAACGCCTCGCGCTATACCGCAAGCTGGACGACGTGAAGAACGAAACGGAACTGGAGAAGTTCCGCACGGACACCACGGACCGCTTCGGCCCGATACCGGTGCAAGTCCTGGACCTGATGGAAGCGATCCGCCTGCGGTGGATCGGCGAGAAGCTGGGGCTGGAGAAGATGAGCCTGAAGAAAGGTGTGCTCATCGGCACCTTCATCGCGAACCAGAAGCACAGCTTCTTCGAGAGCGAGACGTTCACGGCGATCCTGCGCGCTGTGCAAGCGCAGCCGCGGAAGTTCAAAGTGTACGAGAAGGGAGGAACGTTGCGCGTTAGCGTGCAGGATGTGAAGAACGTGCAACAGGCGAAGGCAGCGCTGGGGGGCGTAGTGGGGGCCGAAGCATAGGCCACGTTATCCGCCTCCGCAAGACATTACCTTGACAGGGCTTTTACTGATGGTCAGGTTAATTTTGAATTGGGCATCCAAAACGGGCAGAAGCAGCAACCATGAGAACGCCGCTACTTTTTGCATTCATGATCTCACTTGCTGTCCCACTTGGGAGCTTTGCCCAAAGCACCTTCCAAAAGGCCTGCGGTAGCACAGGGAACGACGAGGCCGGAGCAACTGTTTTGACCAATGACGGTGCCATAGCCAGTGCCGGGGTCACATCACACCCAGCATTTTGGACTGGGGATATATGGGTGTACGACGCTGATATGTATTTGGTCAAGACGACCATGGAGGGTGACGACATTTGGAAACAGCGTATCGGAAGTCCCAACCGCGCCGAGAAAGCAACCTCTTTGGCGAAAACTGCTGATGGCGGATTCATTCTCTGCGGCTTGGGAACGGTAGTCAGCAACGAGACGGAAATGCTCCTGGTCAAGACCGATTCGCTAGGACAAGTCACATGGGCCAAGAGTGCCGGCAGACCAGGCTATGACGCTGCACGGCAAGTGCAACAAACCAGTGATGGAGGCTACGTTGTTGCTGGTTTTCACACGGATACGATCAACAGCGGTGCCATTTGCATATTGAAGTTCGACGAAAATGGTGATACCGTTTGGACCAGGATCTTCAACTCTGATGGCGTTGCTTTTGATGAGGCGAATTCCGTTCAACAGAACTCGGATGGAGACTATGTGATCACCGGCAGTGTGAGCAATGCTGTTTCCGCAGGCCTCTGTTTCATGAAACTCAGCAATAACGGCAGCCTGCTTTGGGCAAAGAGCTTTGAAGGAGGTAATGACGGGCAATCCATTTGTCAAACTCAAGACGGCGGGTATGCCATCCTCGGAACGCATTATGATCCCGCAAGTGAAAATGGTCTTTATCTGATCCGGACCACAGCGTTGGGGGATACGGTCTGGACAAGAATGTACGGTGGCCCGGAGTGGGCATACGCTCATTGTGTCATAGAATCTTCCGATGGGGGGTTTGTGCTTTCAGGAGGAATAGGGTCCTCGGCGGGTCAGGCTGAAGATGCATACCTTCTCAAAACCGACTCAGTTGGAAGCCTTATCTGGTCATGGTCCTATGGGGCTGGTTGGGGCAACGATATCGCTAGTTCCGCCATAGAGATGGCCGACGGCGGTGTTGTCGCCGCGGGTTTGACTTATGGCACGGGCCTCGGTTCATTCGATTTCTTTCTACTCCGCACCGATAGCTCAGGGAGCACCGGGTGCAATGAGCAGGTCGTCGAAGTTCTCAGCTCAGTTCCTCCGGTGACCATCAGCGACATCGTATTCGAGGTCACGTCAGGCTTCAACGTCGACAGTCTTTCGTTTGCAGCAACGTCATTCGGAACATCGGCACCCATTTGCCTCACTACGGCTACACACGAGGCTAATGATGACAGTGCGATATTCATCTACCCGAACCCAGCTTCCGAGCGGATAACGATCAGTACTCCAGGAAACTTGGGTGTATGGAGTTGCGAGATCCTCGACCTGAACGGAAAGGTCCTTCTTCAGGAAAGAACGAGCAGTGGTCCTACTTTGAGCATTCAGGTCGAAAGTCTTGACCCAGGATCATATGTGGTCAAGGCAATTGACGGCCACCGCACTTACTACGCTAAGCTCATTGTCCAGCCTGGGTGGCGATAACACGCGCGGAGGAGAGCGACTTCATCAACGACATCAGCGTCAATTCGGATCTGTGCTCGGACAAGCGCAGCCACGCAAGTTCAAGGTGTATGAGAAAGCGGGAACATTGCGTGTGAGCGTGCAGGACGTGAAGAATGTGCAGCAGGCGAAGGCAGCGCTGGAGGGCGTGGTCAGCATTGCCGCATAGGAAGGTGGACCGTCATTCGACCACGCCGAGCACTTCATCCTCCTTCTTGTACGGGACATAGAAGCGATCCTCACGCGTCACCTGGCCCATAGCATCGTAATCGACCCGCACGCCGATCAGGTTCCCACTCTGATCAAGCCGGGAGATCTGCTTGAGCGGGCCGGGGGATGGTTGGTCATCAAAGCGGATCGAGCCGTGATAGTCGATGAGCCGTGTGAACGGCGCATAATAGGCAAGCTGTAGGTGGTCCTGCGCGATGGGGGCAAAGCCGAAGAAGTCGACCATCCTATCGTCGGCGTAAACCACACGCATGGAGTCGTAGGTGGCGGTGATCTCCAGGTGGTCGTAGCGTGCGATGTTGGCGTAAAGCTCGGTGCCGAAGTGCTTGTACCCGAGTTCAAAGAATCCTTGTCGGCTCGGCGTGGCATGCTCGCTCACCGGCGGACGCAGATAGTCCTTGTAGTAGACCCAAGTGCCTTCCTTGCGGTACTCCACCAAGGTGTGCGAGCCTGGTATCTGCTGCATGGATGGCGCGAATTGGAAATAGGGTGAACGCGATACTCGCACACCATCCTCCGGACGTGGCGCACCATCACGCGCGGTGATGGCGAAGGTGTTGAGCGCAGTGAGCTCGATGTTCTGGAACCACTGCAATCCTTCAGGGTTGTGGATGCGCTCGTTGCCCGCCGCGATCATTGCTCCTTCCGTGGTGAACACTTCTGTGTAGACCGTGACAGAGTCGATGGGGCTGCGCACCCAGCGGAGGGCTCTGTCGTGATCAATGTTCGTTTTGGTCACAGCCTGTCCGTTCCTGAACAGAATGGTTTCGATCACCTTGCCCTCACGGTCATAGCGCGTGCGGATGCCGTTCAGTTTGTCATCGCGCCAATGCTCGGTGCGGCAGAGTTTATCGGTACCCTTGTAGTACTCCTTCCAGCGGCCCGATCGCTTGCCATGCTCGTAATAGCCGACGATCCACGGCAAACTGCTCGAGTAATTCTGCTCCCAACGTCCATGCAGATCGCCGTTCGCTCCCTCTCCAAAGCACCAGACCTTGTGCTTGTCCTTTCCTTCGAAGTAGCGGACCACCTGCTCGGGCTTCTGGGGTACTTCATACTTGTCCGGCAACAGGAAGGCATCCTGTAGATAGAAGTCATACGCTCCCTGGATCAGTTTCAATTCTTCCAAGCTGAACCCGGATGCGGCCTGCCAGGCACCAAGCTCGGGATCCGCGATATCCTTTACCCATGCATAGTTGTCAGCGGCCGCAACACGGCGGGCCATGGCCTCGTGACCGGTATACCGCATCAAGTATCCCACCGCGCAGTGGGTATCGTGCTCATCGATGAAGACCGGTATGCGCTCGTGCCGATTGTAGTTGATGGGGAAGCGGCCTTGGTGCGCATAGTCATCGAGCACCGCGATGAGTTCATTGCGGGACATCAGCTGGTCCATAGTAAGGACACCGGTCGGCGCGGCGGACAGCACTCCGAACACTTGCGCGAGGTGCGTCCGCACGTAGTCGACATCGTTCTCGATGGCTTGGGCCGGCATGCCATGCAAGCGCTCCGCATGCTGTTCCCAGTACGGATTGAAGGCGCGGAGCTGGTCGTAGAGGTCGGTGGCTCGGCTCTGCATGATGGTCAGCAATAAGGAAAGGAGGGCGATGAAAGATCTCATGCTGCGTGGGCTTCGGTGGACCCGTACACGCAGCAACGTTTGAGGTTCAGACCATGGCCGCGTGTCTTTGAGATCGCTACATGCGATCACTCCTTCGCCCCCCTCCAACTCCTCGATCGTCCGCCGCGCCGCCTCCAAACGCACCCGGTTGTTCTTGCTCAGGAATACGTGTATGTCACTGCTCCTATTCCCGCCCCTCCAGTTCCGCGTCGATCATCTCTTGCAAACGAAGGATCCGTTCTTCGACATTCCGGTACTGGCCGATCATGAACCCCCGAAAGAAGATGTTCATCCGTAGGGACCCCTTGAAACCAACGTCGTCCATCAGCGCTTCGGGATCGATCGGTCGCGCGCTCACCCACATGCTATCCAATACCAATTTGTCCGCGATCTGCGTGGCCATTCGATCGGTCATCAGAGGCGCGTCCATATCGAGTTCCATGCTTCGCAGGTAGGTGTAGCGCTCCGAATAGAGCGAGGTGATGCCCTTGCGCAGGCTGTCCGTTCGGATCAGGTTGAAGCCGATGCTCTTCAGGTTGTCGTAGGCGGATGTGTTCGCCACCAGCTGCGTGCAGCCGAACAGCTTGGCGTAATGAATACGCATGGTGTCGGTGAACGGAATGCGTTCCTCCAACTGCCGCAATACGGTCCTGTTCGCGTGTAGTGCGCGTTCGTTGAAGTCGATGTTCCATCGGCAATCGGTCAGGTCCGCGTTCAGGTTCTCCCGCATCTCGCGGAGCAGCTTCGTTTCCTTGATCGTGTCCTTGCGATCGTCGTTCCAGTTCTGCACCCACAAGGCCAGCAGCACACCCACCATCACCAAGATCACTTCCCCGATGCCACTGGTAAGCACACGGAACAAGCGGTGCTCTGGACCAAGGTTGTTGCGAAGTGTCTTCAGAAGGCTCATTCGTTCAACGTTGCATTCGTGTCTTGGGGCCGTGCTTCGAGTTCCTCGATCGTCCTCCTCGCCGCCTCCAACCTTACCCGGTTGTTCTTGCTCACGAGCATATTGGTGATCAGCTTTTCCATGCGGTGGTGCAGCGGGATCAACAACCCCGCGATCGCGGCCATGGCCAGCAGCATCAGTATCGGCGAGTGGTTCGTGACCCTATCAAGGAAGGGATGCAACAGCAGGTTGATGAATTCGAAGAAGAGCAGCAGCGCGATGAGCGAGAGGTTCTTGATGGCCTTGGCACCCACCACCGCCGTGCGACTGAAGATGAGCAGGAAGATGCCGAGCGTGATGACGATGAGCGCGATGATGCCGAACTGGATGTTGTTGGCGCGGGTGATCGCCGCTTCCCCCTTCAGCTTAGCGTCCTCGATGTCCTTCAGTTGCTGAGCGAACAGCTGGCTCTTCAACTGGCTTCGGTTCTGTGTCGCGATCACGCTATCACGATAAGCGATGCAGCGCTTTGCGTAAACGAATGCGCTATCGGTATTGCCGTTCGCGTAGTACGCATCGGCCAAGGCATCAGCGGCTTTCTCCATCAGGTTCGGTGTGCGAACCCCTTCTGCAGCGCGGAGACCCGACCGCGCAATGGCGAGTGCCTCCGTTGTGCGGCCCTGTTCCGTGAGCAAGGTCGAATACCCGGCCGCGTACTGTATGAAAGGCACTGGTAGTTGGAACGAATCAGCCGCAGCGATCGTGCGCTTGAAGTGCAGTTCGGCCAGATCATTTTCATGGCGCGCCGCATACACCAACGCAAGCGCACCATTCGCATGGGCGTAGCCCCAGGGATCATCGCCAGGCGACCTGACTTGATCCACCTTCTGGACATAGTAGAGAGCAGAATCGAGCTCGCCCCGATCCAAGAAGTATCGGGCCAGTATACCCATGCCGCGCGAGCGTATCCCCGGCGGCATTCCATAGCTCATGGCCTTCCGCATGTAGCGTATGATGCCATCATTGTCCCCGACCCGGGCATAGAGAACCGCGATCTCTTTGCACGAAGCGCCCATCCAAAGGGTGTCACCAGCTCTTGCGTAGTGGTCGAAGGAGAGGTTGTGGTGCTTCAGCGCCCCATTGGTGTCATCGCTGATCGAGAAGGCGACACCGATCCCAAAATGTGCCAGGCCCAGCATCGTGTCGTTCTTCGCCGCATCCGCGAGTTCAAAGGCGCGCAGCGCTGCTGACATGCAGTCCTCTTGCCGATCCAAGTACACATACTGGCGCACAAGGCTGGAGAGCAGCACGAACTTCACACGCGGGTCGGTGGTGGCCTTTTCGCGCAGGAGCAACGTGTCTATTGGAAGGACGTTGAACCGGGCATAGAGCGTATCGAGCGGCTGGGCATGCACCGGACCAAGACCGAGCAAGCCAACAGCAAGGACAAGTACTCGGAAGGTCAGGGTCATCCGTAAAGTCTGCAGACGAAGTGTCATTCTGGTCATGGCGATCAACCTGCGTTGGTGTCACTTGGTCTTGCTTCGAGTTCCTCTATCGTCCTCCGCGCCGCCTCCAACCTCACCCGGTTGTTCTTACTCACGAGCATATTGGTGATCAACTTCTCCATGCGGTGGTGCAGCGGGATCAGCAACCCGGCGATGGCGGCCATGGCCAACAGCATCAGGATCGGCGAGTGGTTCGTGATGCGATCGAGGAAGGGATGCAACAACAGGTTGATGAACTCGAAGAACAACAGCAGCGCAATGAGCGAGAGGTTCTTGATGGCCTTCGCACCCACCACCGCCGTTCGGCTGAAAATGAGCAAGAAGATGGCGAGCGTGATGACGATGAGGGCGATGATGCCGAATTGGATGTTGCGGGAGCGGGCGGCGACTTCCTCGGCACGCTGCTTGGCGTCCTCGCGGTCCTTCAACTCGCGCGCGAACAACTGGCTCTGCAACTGGCTCCGGTTCTGCGTGAGGGTGATGGTGTCGCGATAAGCGTCACACACCTTCGCATAGAAGAACGCACTGTCATCCATACGGTTGGCATGGAACGCATCGGACAGGGCACCGGCCGCCTTCACGACCAGGAACGGTTGTCGTGAGCCTACCGTGGCTTGGAAACCCTTGCGCGCCCATAGCAATGCCTCCGAAGTGCGGCCTTGTTCGGCGAGTAATCGCGCGTACCCGGCGGCTGCGATAACAAGCGGCTGTTGCATATCGAATGAATCGGCCACCAGGATCGCACGCTTGAAGTAGGGCTCGGCCAGGTCAGGTTCATGCCGCGCGGCATACACGGTCGCTAGGTTTCCTTGGTAGCCGGAATACCCGTAAGGATCCTTCCCGGGGATCTTCACAATGTCCGCTTGCTGGGCGCAGTAGAAGGCAGAGTCCAGATCGCCGAGTTCGAGGTAGGTCTTGCTCATCAATGACATCCCACGAGCACGAGTGTTTGGTCGCAGACCGTAGGCCAGGGCCCTCCTCATATAGCGCAATGCCCCCTCATGATCCCCGACCCTGCTGTAGAGTATGGCGGTCTCCTTGCATATGAATGCCATCTGCGCGCTATCCCCGATCTGCTCTGCGATGTTGAAGGCGACATTGAACTCCTGCAAAGCCATGGTCATATTGGTCACAAGAAGGAAGGCATTACCGATGGACGCGTGCGCCCTGCTCAAGAGTGTATCGTTCTTCAGCCCCTCGGCAATGTCCAGGTTCCGCAAGGCGGTGGACATGCATTCTTCGGGTCGATCGAGGTAGAGATACTCAGCGACCTGATGGGAGGTGATCACGAAGAGCGAGCGCGGATCGGTGGTGGTGCGCTCTAGCTTGAGCAAGGAGTCGACACGAAGTCCACTATACCGGGCGGCCAGCGTATCGAGTGGTTGGGCATGCAGCGGTGCGATACCGATCAGAGTGATGACCAGGGCCAGCGCTCGAAAACTGAAGCCCATTGGAACGATTCGTTGCTGAAGTGTGCTCACGTTCATGGTGCTTCGCTCGTGTTGATGTCACTCGGCCGTGCTTCGAGTTCCTCGATCGTCCTCCGTGCCGCCTCCAACCTTACCCGGTTGTTCTTACTCACGAGCATGTTCGTGATGAGCTTCTCCATGCGGTGGTGCAGCGGGATCAGCAGTCCAGCGATGGCGGCCATGGCCAAGAGCATCAATATCGGTGAATGGTTCGTGACCCGATCAAGGAACGGATGCAACAGCAGATTGATGAACTCGAAGAAGAGCAGCAACGCGATGAGCGATAGGTTCTTGATGGCCTTGGCACCCACCACCGCCGTGCGGCTGAAGATGAGCAGGAAGATGCCGAGCGTGATCACGATGAGGGCGATGATGCCGAACTGGATGTTATTCCCACGGTTGATCGCCTCCTCCTCTTTCAACTTCGCGTCCTCTCGCTCCTTCAGATCCTGGGCGAAGGCCATGTTCTGCAGCTTGTTCAGGTTGGTGGCGTTGATCAAGCTGTCGGAATACATCACCCGTTGTTCGAAGTAGTGATAAGCGCTGTCGCTTTGCCCATTGGCCTTGTGGGCCTGGCGCAAGAGGTCCGATGCGCCGATCAATCCTTCAAGGGCGCCTCCCTCGCTGCTCACCAGCAAGGCGCGTCGTCCGTCAGCGAGTGCGGCTTGCATATCACCTGCGTCCAGCGCCATACGTCCACGCGCGATCAGCGAACCATAGAGCGGGATGATCACATGGAAGGAATCCGCCACTTCAATGGCCCGTGCGAAGTGCACCTCGGCCAACTGACGTTCGCCCTTGGCCGCGTAAGCCGCGCCCAGCACATAGTAGGACCGCGCGTAGGCATAGTCATCATCCTCAGGCCTCGGTATGATGTTCGACCGCTGCGCCCAATAGAGCGCGGAATCCGGCTGGCCCATGAGCCGGTAACATTCGCTCAGGTGGCAGCTCGAGCGGTTGACCTGAGCGGGTGAACTGACATTGGCAATGGCCAGCTTCAGAAGTCCAAGAGCACGCGGCAGGTCGCCCAGCGACTTGTACACCGTCGCGATCTGCTTCTGCGCAACGCCTATTGTGTTCAGGTTACCGGACCGCTGGGCGTATTCCAATCCCCGATAGAAGTACTTCAACTGCAAGGCCGCATCAGCCGACCCGTTGAAGGAATCGCCGATGTGGTTCGAGGCGGTCGATATCAAACTATCGACGCCAAGCTGCTCCGCCAGTTCCAACTCTTCCTTGGCGGCCATTCTCCCCTCCGCCTTCAGCCCACGGTTGAAACAGGCCCAGTGGTGATTGCTTGTGATCCAATAGCGCTCGAGCAACGGCCGCGACAGGTCGTGGCGGGTATCGAGCGAATCGTACCGCGCTTTGAAGGTGTAGGTCTGGGCAGCAGCAGCTAAGCCCAACGCACACGCGAGCATCGCGACGAAGCTCCGAGTCATTCTTGGCAGGTGTACCCTCATCAGTTCTCCGGTTTCGACTCCAACTCCTCGATCGTCCTCCGCGCCGCCTCCAACCGCACCCGGTTGTTCTTGCTCACCAGCATATTGGTGATCAGCTCTTCCATGCGATGGTGCAGCGGGATCAGCAGGCCTGCAATGGCGGCCATAGCCAGGAGCATCAAGATCGGGGAATGGTTCGTGACCCGATCAAGGAACGGATGCAAGAGCAGGTTGATGAACTCGAAGAAGAGCAGCAGCGCGATGAGCGAGAGGTTCTTGATGGCCTTGGCGCCAACGACGGATGTACGACTGAAGATGAGCAGGAAGATGCCGAGCGTGATGACGATTAGGGCGATGATCGCGAACTGGATGTTGCGGGAGCGGGCGGCGACTTCCTCGGCTTTTATCCGCTCCTCTTCCTTGTCCTTCAACTGCGCGCTGAAGCGCATGTTCTCCACCTTACTCAGCGCTTCGGCATTGACCAAGCTGTCCTGCAACATTGCATGCAGCTTCAAAATGAGATACGCGCTGTCCGGCTTCCCGGCGGCGTGATAGGCCTTCTCCAGGAGGTCCGTGACATCGATCGATGAGGGCAGGTTGGCCGTCCGCTCCGCAACATGCAGGGCACTTGTTCCCAAACTGATGGCGGCGTTGGCGTCCTGCATGGCAAGTCGCACATGCCCCAGGCCCATCAGCGCCGCAGGCATCACACGGGCCACGTCGAAGGAATCGCAAACGGCGATGGTTTTCTTGAAGAAGAGTTCGGCCATGTCCATTTCGCCCTTGGCAGCATACGCCTTGCCCAGGGTCAACTGCGAGCGGGCATAGCCATAGGGATCGAACGCAGGTGTTGTGATCACGTTCGACCGCTGCGCATAGAACAAAGCGGAATCCTGCATTCCCAGTGCGCCGTATGCTTCGCTCATGTGGCAGGCCATGCGGTTCACCTCCCCTATCCTCGTGATCTTCCCTTCGGCCCGCTTCAAAAAGCCGATCGCCTCGCGGTATTGTTTGGTCTGCTTGAACAGGACCCCGATCTCCTTCTCCACCCATCCGATCTGGTCCGGATCGCCGCCGTTCTCGGCATACTCGAGCGCCTTGTAGAGATACTGCAGGCCGGTACCTGGATCGCTCTCCCTGCACGAGTACGACACCGTGGTATTCGCCACGGCCAGGAGCGTGTCCTGCTTCATTTCCGTGGCGAGATCCAAGAGCAGGAGCGCCGTGGCCCGCTGGTCATCCGCACGCCCGGCATACATGCATGCGATGGAGTGGAAACGCGCCGCTTGAAAACGAACGATCGCGCTCTTGGACAGGTCGTGCCGGACATCGAGGGTGTCGAAAATGGCCGTGGCTGTTTGCGCATGGCCCACTAACGAGGACCAGCCAAGCGTTGAGGCGAGCAGCATGACGCGCAGTGGTCTCGAACAGTTCGCGATGGCTCTCATGGTCACGAAGGGGGCATGGGTAAGGACGCCATCGGTAAAGATGCGCTTAGTGGGTCATCCTTGGGCTGGTAGAAACACGAGGTAGGAAGATCCATTTGTTGAAGGCAGCGCGGATAACACAAGCAACGTCCTGTGGTTGTAGATTCACCTGCGACCGCATGACCATACGAAGACTCCTGCTCGGGCTTGTCCTGTTCTCAACGTCACTCTGCGCGCAGACCACCTTCGCGCCGATTGGGGCTACATGGTGGTACGGTGGGATGGACCTGGTACAGTCCGGTCAGCTCTTCGAGTGGGTTCCGACAACTAACCGCATTTCCTCCCTCGATACCATTTCGATCCAAGGCCGGGTTTGCTCGCACCTTGAGTTGACCTATGGGAACGCGCCCTGTACGTACATGGCTCATTACATCGCCGAAAACAATGATTCCGTCTCCTTCTACAGCGATACCGATAGTGCTTTCCACCTGCTGTATGTGTTGAACAGCATTCCTGGAGATTCATGGACCAGTACTGTACCCGTTACTGCGGAATTCAGCGACACGCTGATCTGGACGGTCACTGACACCAGCTCAGTGGCCGTGGGTGGACAAATACTGCGCGTTCTGCTCGTTGACATGGATATGGGCGGATGGATGCAAACCGGCATCATCACTGATCGCTTCGGCCTTCACTCATTCCTGTTCCCTTGGGATTACGGCATGTGGGGTGGGTGTGACATGGGTTTCATGTCCGACCTTCAGTGCTACCGCGACGACGTGATCGGAGGTTGGCCCGGTGGAGCCATGGATTGCACTCCTTTCACAGGAATGCCCGCCGATGCCAGTGCATTCGTAACGGTAAGTCCCACCGCATGCTCGATCTCTGAACCGATCACGATCGACCTTGGACTGGCACGCGGAAATGAAACGATCCTGCGACTCCTCAATATGCAGGGCCAGCTGATCGAAGTGAGATCCATACACGGCAACCGATATTCCTTCACACTTGATCACGCGGGTGTGTATGTTGTCCAGGTTCTAATGGATGGCTCTCCGACCACCCATCAACGAATCCTAGTCCAATGAGAACCTACAAGCACTTCTTGCCGCTCGCCTTTCTGCTTGGAGCCACCTCCACCAACGCTCAAACCACCTTCGCTCCCCTCGGGGCCAAATGGACCTACCTCGAGCGGTTCGCGTTCAGCAGTGACAGCGCGATCTTCGAGATCGAGTCCGTGGGCGACACGGTGATCCAGGGCCATACAAGCCAGCTACTGGAAACGACCGGCATCATCGGCTGCATATCCACATACCGCTACGTGCGGAGCTCGAACGATACGGTCTACTTCTGGGAGCCGGTCACCGGCTCGTTCCAGATCCTCTTTGTTGCGGATGCCGTGATCGGGGAGTCTTGGAACACGACCGTTTCCTCGCCGTCGTGGGAGATCTCTGAAGTACGTACGGCCAGTGTTACCGGGACATCCACGGTCACCATCAGCGGGATACCGCTGCGCAGGCTGGTGGTCGCCTATGGTTCGGGAGCCATGTTCAGCCTCAGTCCAGGCCCGTACATCACCGAACGCCTCGGCGGTGCATATGGCCTCTTCCCCTGGCAGCTCTCATTCTGCGATGGCGCCTACCTCGTGGCCCTGCGGTGCTACCAGGACGATGAGATCAGCTGGGTGAACCCGCAGTTCGCGCAATGCGAGCTGAGCACTGGCCTGCAGGAGCAAGGTCCTGTCGCGCTCCGGCTCCTTCCGTCCATCGTGCGGGTGGGCGAACGCATACCGCTCACATCCGACGGCGGCACGACGATGCGCGTCGAGGCCTTCGACGCCAGTGGTCGTGCGCTGACGGATCGCCGCTTCCAGGGCAGCACCGAACTGGTCTTCACCTCGCCAGGTCTGCATATGGTGCGGCTCTCCGACGACCGGTCGCGACCCCTCGTGAAACGGGTGCTGGCGAACTGATCCTTTGGACGCACCTACTTTCGTCGTGTGCCGCCGACATCCGACCCACGTCCTATCGACCTCAGTTTTCTTTCGGGACCCCGGCCGCGTTGGAAAGAGCTGCGGAGCGTGCTGAGCATCGCGCGCGAGTTCATCCGCGGCTTTCGCAAGCTGCACTTCGTGGGCCCCTGTGTCACCTTCTTCGGCAGCGCCCGCTTCAAGGAGGACCATCCCTACTACGCCGCCACACGCGAACTGGCGCGGCGCATCGGGCGCGTGGGGTTCACGATCATGACCGGCGGTGGGCCCGGCCTGATGGAGGCCGCCAACCGCGGCGCGCAGGAGGTGGGTGCACGCAGCATCGGGTGCAACATCGTACTGGCCCATGAGCAACAGCCGAACGCCTACCTCGACGTGAGCCTCACGTTCGAACGCTTCTTCGTGCGCAAGGTGCTGCTGCTCAAGTACAGCATGGCATTCGTCGTGATGCCTGGCGGTGCGGGCACATTGGACGAGCTCTTCGAAACGATCACCTTGATCCAGACGGGCAAGGTGAAGGACTTCCCGATCCTGCTGTATGGCCGGGCGTACTGGAAACCGATGCTGGACCAGATCACCGCGATGATCGCCGCCGGGACCATTGGCCAGGAGGAATTGAAATTCGTGTTCGTCGCCGATTCCGTGGAGGAGGCCACCACCCTGCTGCAGGACCGGCTGGTGGCGATGTGGCAGGAGGCCAAGAGCAGCAAGGATGCCCCGAAATGGTGGTTCCTCGAAGGCCGTGTTAACGGCAAGTTAACCGGACCGGGCGGTAGATAACAGAGCCTTAACGCCAGGCCAAGACGCTGGCAACAGGTGAACGGGACTTTTGCACCGTGAATGATCCCATCCATTGTTCACTTATGCGATGTACCGATCACTTGTCTTCTTCCTTACCCTGATACCGGGCCTTACCGCCCTCGCCCAAAAGGGAAGTATCACCGGCACCATCAGCGGCTACGAAGCCGGACAGGTGCAGCCGATGCCGTTCGTCAACGTAGCCATCAAGGGCACCACGACCGGCGGCACCACCGACCTCGATGGCAGGTTCAGTTTCCCTGCGGATGCGGGTAGCTATACGCTCGCGGTGAGCTTCGTGGGATACGAGTCCATCGAACGCGAGGTGACCGTTGCTGCAGGACAGGCCACTGTGATCGATGTGGAATTGAAGAGCCAGAGCGTGGAAATGAAAGGCGTGGACGTGGTGACCACCCGTCGCACGGAGACCGAGACCGCTGTGGTGATGGAGACCCGCCGCAGCGAACAAGTGGTGAATGGCGTAGGGCGCGAACAGATCAGCAAGAGCCAGGACCGCACCGCCGGCGATGTGGTGAAACGCATTCCCGGTGTGACCATGGTGGGCGACCGCTTCGTGATGATCCGCGGTCTGGCCGATCGGTACAACACCGTGATGCTGAACGACGTGATCGCGCCGAGCCTTGAGCCGGACAAGCGTGCGTTCAGCTTCGACATCCTGCCGAGCGGCGCGTTGGACCGTGTGATGGTATACAAGACCGGCGCGCCCGAACTGCCCGGCGAGTTCGCAGGTGGCGTGATCAAGTTGTACACCGTGAATGTGCCCACCGAGAACCAGACCCGGATCGACTACAGCGGCTCTTACCGCGTCGGTACCACGGGGAACGACTTCTTCAGTGGCGACCGCAGCAGCACCGACGCCCTCGGGTTCGACAACGGCCTGCGCCAACTCCCGGCCAGCTTCCCCAGCAACCTGTACAACACCACGCCGGAGGGCCTTACCAATGCCGGTCGCAGCCTGGCGAATAATTGGAGCGCACACCAGAGCACCGCGATGCCCGACCAGCGCCTGAACGTCCTGTTCGCCCGTCG
The DNA here is from genome assembly GCA_039933875.1 of Flavobacteriales bacterium. Classification (GTDB taxonomy): domain Bacteria; phylum Bacteroidota; class Bacteroidia; order Flavobacteriales_F; family PHOS-HE28; genus PHOS-HE28. The sequence goes on along the minus strand of JBDTNF010000287.1, from coordinate 10,157 downwards.
CTTCGGCAAAGAGGGCAGTAACGTGACCGGGGGCAATGTGACCAGCATCAATTACAGCAATGTGCGGCAGTCCTACACGGCGAAGAACTACAACTACAACAGCTTCGACCCGAACACCCAGCACAGCGACACGATCTACAATTACAGCGATAACGAGAACATCGCACTGGCCCGTCTCAGTGCCCTGAGCAACTTCAGCCTGCTGATCGGCAGCCGTTCGAAGATCGAGTTCCGCAACCTCTTCACCCAGCAGGGCATGGACCAGACCACCCTGCGCACGGGCCACAACCTGGAGGAAGGCTTCGAAGTGAAGAACTACGCCTTCCGGTACCAGCAACGCACGATCTACAGCGGACAGCTTCATGGCGAGCATGACCTCACCCCTGACGTGAACAAACTGAGTTGGACCGCAGGCTATGCCCTTGCTCTGAGCAAGGAGCCCGACTTCCGCCGCGTGCGCACGGTGCGCGACATCAACGCCACCGATGCCAACACGCCGTTCCGCGTGATCATACCGCCCGGTGCCGCCACCGCCGACGCCGGCCGCTTCTTCTCCGACATGGACGAGACCGTGATGACCGGCAAACTCGACTACGAGCACAAACTCCAACGCGAGAACCACAGCGTGACCCTGCGCACTGGCGCCTTCGTGGAGCGCAAGGACCGCACCTTCGCAGCCCGTTGGATGTCCTTCCGCGCGGCGAACAGTTCCAACTTCGACAATGACCTGACGCTGCTTTCCCTGAACGACATCTTCGCCGCAGGCAACATCAACACCACCACCGGGTTCAAGTTGGAGGAAGGCACCAACCCGAGCGACCGGTACACCGCCGCCAACACGCTGATCGCCGGCTACGTGGGTGCGACGATCAAATTGGGTACCACCACGGTGATCAGCACGGGTGTGCGTGCCGAGCACAACACCCAGGAGCTGGCCAGCGCCACGGTAGGCGGCCATCGCGTGAATGTGAACAACCCCGTACTCAGCATCCTGCCCTCCGTGAACGCCTCTTATGCGTTGACCGAGCGTTCGCAAATGCGCGTGGCTTATGCGAGCACAGTGAACCGTCCGGAGTTCCGTGAGCTGGCGCCCTTCGCTTTCTATGACTTCAGCCTGAACAACGTGCTACGGGGTAACGACAGCCTGCGCACCGCTACGATACAGAACGTCGACGCTCGGTATGAGTTCTACCCCAGCCCGAACGAAGTGATGAGCTTCGGGGTGTTCTACAAGCAATTCACGGATCCGATCGAAATGTTCTATGTGCCCGGCGCGGGTTCCGGCGGCACGCGCAACTTCACTTACGGCAACGCGGTGAGCGCCCGCAGCCTCGGCGCGGAAGTAGAAGTACGTCGTTCCCTGAACAGCGTCTTCACCCAGGGCTACCTGAGCCACGTGGGCGTGATGTTCAACGCCGCCTACATCGTCACCGAAGTGCAATTGGGTGATCGCGCGGCGGGTCAGGCGCAGCAACGTCCGCTCATGGGCCAGTCGCCCTACATCGTGAACGCAGGACTCTATTACCAGGACACAGAACGCAAGCTGCAGTACAACATCCTGTACAATGTGATCGGCCCCCGCCTCTTCGCCGTTGGCACCTACGGAACACCGGACATCTACGAACTGCCGCGCAACGTGGTGGACATCGCCGTGACCAAGGGCTTCGGCAAGCGCTTCGAACTAAAGCTGGCCGCGCAGGACATCCTGAACCAGCGCGTTCGGATGGTGCAGGATTCGAACGACAGCGGTGCCATCGACAGTGGCGATTCGGAGATCATGAGCTTCCGGCGCGGGGCCTATTTCACCGCCGGTATCGCGCTGAAATTCTGATCACATGCTCCGCTGCGGAGAAGCCCGGCCACTGGTCGGGCTTCTCCGCTTCCGAGGCTTAACAAAAGCTTAAGACAGGTTGACGATACGATAAGGTGGACGTTATCCCCAGCTAACAGCACAAGGGTCTCTTTGCGGTGTACAAAACATGAAGATGCACACCATGAACATTCTGAAGAACCAAGCGCTGAGCCTGCTGATGCTCGGTGCTATCGCCGTAGCGATGCCCGCCTGCAAAAAGAAGGAAGGCTGCACGGACCCCACCGCCACGAACTATGACCCCGACGCGGACAAGGACTGCTGCTGCGAGTACGCCACGCCCCCGGCCAACGTGACCACATTGTCAGGCAGCATCACGACCAACATGACGCTGAACGCCAACACGCGCTACCTGCTCAGCGGTTTCGTGTACGTGGAGGACGGCGCAACGCTGACCCTCGAACCGGGCACGATCATCAAAGGCGACAAGCCGACCAAAGGCACCTTGATCATCAAGCGCGGTGGCAAGCTGATCGCCGATGGCACCGCCAGCCAGCCTATCGTGTTCACCAGCAACCAGGCCGCAGGTTCCCGCGATCGTGGCGATTGGGGTGGCATCATCCTTTGCGGACGTGCGCCGAACAACCAGCCGAGCGACCCGACTGTCGAAGGCGGTCCTGATGCCACCTATGGCGGAACGGACGCGACGGACAACAGCGGCACCCTGCGCTACGTCCGTATCGAATTCGCTGGCATCGCCTTGCAACCGAACCAGGAGATCAATGGGCTCACTCTCGGGTCCGTGGGCAGCGGCACCACCATCGACCACATCCAAGTGAGTTATAGCGGTGACGACAGCTACGAGTGGTTCGGTGGTACTGTGAACGCGAAATACCTGATCGCCCACCGCGGCCTCGACGATGATTTCGATCAGGACTTCGGCTGGCAGGGCAAAGTGCAATACGCTCTTGCGCTGCGCGATCCGAACGCCGCCGATGCGAGCGGCAGCAATGGCTTCGAGTGTGACAATGACGCTTCTGGCAATGCGGTAGCGCCCTATTCGCAGGGTACATGGAGCAACGTCACGGTGCTTGGCCCCCTGACGGTATCGGGCACGGTCAGCGACCTCTACAAGCGCGCGCTGCACCTGCGTCGCAACACGCAGACCCGTGTTTACAATTCCGTTTTCGCTGGTCACCCGACAGGCTTGATGATCGACGGTAGCACCACCGAAGCCAACGCGGTCAACAACGATCTCCAGTTCCGTAATTCGGTGCTCGCCGGCATGACTACCAACTTCGCCGTGGCCTCTGGCAGCACCTGGGACATCAGCGCCTGGTACAACACCGCTGGATGGAACAACACACTCTATGCGAACAACAGCGACCTGCAGATCAGCCTGCCGACGAACCTTACGGCACCCGTTCTGCGCCCCAATACCGGCAGCCCGTTGTTGACCGGCGCTGATTTCACCGCGGCACCCACGAACGACAGCTTCTTCGAAGCGGTCACCTTCCGCGGCGCTTTTGGCAGCACCGACTGGACCACCGGATGGACCAATTTCGATCCACAAAACACCACCTACTGAGCACGGTACATCGCAAATGACCGCTCGGTGTTGAGGGGCCCCGCTTCGGCGGGGCCTTTCTCATTCACTACATCGACCCACGCATCAGTTGAAGCACCACCGCGTAGCGCACCGCTTTGCCCACGAGCATGAGGACAGAAGAAGCAATGAACGGGGCGCGGAACAGCCCCAACGCGATCGCGATGGCATCCCCGACCACCGGCAACCAGCACAGAAGCGCGGACCATGCGCCGTATCTCCGAACCATCCCACGCCAACGCACGGCCTTCGCTGGATCGATGCGCAACCGACGGACGAGCTTCTCCTCGGGGATCCATCGCCCGATGGCGTAGTTGGTGAGTCCGCCCAAGGTGTTGCCCAGTGAGGCCACCAACAAAAGCGATCCGCTGGACCAGGCACCAAGCGCCATTGCGGCCAACACCGCCTCCGAGCTGAAAGGAAGAATGGTCGCCGCGAGGAAGGAGGCCAGGAACAAGCCCCACAGTCCCAGTTCCAACCATTGGGGCTCCAGTTCCACGGCGCCAAGGTACCGGTGGCCAACACTGGCACAGGCTTTGGCAAGCCACCGTGAACAACTCCTTTGCCCATGCGCTCCACCCGCATCCTTGCTTGCCTATCCGCCCTCATTCCCCTCATCGCCATGGGGCAGGGCGAACCACCCAGATCCCCGTTCAGCAACCGGCAGAGCACGCTTGGCGTTGGCCTGGAGCTTGATGTTCCCCTTGATGAATTCGATCATGCCGGCACCGAGCGTTTCGTAGGGCTCAGCGCGAACTTCACGACACCCGCTCGTTTGTTGCCTTTCGACTATGGGTTCGATTTCGCCTATGGGGTGATGGGGACCAGGAGCGCGCGGGTCAATGTTCCCTTTGATAGCCTTGATGAAGAAGGGGAACTCACCGTCAAGTGCAAGATGTACAGCTACATGGGCCAGGTTCGTCTGCGCCCTTTCAACGGTCGCGTCAGTCCCTATGTCGAGGGTATGATCGGCCTGCGCCAATTCACCGCACGGACAGGACTCGACCTGGATAGCTCCGTCGATCCGGTGACCTGGGACCGGAAGGCCAACTCCTGGACCGGTGCTTATGGATGGGCGGCTGGGGTGCTTGTCGGCTTCGGCACCAGCTTCTACGTGGAGGGTCGCGTGGAACGCCTGTGGGGCGGCCGTGCCAGTTACGTGGACCCGAACAGCATCACCATCTCTGAAACCGGGGCCGTGACGTACGGAACCCTCTCCTCCGCAACCGATGTTGTGAACATCCACCTTGGTATCGGGTTGCGGTTCTAGCCCGGCACCGGTTGGCGAAAGTGTTGGTAACCTTCGGATAACGGTGGCTGGAGGCCACGTGGATCGCCTCTTCGTGTGATAAACTTGTGCCGGGAAAGCGGGCCAACATCGCGACCGAAGGAAATTGGACGGGAAGAAGAGGATCCAGAGCGCGCTCATATCCGTGTTCCACAAGGATGGGTTGGAACCCATCGTTCGTGAGCTGGACCGGCTGGGTGTCCACCTCTATTCAACCGGCGGAACACAGGAATTCATTGAAGGCCTGGGGGTGAACGTGACCCCCGTGGAGGACCTGACCACCTACCCCAGCATCTTGGGCGGGCGGGTGAAGACCCTGCATCCCAAGGTGTTCGGCGGCATCCTTGGCCGTCGCGACCTGGACAGCGACGTGGCCCAACTCGAGGAGTACGCCATCCCGCCGCTCGACCTGGTGATCGTGGACCTCTATCCCTTCGAGGCCACCGTGGCGGCGGGCGGAACGGAGGAGGCCATCATCGAGAAGATCGACATCGGCGGCATCGCCTTGATCCGCGCCGCTGCCAAGAACCATCACGACGTGGTGATCGTCCCCGCGCGCCAGCACTACACCGAACTGCTACGGATGCTGAAGGAGCAGGAAGGCTCCACCACATTGGCCCAGCGCAAGGCACTGGCCGCCGCTGCCTTCGGGGTAAGCTCACGGTACGACAGTGCCATCCACAATTGGTTCATGCCTTCGCAGGTGCTGCGCTATGGGGAGAACCCGCACCAGACCGGGACGTTCCAGGGCGACCTCGAAGGCCTGTTCGGCAAGCTGCAAGGCAAGGAACTGAGCTACAACAACCTGCTCGACCTCGATGCCGCAGTGGAACTGATCGATGATCTGGCGACGATCGGCGGCGTGCCGTTCGCGATCCTGAAACACAACAACGCCTGTGGTGCTGCCGTGCGACCCACCGTGAAGGACGCCTGGGATGCTGCCCTGGCCGGTGATCCGGTGAGCGCCTTCGGTGGCGTACTCATCACCACCGCACGTATCGACAAGGCCACCGCGCAGGCCATCGACACGATTTTCTTCGAGATCATCGTGGCACCGGGCTACGATGCGGATGCGATCGAGGTGCTGCGCGCGAAGAAGAACCGGATCATCCTCGAACGTCGCGCGGCCATGCGCCCCACCACCAAAGTGCGCACCGCCCTGAACGGAACGCTGGCACAAAGCGCCGATGGTTCGCTGGAGACCGCGAGCGATCTGCGTGTCGCCACAACAAAAGCTCCGTCACCTGGTGAGTTGAAGGACCTGGTGTTCGCGAACATCCTCGTGAAGCATACCAAGAGCAACGCGATCGTATTGGCGAAGAACGACCAATTGCTCGCGAGCGGCACCGGCCAGACAAGTCGTGTGGACGCTTTGGAACAAGCCGTTGCCAAAGCGGGCAAATTCAATTTCGACCTCCACGGGGCGGTCATGGCCAGCGACGCGTTCTTCCCTTTCCCCGACTGTGTGTCCATCGCGCACGCGGCCGGCATCACCGCCGTTGTTCATCCCGGTGGCAGCATCCGCGACCAGGAAAGCATCGACTTCTGCAACACGCACGGAATGGCGATGGCCATCACCGGCAAACGTCACTTCAAACACTGATCCCCACCCCCGGACCATGAGTTGGTTCAATTTTTTCACCCAGGAGATCGCCATCGATCTCGGCACCGCCAACACCTTGATCATCCACAATGACAAGGTGGTGGTGGACGAGCCCAGTATCGTCGCCATCGACCGCACCACCGGCAAGGTGATCGCCGTGGGCCGACAGGCGCAGCAGATGCACGGCAAGACGCACGAGAACATCAAGACCATCCGCCCACTGCGCGACGGTGTGATCGCCGACTTCAAGGCCGCCGAGGACATGATCAAGGGCATGATCCGCATGATCAATCCGGGGCGGAGGCTCTTCACCCCGAACCTGCGCATGGTGATCTGCATCCCCAGCGGCATCACCGAGGTGGAGAAGCGCGCGGTGAAGGACAGCAGCGAGCACGCCGGTGCCAAGGAAGTATACCTGATCCACGAACCGATGGCCGCCGCGATCGGGATCGGCATCGACGTGGAAGAGCCGATGGGCAACATGATCATCGACATTGGCGGTGGTACGAGCGAGATCGCGGTGATCGCACTGGGCGGGATCGTGTGCGACAAGAACATCCGTGTGGCGGGTGATGAGTTCACGCAGGACATCGAAGAATACATGCGCCGCCAGCACAACATCCTGGTGGGTGAGCGCACGGCGGAAACGATCAAGATCGAGGTGGGCGCCGCGATGACGGAGTTGGACAACCCGCCGCCGGACTATGCCGTGCGCGGGCGTGACTTGATGACGGGCATCCCGAAGGAGATCACCGTGACCTATGCCGAGATCGCGCAGGCGCTGGACAAGAGCATCAGCAAGATCGAGGAGGCGATCCTCAGTGCGTTGGAGGCGACGCCGCCCGAGTTGAGCGCCGATATCTTCAAGACCGGCATCTATCTCGCCGGTGGTGGCGCTTTGTTGCGCGGGCTGGACAAACGCATCAGCATCAAGACGAAACTGCCGGTCCACGTGGCCGAGGACCCACTTCGCGCCGTCGCACGCGGCACGGGTATCGCGCTGAAGAACATCGACCGCTTCCAGTTCCTGATGCGCGAATAAGGGCGCGCGATACCGCGCCCTTGCTCGCGCATTCTTGCGAGGTAGCAAGAACGAACGATGAGGGACCTCTTCCGCTTCCTGTATCGCGCACGGAACACCATGCTGTTCTTGGGACTGATGCTCCTTTCCATGGGGCTGCTGTACGGCGGGAATTACCACCATCGTGCACGGGCCATCAGCTCCTCCAACGCACTCGTAGGCACCCTTTTCTCCTGGAGGAAGGAGATCACCGACTACGCGAACCTCAAGGAGGTGAACCGTCGGCTGGCCGAGGAGAACGCGAACTGGCGTAACCGGAACAGCAGCTCCTACGCCCCGATGGAGGAACTCTTCGTTCGCATCAACGACACGATCTACCGGCAGCAATACAGTTTCCTGCCTGCCAAGGTGGTCAACAGCACCTGGCACAAACCCAAGAACTTCCTTACACTGGACAAAGGGTCCTCCGACGGCCTGCACGATGACATGGGCGTGATCGGGCCCGATGGCATCATAGGCGTGGTGCGCGAAGTGAGCCCGCATTTTTCCTCCGTGATCAGCGTTCTCAGCCCCGATATCAAGACCAGTGTACAGATGCGCCGCACCGGGCATTTCGGATTGTTGTACTGGGACACCAACGACCCACGCACGGCCTCGGTGATCGACATCGCCAAACATGCCCGTGTGCTTGTGGGCGACACCGTGGAAACGCGTGGTGGCGATGGGACCTTCCCTGCAGGCGTGCCTGTGGGCATCGTGGAGGAGGTGACCTCCGAACCCGGCAGCAACTACCACAACATCACCATCCAGCTCACGGAGGATATGACGCGCGGTGGCTTTGTCTACGTGGTCAAGGACTTGCAACGCGTTGAGCGTGATACGTTGCAAAACACCCCGGACGCACCATGATCGCCACCATCCTGGCCAATCTGCTGCGCTTCGCGGTACTGCTCCTGCTGCAGGTGCTCGTGCTCGACCACCTCGACGTGGCGAACGGCTACATGGTCCCCTACCTGTACGTTCTCTTCCTGCTGATGCTGCCCTTCGAACTGCCCGCCTGGGCGCAATTGCTGATCGGCGCGTTCACCGGGTTGATCGTTGACCTGTTCAGCAGTACACCGGGCATGCACATGAGCGCCTGCACAGTGATGATGTTCGCGCGCGTCTTCATGCTCGACCTCATCGCACCGCGCGAGGGATACGAGTACGGGCTACGGCCCACCGTTCCCCGCATGGGCCTGGCCTGGTTCGTCACCTACGCAGGATTGCTCATCGCGGTCCACCATGTGTGGCTGTTCTTCGTGGAGGTGTACAGCTTCGATCACTTCTTCGGTACCTTCCTCCGTGCGTTGCTCAGCGCCGTCTTCACGCTGGCCCTGTGCATGCTCGCACAGTTCCTCACCTCTTCGCCACAGCGTGGACGCGGATGAACTTCGAGTCGCGTAAATATGTCCTGATCGCCGTCGTGCTGTTCATCTCGTCGGTGTTCCTGCTGCGCCTGTTCTGGATCCAGGTGGTGGACAGCAGTTGGAAGGCCACCGCAGCCAACATGGCCGAGCGCAAGGTGACGGTGTACCCTTCCCGCGGGCTTATCTACGACCGGAAGGAACGCTTGCTGGTGGCCAACACCCCGGTATACGACCTGATGGTGGTGCCCAAGGAGGTGAAGGCGTTCGACACCGCCGCGTTCTGCCGTCTGATCGCCGTGCCATTGGACGAATTCCGCAAGCGACTGGTGGACGCCACAACCTATTCGGTATACAAACCCAGCGTGATCGAGAAGCAGATCCCGGCCGATCAGTTCGCTTCCATCAGTGTGCACCTGCACAAGTTCCCGGGCTTCTTCGGGCAAAGCCGCACATTGCGCACCTACCCGCCGCACGCGGCCGCACACCTGCTGGGATACCTCAGTGAAGTGGACGCCCGCAAAGTGGAACAGGACCCCTACTACAAGTCGGGTGACGTGATCGGCATCGGAGGGCTGGAATCGTTCTACGAGCCGCGGATGCGCGGCCGTCGCGGCGTGAGCTACGTGCTGGTGGATGTGCACAACAACATGAAGGGCTCCTTCAAGGACGGGCTGTACGACACGCTCGCGGTGGAAGGCGAGGACCTCTATACAGGCATCGACCTCGATATGCAGGCCCTCGGCGAGCGGCTCATGGTGAACAAGAAGGGCAGCATTGTGGCTCTCGACCCAAAGACCGGCGAAGTGCTGTGCCTGGTCTCCAGCCCCACATACGATCCTGAACTGCTGGTGGGCCGGGTGCGCAACACCAACTACGGTGTGCTGCAGCGCGACCCGATCAAGCCGCTGTTCGATCGCGCGTTGCAGGCGCAGTACCCACCGGGATCCATCTTCAAGATCGTGCAGACACTGATCGCACTTCAAGAAGGCGTGATCACGCCGGACTTCGGTGCGCCCTGCAACAAATCGTTGGTCGGCTGCCACAACCATCCGAACGCACAGGATGTGGTGCACGGGATCCAGTACTCCTGCAACCCTTACTTCTATCAAGTCTTCCATCGCATCGTGGAGCGCGACCTGGACACGAAGAGCCGTTTCAGGGACGCGGCCTTGGGACTGGGCATCTGGGAAAAGCACGTGCTCTCCTTCGGGCTCGGTCAGCGGCCGGGCATCGACCTGCCTTCCGCCAAGGGTGGCAACATCCCCGGGCCGGCCTACTACGATCGCAAATACGGCGCGGAACGATGGGCCTTCAGCACCATCTACTCAGCAAGCATCGGACAGGGCGAAGTACTGGTGGCTCCGTTGCAGATGGCCAACCTCGCGGCCATCTTCGCCAACAAGGGCTGGTATTACGACCC
>JBDTNF010000286.1:0-10771 GCA_039933875.1 Flavobacteriales bacterium | reverse complement strand
CGCCCGGTTGCTCAAGGCCACCGGTTCATCCTTGTCGATCTCCAGGGCGCGCTCGACCATTTTGAGCGCTTCATCGTAACGCTCCAGCATGATAAGCTCGTAGCCACGGTTCGTCCAGTTCCCTACATCCGCAGGGTCCATTTCGCAGAGCCGTTCCAAGACGTGCAGGGCTTCGGAATGACGACCCGTGGCGTCGTAGAGGCGGGCCAGCGTGCGCATCGCCGGGGCATCGACCATTTCGGTACCGAGTCCCATCTCGAAGTCCTCGATCGCTTGCGCGTTACGTTTCAATTCGGCTCGGGCCTCGCCCCGCAGGATGTACGACTGCGAGCGAAGCCGCTTGTCGTTCGTGTAGTTGATGGCCTGCCCGGCATGGTAATCCGCCTTGGCCGCGTCATCCGCGCGCATGGCGTACAAGGCTCGTTGATAGTGCGCTTCAGCCGAAGCGCTGTCAAGGCGTAAGGCCTTGTCCACATCGACAAGGAAGCGATCCATGCGATCGAGCATGTACCAGGCACGGGCCCTGGCCAGGTGCGATCCAGCCGAAGGTCCCATCGCCACGGCGCGGTCGTAGTACTCGAGCGCACGTTGTGGCTTCTCCAGTCGCAACAGCGAATCACCCTGCATGATCAACCGCTGCGCGCTCTGCGCGGTGACCGTTGTGGCCGCCATGATCGATCCGAGGATGAACACGGACCGCAGGATGTTCAGGATGACGGGTCGCGGAGCGGGAAGGGCCATGAATGCGCGCAAAGGTAACCGGTGGTCCAACGTGACGATAAGGAGCCTCTGTAGGCCTCGTCTCTCACGAACGGCGTGCCACGGGCACCACATCCAGGTCCGCGTGCCGACCGGCCAGGTGCAGATGGTGTCCAGCCATGGCGATCATCGCCGCATTGTCCGTGCAGTAAGCGAAAGGGGGCAGATACAACGCCCAGCCTTCCCGTCCAGCGAGGGCCATCGCTTGCGCGCGCAAGGCGCTGTTCGCGCTCACTCCCCCGCTCAGCCCAATGCGCGGGATGCCGCGCGTGCGCCCCGCCTTCTGCAATTTGCGGAGAAGGATGTCCACGATGCTGCGCTGTAGTGTGGCGCAGAGGTGCGGCAGTTCCCGCTGTGCGAACCCCGGCTCACGCGCTTCGCTGTTCCGTACCAGATTGCTGAATGCGGTCTTCACCCCGCTGAAGCTCATGTCCAGATCCTGCACCTGGGGTATCGGTAGTTCATACTTCAAAGGGTCGCCGTCGCGTGCATACCGGTCGATCAAAGGACCACCGGGATAGGGCAACCCCAGCACCTTCGCGCCTTTGTCGAAGGCCTCACCGGCGGCATCGTCAAGGGTTGTGCCGAGGATCTCCATGTCCAGTGGACCGCGCACCAGCACGATCAACGTGTGGCCACCGCTCACCGTCAGGTTCAGGAACGGGTACTCGGGAACAGGGCGCTGCTCGTCATCCCGAATGAAATGGGCCATCACATGAGCTTGCAGGTGATCCACAGCCACCAAGGGGACATTGAGGGCTTGAGCGAAGGATCGCGCGAAGCAGGTGCCGACGAGCAACGCACCGATCAACCCGGGTCCTTGCGTGAAGGCCACCACATCCAACTCCGCCTTGGTGACGTTGGCGAGGCGCAGTGCTTCGTGCACCACCGGTACGATATGCTCCTGATGGGCGCGGCTGGCCAGTTCGGGCACTACGCCACCCCAGGCTTTGTGCACATCCTGCCCGGCCACCACATTGGAGCGCACCACGCCATCAACGAGCACGGCCGCCGCGGTATCGTCGCAGGAACTCTCGATCCCCAGTATCACCATCGGCTTTCCGTGCGGCATGCGGTCACCGGCTACTTTTGGCCAAAGGCCCGTTTATTGCCGGGAAGTCGGCAAAACTAAGGGCGCTGCCGCTGTGGGAACCCTCTATCGTTGGATGAAGCGCGTGCTGCGTTGGGCGGGTGTCCTGGTGCTCGGGATCCTGCTTTTGCTGGCGTCGTTCGCTGTGCTCATGGAGATGCCTCCTGTGCAGAACTGGGTGGCCGATCGTGTGGCGGCTTTCGCTTCGGACCGGCTTGGCGCCGATGTACGCATCGGCCAGATCTCCATCAGCCCCATCCGCGGGTTGACACTGGATCAGGTCTATGTGGGGGACCTTCACGGGGATACCCTCTTGGCTGTGGGTTCGCTGCGCGTGCGCGGTGTGCGGATACATCCCCGCGCACGGCTGTTGAAGATCTCCTCGATGGAACTCCGCGGCGGACGGTTCGCCCTCGCCACTGCGGTCGGTGACACGCACAGCAACCTCACCAACCTGCTCCCCCAACTCGCTTCATCCGATACCACAGCGGGTGGAGAGCGATGGTCCGTGAAGTGTGGTCGATTCCTCATCGATCGTTTCCATTTTTCCTTCAACGATGCGAACGTGCGGGTGAAGGAATTCGGTGTCGATTTCAAGCACATTGATATTCCGGATACGCGCATCGCAGGGAGCGGCCTGAGCATCGCGGGCGATTCCATCCACACCTACCTGAAGGGAGTGTCCCTCAGTGAGCGCTGTGGCCTGCGATTGGAGGAGTTGAGCGGCACCACCACGGTAAGCGGACGCGGGATCGTTATCAATGGCTTGGTGTTGCGCACATCCATGAGCGATGTGCGCGGCGAACTCGCCATGCGCAGTTCGACCTGGTCCGACTTCGAGGAGTTCGAAACGAATGTCGTGATGCGCCTTGCGCTGGACAGTTCGCGATTGGACTTCGGCGACATCGCCTGGTTCGCACCGGATCTGGAGGGGATACACCTCCCGATAACGCTTAGCGGAAGGATCCGTGGCACCATTTCGGAACTCAAGGGCCAGGGCATGAGCATAGCCTTCGGCCAGCACTCCTGGTTCAAGGGCAGCGCGGAGATGAGCGGCTTACCCGACATGGCCAACACCTTCATGCTCCTCGACATCGATGAACTCCGCACCGATGAGCATGACCTGGAGAACATTCCAGTGCCACCGTTCACATCCGGCGATCACCTGCAACTTCCGGATGAATTGAAGTTGTTGGGCGCCATCCGGTTCAGCGGGAACTTCACGGGTTTCCTCCGCGCTTTCACAGCGTACGGTACATCCACAAGCGCACTCGGTACGCTGCGCACCGATCTTTCGTACGAGCGTGACACGGTGACCAACCTGTTCACCATCGCCGGTCGCGCTGCAACGGAGTCTTTCCAACTGGGGCCTTTGGTGGGTACTTCATCCATCGGACCGCTGGCCGCCAACATCCGGCTCAAGGCCAGCGGCAAGAACCTCAAGACGATGAAGACCGATCTGGAAGGGCAGTTCCCCTTTTTTACGATCAACGGAACACGGATCACGGCGATCGAAGCCAAGGGCCGTCTGGAGCGGAACCTGTTCAACGGCGAGTTGCGCGCGCGTGATGAGAACCTCATGCTCGACTTCAAGGGGCTTGCCGATCTGCGCGGCCGTTGGCCGAAGGTCGATTTCACCGCGAACCTGCAGCACGCGGACCTGAAGGCGCTCGGGCTGACCACGGTGAAAGGCTACAACGCGCTCAGCATGCAAGTGAAGGCGCAGGGACGATTGTCACCGGATAGTCTGCAGGGACGACTGGAAGTTACCGATATCTCGTATTGCCAGAACAGCGACGAACATGATCTCGGCGACCTGCTCCTTACCAGCGGTAGGCGGGAGGGGGAGAACGTGTTGCACCTCGATGCCACCTTCGCGGAGGCGGAGGTGGTGGGCTCGTTCCTGCCCACACGGTTGCCGGAGGTGTTGGCCAACGTTGCCCGGAGCGTCTTCCCTTCACTGAGCGATGCGGTGAACTACACGCAGGAGGAACAACGCTTCCGGTTCAGCGTCACCACACGCGCGACTGCTGAAGTGCTGGGCCTCTTCGTTCCGGGTCTTTCAGTTGACTCGGGCGGAACCATCAGCGGCATGGTGGATAGTCGCGTCTTCGATATGGGTCTGGAGGCGCGACTGCCCCACGTGCATTATGGGTCTTTCGACGTGAAGGACCTGGACCTGATCGCGGACAAGACCCTGGATGTACTGGCGTTCTCGGCGAGCAGTGCGAAGCAGACCCTGCAGGACAGCACCTGGTTCGCAGGAACATCTGTGACCGGAAAGGCCTATCAGGATGAATTGGAGTTCGCGCTCGGATGGGAGGAGAGCAGTGGGGGAACCAACGGCAATCTCGATCTCACCGGCGAGGTGCGTGGCATGCGTTCCCTCGATCTGGACCTCTTGCCGTCGCATTTGTACTTCGGGCGCGGCGAATGGTTGAACACGAGCACGGCCCACTTCAAGATCGATTCAAGCACCGTGGTCATCGATTCACTGGTGATGTTGAACGATGATCAGCGCATCGCGCTCAACGGTACCATCGCCAGGGATCCAACTGCTTCGCTCGCGTTCGACCTGCGACAGGTACGGCTGGAGAACCTCACCCCGTTCCTCGACGGCCCGGTCGTGAAAGGTTCCCTGGACGGCGACGGACAAGTGTTCGATCTGTATGGTTCGCCGTACGTGATGAGCTACCTGTGCGCGGACAGTGTCGCCGTTCAAGACAACTTGATCGGCGACCTGCGGTTCGCGGCGAGCTGGCTGCAGGGCCAGGGTGCAATGGACCTCAATGGATCATTGACGCGTGGACCGGTCAAGGCCCTTGATTTCGGTGGGCGTCTGGACATGGCCGGGGGCCACAACCTGAAGATGGACCTGATCATGGATCGCTTCGACCTCGGCTTCATAGAACCATACCTGCCCGAAGGCATCAGCGAGATACAGGGGCAGGTAACGGGCACAATCGCGGTGACCGGCGCGCTGGCCGAGCCACAGGTGAACGGCGAGGTCGATCTGGTGGATGCGGGATTGCGCATCGGCTACCTGAACACCTTGTACCGGTTCACGCACCGTGTGAAGGTCGCCCCGGACATGTTCGCGCTGGACCAGGTCACCATTCGCGATGAGGACGGCAACACATCGAGCATCGGTGGGACCATCCTGCACAACGGATTGAAGGACTGGAACTACAACGTGTGGGGCACGATGGACCACATGATGGTGATGAACACCACCGAGGACATGAACAGCATGTATTTCGGGAAGGCATACGCCACTGGTACGATCGAGGTGAGCGGATCGGCCGGTTCGTTGGAGATCACCGTCGATGCACGCACGGCACCGGGTACCGACATCAAGTTCCCCGTCGGCGGCAGCACCGAAGTATCCTCGATCGGGTTCGTCCACTTCGTCACCAACGACACCCTGGAGCAGGATGAGGAGGTCGATCTGACCGGTGTATCCCTCGACCTTGGTGTCGAGGTGACACCGGATGCACGCTTCGAACTCATCTTCGACCCCACCGTGGGCGACATCCTTTCCGGGCGGGGGCAGGGCAACATCGAGATGAGCGTGACCCCCGCTGGTGAGTTCGCCATGCGCGGTGAAGTGAACGTGAGCGAAGGGGACTACCTCTTTACGCTGCGCAACGTGGTGAACAAGCGGTTCCAGATCAACCCCGGTGGGCGCATCGTCTGGTTCGGTGATCCCTTCGATGCGCAACTCGATATCCAGGCGGTATACAAGTTGCGGGCACCGCTCTACGACATCATGTTCGAGAAGAACGAGGCCTACCGGAAACGTGTGCCCGTGGAGGTGGTGATGAACCTGCGCGACAAGTTGTTGAACCCGCAGATCGATTTCAGCGTTCGGTTGCCGAGTGTGGATGAAGGGGTTCGGACCCAGGTGAACAGCGTGTTAAGCACGGAGCAGGAGATGAACCGGCAGGTGTTCGCACTGATCGTGCTCAATCGGTTCGTTCAACCACCGGCTTACGCGGGGACCGGATCACCAACGAGCAGCAGCAATGTCGCTGGCACCACCACGAGCGAACTCCTGAGCAACCAGGTCAGCAACTGGCTCTCGCGATTGAGCAACGACTTCGACCTGGGTTTCAACTACCGACCGGGCGACAACCTCACACAGGACGAGCTCGAACTGGCCGTGAGCACACAGCTCTTCAACGAGCGCCTGTTGCTGAGCACCAATGTGGGTGTGCAGTATGGAGCGCAAACCACCACGAACAACAACACCCTCGTGGGCGATTTCCAGGTCGAATACCTCATGACCAATGATGGCAAGCTGCGCCTCAAGGCGTTCAGTGTGAGCAACGACCAAAACCTGAACCAGGCGGATCAGGCGCCGACCACGCAGGGGGTGGGGGTGGCCTACCGCGAGGAGTTCGATTCGGCGACGGAACTCTGGCAGAAGGTGCTCAACATCTTCCGCAAGAGCGCGAAGGACCGGGTCTTCGAGTGATCACTCCCCCTCGTCAAGGCGCAGGTGGTGCCCGAGCTTCTCTTTCTTCGTGCGCAGGTACTTCCGGTTGTGCTCGTTCGCGGCGATCTCGATCGGGAGGTTCTCGACGATCTCCAGACCGTAGCCCACCAGCCCTGTTCGCTTGCGCGGGTTGTTGGTAAGCAGGCGCATCTTGCGCACGCCGAGGTCGTGAAGGATCTGGGCGCCCACACCGTAGTCCCGAACGTCCATGTCGAACCCCAGCATGATGTTGGCTTCCACGGTATCCGCGCCTTCTTCCTGGAGTTTGTAGGCCTTCAACTTGTTCAGAAGGCCGATACCGCGCCCTTCCTGTTGCATATACACGATCACCCCTTTGCCTTCGCGTTCGATCATTTCCATGGCCCGGTGCAACTGGGGGCCGCAATCACAACGGCACGATCCGAATATGTCGCCCGTCACACAGGATGAATGCACGCGGACGAGCACGGGTTCCTTCGCGTTCCAGGTCCCCTTGATCAGGGCAAGATGCTCTTCGCCGGTGGTGGTCTGCTGGTAGGCCACGAGTTGGAAATCGCCGTAACGCGTCGGCAGTTTCACTTCCACCTGGCGTTCCACCAGTCGCTCGGTGCGCATGCGGTATGCCACCAGGTCCTCGATGGTGATCAGCTTCAGGTCGAAGCGCTTGGCGATGTCGCGCAATTGGGGTGACCGGGCCATTGTGCCATCCTCGTTCAGGATCTCCACCAGCACCCCCACCGGTTCAAAACCCGCCATGCGCGCGAGGTCGACCGCGGCTTCGGTGTGACCGGTCCGGCGCAACACGCCACCATCCCTCGCCTTCAGCGGGAAGATGTGGCCCGGCCTGCCCAGGTCATGCGGACGGGTCGCCGGGTTGATGAGCGAAAGGATCGTCTTGCTGCGATCGCTCGCGCTGATGCCCGTTGTGGTGCCATGCCCCTTCAGGTCGACACTCACGGTGAACGGTGTACCGTGCACGGCGGTATTGTCCCGCACCATCATGTCGAGGTCCAGTTCGTTGCAGCGCTGTTCCGTGAGCGGGGTGCAGATGAGGCCACGGCCGTGCGTGGCCATGAAGTTGACCACCTCGGGTGTGGCGTTGCGCGCAGCGGTGATGAAGTCGCCCTCGTTCTCGCGGTCCTCGTCGTCCACCACGATCACCACTTTGCCCTGCCGGATGTCCGCGATCGCGTCCTCGATCGGGTCGAATACGTTGCTCATGCCTTGTTCGGATAACGGGCGCAAAACTACGGAAGCCACACGTGGCGGTCGGTCTCAGGCCCTCGCCGGGCCTCGGGCGATCATCTCTTCGAGAGCGTCGGCGGCACGGTCCCAGTCGAACCGCTCCCGCACGAAGTTGTAGCCATTGGTCGCGATGCGCTCCCGCTCGGCGGGGTCGTCGAGCAGTTGGAGGATGAGCTCCGCGTATTCCTCCGGGGAGTTGCCGATCAGGATGGCATCGCCAGCCGGTGCACCCACCGCGTTGTTCGCCAGCGCCGAGGTTATGCACGGTATGCGCATGGCCATCGCCTCGAGCAATTTGTTCTGCAAGCCGGTGCCGATCTGCATGGGGGCCACGAAGATGCGGGCCGAGGCATAGGAGATCCGGATGTCGCGCACCCAGCCGGTCACGCTGATCAGCGGGTCGAGCCGTGCGAGGTCTCGAACGCTTGGACTGGGGTCGACACCGCTGACGAGCAAATTGGTCCGTGGTCGCGTGCGCCTCACGATGGGCAGCACCTTCTGCACGAGGAAGAGCACGCTATCGATGTTCGGCGGATAGTTCATGTTGCCCGTGAAGAGCAGGTCGTAGCGCGCTTCCAAGCGCTGCGGAACGAAGTGACCGGTGTCGACCCCATTGGGGATCACGATCATGCGATCGCGCAGCGGGTGGTAGATGTAATCACGGTCCTGCGCACTGATGATCACTGAATTGTCGAACAGGTCGAACATCAGGTTCTCGTAACGGATCAGGCGGCGCGTCTCCATGCGGAAGCCCCAGCGCAGGTGGACCGGTGCGGTCTCCGTTCGGCGCTCCACGCCCTTGGAGAGCGTGTCCATGAAATCGAGCGTCTTCGGGAGTGAGTAGCGTTTCCGCACGTATTCGGTGGTCCGCACCAACTGACAGATCACGTGGTCGGGCTTGAACTTCTCGATGGCCGCGTCGATCCGGCGTTGTGCTTTGCGGTGGTGGAAATAGGCGACCTGGAAGGGCAGCCGGGTGAACACAGCGGTCACCAACTTGAGCAGGAGCCGCCAGCGTTCGATGCGCACCACCTCGATGTACGCGCAGAACCGCTGCAGGTGGGCGATGTGCTCCGGGTCGGTCTTCGTATCGCTCAGGCAGAAGAGGTAGATCTCATGCTTCTGCGCCAGGCGCGAGATCAGGTGGTAGGCCCTCAATTTGTCGCCCTTCTCCAACGGATAGGGCACGCGCGAGAGGAGCACGAGCAACCTCATGCTTTCAACAGGCGCTTGTAGAACGCCACAAGTTCCTGCACGATCGGGCCGTCGGAATAGGACGTGCGCACGAGCCTGCGCGCATGGGTGCCCAATTCAGTGGCCATCGCCGGGTCGTCATGCAGTGTGATGATCCGCTCGACGAACTCGGTGATGTTGCGCGCCAGCAGGATGTCCCTGCCATCGGTGTGGGCGATCCCTTCCGCACCGATGGGGGTGGAGATGATCGCCTTGCCCATGGCCATGCCTTCGATGATCTTCACCCGCATGCCTCCCGCGGAGAAGAGCGGGACGACCATCACCTGCCGGGTCCGCATGTACCCGATGGCGTTCTTCACCCGCCCCTTGATCGAAACACCTTCCATCTCCAGGTCCAGCAGGTCCTTGGGCATTTTATTCCCGGCCAGGTGCAACCGCGCCTTGGGGCGTTTCCTGATCACTTTGGGCCACACGTTCTCCAACAACCAATGGATGCCCTCGTCGTTGGGTAACCAGTCCATGCTGCCCAGGTGGAAGAACACCGGCGCTCCGCCAGCCGCCGAACCGTCATCGGCGTACTCCGCCGGGTCCACGCCGAAAGGCACAGTGGCGATCGGTGTGCGCGTACCGTGTTCAGCGAAATGCTCCGCATCGATCGGGCTGATGGCGGCCACACCGTCCACCCGGTCCAGCACCGCCATCTCATAGCTCTGCAATTGCTTGGCGAGAAAGCGGCGGTAAGGACGCTTCAGGACGTTGCGTTCCCCTGTGGCGATGCGGTCCTGGATCACGTACTCCAGATTGTGCGAACGCAGCACGATGCGTGCTGTACTGTACCGGCGGATCGTGGGGATGTACGGCGTCATGAACAGGCTCTCCAACTGCACGATGTCGAACCGCTCCTCGCTGAGCAACTGGATCAAGCGGATGTCCATGTCCGGCGAAAAGAAGCGGCTGATGTTGTAGTTGTCCGCCGTGATCAGGTCGGTGAAGGCATCCACCAGGTTCACGGTGGTATCGACATAGACGCCTTCGATACCGGTGCGCTCCAGGTATTCCTTGGGAAGTGACTTGGGGTCGAGCGGCTGCTTGGGCGTGCTGATGCAGAGCACCTTCACGTGGTGTCCGGCGTGGAGCAACCCACGGGTCAGGTTATGCATCGCCTTGCTCCCCCCGTCGATCGGTGGGTAAGGCGGCTTATTGCACAGTTGAAGAACCCGCATGCGAACGCTGGAACAAAGAGCGGAACCGCTCCCAGCCGCGATAATACGCATCGCTGTCGAAGAGGGGGCTGTCCGATGCCGCCTTCCAGGTGAGAAGGAGCCCGATGGGGAGCAGCACCAACGTGCTGATCCACATGCCGGGCCAGGCTTCCACCCCGCCAGCGATCACCAGCTTCTCCGTGCTGAAGGAGATGATGTGGAAGGTGAGGAAGAAGACGATGGCGAAGACCGTTGGAAGCCCCATGCCGCCCTTGCGGATGATCGCCCCGAGCGGTGCCCCGATGAAGAAGAAGAGGATGCACGCCGCCGCGAGCATGGGCTTGCGGTGCCACTCGATGCGGTAGCGCGACACTTGTTCCTTCCGGCCGTTCAACTCCTCCAGGCTGCGGTCGATGAACCCGACGTTGTTGCGCACCATGTTCATGGCCACATCGTAGAGGTCCTTGCGGGCCTCGGGAGCCAGTCCTGTATCGAACGCGCTCATCGGCAGGTGGTCCATCGCGGTCGCTGGCCGTGTGGCATCGCGCAGGATGAACAGGCTGTTGCGCAGGTGCAGCACTTGTTCGGCACGTCGCTCGACCATGCGCTTCAACAGGCTGTCCTCACCGGTTTGTAACTGGCCAAGGGTCAGCATCTTGTAATGGTCCTTGAACAGGTCCTCGTCCGTGCGTTTCAAGCCGAGCCCGGTGAGGTCGAGTGTGATCTCGTCCTCGGCGAAGGTGCCGCGCATCATCGGGTAATCGCCCTTGCCACCAGCGGGCGAATGCTCATCGTAGAAGTGGC
>JBDTNF010000285.1:0-7580 GCA_039933875.1 Flavobacteriales bacterium | reverse complement strand
GTGATGGCCACGGGGCTGTTCCTCGAGAGCCGCATGTTCCGCGTGCTGGCCGATGACGACGGCGGCATCACGTACGCCATTCAGTACGCCTGCGCTGACATGGCGCACTACGAGCGCTACCGCGATGAGCACGCACCGCGCCTGCAGGCGGAAACGCAGAAGCACTACGGCGGGAAGTTCGTGGCGTTCCGCACGCTGCTGGAACTGGTCCACCCCTCATGAGCCGCGTCTACGCCAAGAAACACCTTGGCCAACACTTCCTCAAGGACGACACGATCTCGGAGCGTATCGCGGCCAGCCTTACCGGGCATGGTGGTTATCGCCACCTGATCGAAGTGGGACCGGGCACCGGGGCGTTGACGAAGCACCTCATGCTCCGGAAGGAGTTCGACCTCACCTGTTTCGAGGTGGATACCGAATCGATCGCCTACCTCGAAGCACACTACCCGCAGCTGCGGGTGGTACAAAGCGACTTCCTCCGGATGGACCCGACGCGCATCACCACGGGTCCTTTCGCGGTGATCGGCAACTTCCCTTACAACATCAGTACGCAGATCGTCTTCAAGGTGATCGAACACCGCGATCATGCCACCGAGCTCGTGGGCATGTTCCAGAAGGAAGTGGCGGACAGGTTGTGCGCCGGACCCGGTAGCAAGACCTATGGCATCAGCAGTGTGCTGGCGCAGGCGTGGTACGATATGGATATGCTCTTCGTGGTCGAGCCGGGATCGTTCTTCCCGCCACCCAAGGTGCGCAGTGCGGTGATCCGCATGCGGCGGAACGCGGTGACAGCACTGCCCTGCGACGAGGCCCTCTTCTTCCGCGTGGTGAAGACCGCTTTCAACCAGCGCCGCAAAACCTTGCACAATGCGCTAAAGAGCCTGCCCGAACTTCCGAAGACCGGCGTGCCGGAAGCTTACGCGACGAAGCGCGCGGAGCAGCTTTCCGTGGCCGACTTCATCGCGTTGACGCAGGCCTGTTCGCCCGTCGCCTCTTCGTAGTTTCGCGCCCGTCCGCCGTACGGCGGACACCCATGGACCGACCGCGAACATGTCCTTCGAGCTCACCAAGCCGTTCCTGGACCGCATCCGTGCCGACGTGGCCGAAGGCCGCGATTCCAATGTGCAGGCGCTGCTGAGCCAGCTACACCCGGCCGACATAGGAGCTATCATCGACCGCCTCCCCCTGGACGAGGCCGCGTACGTCTACCGCCTGCTCGAGAACGAACAGGCCGCCGATGTGGTGCTGGAGCTCGAAGAGGATACGCGCGAGAAGCTGCTATCCTCACTGACGAGTCGGGAGATCGCCGAGGACGTGCTGGAGCACATCGACTCCGACGACGCAGCGGACGTCATGGCCGAGCTGCCGGAGCAGAAGCAGCGCGAAGTGATCGCCCTGCTCGACGACCAGGAGCAGCGCGAGGACATCCAGGAACTGCTGGGCTACCCCGAAGGGACGGCCGGTGCGCTGATGGCCAAAGAGCTGATCAGTGTGCGCGCGGATTGGACCGTGGCGCGGGCGATCGTCGACATGCGGCGCCAGGCGAAGGAAGTGGAGCATGCCTATACCATCTATGTGGTCGACAAGGACGACCGGCTCCATGGTATCCTGCCGCTGAAGGACCTGCTCTTCTCCGCGGAAAGCACCCGCACACTGATCAAACACATCTGCGAAACGGACATCGTCTTCGTGAAAGCGACCACCGACGTGGAAGAGGTGGTGACGATGATGAAGAAGTACGATGTCGTGGTGCTGCCGGTGGTGGACAAGGACCATACGCTGGTGGGCCGCATCACCTTCGATGATGTGATGGACGTGATGACCGAGGAGGCCGAGGAGGATTACCAACTCGCCAGCGGTATCAGCGAGGATGTGGATGCGACGGACAGTCCCCTGGTGCAGGTGCGCGCCCGGCTGCCGTGGCTCCTGATCGGCCTTGCCGGTGGCGTGCTCTCCTCACGCATCATCGGGCAGTACGAAGGCCAGTTGCGCATCGATCCGACCATGGCCTTCTTCATGCCGCTCATTGCAGCCACAGCGGGCAACGTGGGAGTCCAGTCCTCCGCGATCGTGGTGCAGGGCCTTGCTGCGGGCAGGCTGGAGGGCGTGAACATATTCGCCCGCCTTTGGAAGGAATTGCGCGTGGCGGTGATCACCGCATTGGTCTGCGGCTCGCTCATCTTCGTCGTCAACCTCGCGCTACGACAGACACAGGCGCTCACCTACACCGTGAGCATCGCGTTGTTCACGGTGATCCTCACCGCAGCGATGTTCGGCACGCTGATCCCGCTCGGCATGAACCGCCTGAAGATCGACCCTGCCCTTGCCACCGGTCCGTTCGTCACCACACTCAATGACATCTTCGGCCTGCTCACCTACTTCACCGTGGGCCACCTGATGTACGGCCTCTTCCCTTGACCATGCGCATCCTCCTCATCGATAGCGCGCATCCGGCGCTGGCCGAACGCCTCACCGCCGCCGGGCATGTGTGCGTTCTCCCCGATGGGTCCGGGTATTCGAAGATCGATGGCATCGTTGTACGAAGCAGCTTGGTGGACGCGGCCTTGCTCCAAGCCTCACCTGGTTTGCGCTTCGTGGCGCGCATCGGTTCGGGGATCGAGAACATCGACGTGGCGTATTGCCACCGCCACAACATTCGCGTGCTCAACTCGCCGGAAGGCAATCGTGATGGCGTGGGTGAGTCGGCCGTGATGCTCCTGCTCGCGCTGATGAAAATGGTGATACCGGCGAACGCGCAGGTGCGCGCGGGGATCTGGCCGCGCGAAGCGAACCGTGGCACCGAACTGCGCGGAAAGAACGTCGGCATCATCGGCTACGGACAGATGGGCAGCGCCTTCGCGGAGAAACTCCGCGGCTTCGGCGTGAGTGTGCTGGCCCATGACAAGTACAAGAGCGGCTTCGAAAAAGCCGGGGTGCGCGAATGCTCTCTCGATGAACTCCTGCGCGAAAGCGATGTGATCAGCCTGCACCTGCCACTGAACGCGGGAACGCACCACTTTGCGGATGCCGCCTTCTTCAACCGGTTGAAGAACCCTGTCTGGTTCCTCAATACAGCGCGTGGAGCGGTGGTGCATACCAAGGCACTGCTCGATGCCTTGGATGCTGGTCGTGTTATCGCAGCAGGACTGGATGTGCTGGAGTTCGAGCGTGCCGACCTCAGCGGATTGGATCCCGACATGGAACCGGAAACACAACGCCGCTTGTTCGACCACCCACGCGTGCTGATCACCCCGCATATCGCCGGTGTGACGCATGAGGGCCGGTACAAGCTCGCCAGCGTCCTGGCCGACAAGATCATTGAAGCTTTCCCGAATGAACCTGACCGCTAGGACCCTCGGGGCGGCGTTCATCGCCCTGTCGCTCACCGCCTGCATGCCCCAGAAGAATCTCCACCCCGATCTGCACGGCCACCGAGGCTGCCGCGGGCTCCTTCCGGAGAACAGCATCCCGGGATTCACCCGTGCGGTGGAACTGGGCTGCGACTTCCTGGAGCTTGACGTGGTGTTAAGCGGGGATGGACAGGTGATCGTTTCCCATGAGCCTTGGATGAGCCACAGCCTTTGCCTCGATCCACATGGCGACAGCATCACACCCGCGCAAGAGCCTGTGCTGAACCTGTTCCACATGACCACCAAGCAGATCCAGGCCTATGACTGTGGTAGTGTGGAACAGCCCGCCTTCCCGGAACAGGAACAGCGTAAGACCTACAAGCCGACCTTGCGCGAAGTGGTGGAGACGGTGGACGAATTCGCGTTGACAACGGGCATGATGAGCCCGAGTTTCAACATCGAGATCAAGAGCGATCCTGCCTGGTATGGCACCTTCCAGCCCGAGCCAGGTCCCTACGTGGCCGCTGTTCTGGCTACCATCGATTCGCTGGGCCTGGCCGATCGATGCATCATTCAATCCTTCGATCCCGCGATCCTCGAAGCTGTGAACGCAAGCTATCCCTCGATCACACTCGCCCTGCTTGTGGAGAACGAGCACGGCTGGAAGAAGAACCTCAAACGCCTCAGCTTCACACCCGCCGTATACAGCCCTGTATTCACCGTGGTGGACGAGGATCTGGTCGAGAGCCTCCACCTGGAGGACATCGAGATCATCGTGTGGACGGTGAACGAGGAGGCCGATATCAAGCGCATGCTCGACCTGGGTGTCGACGGCATCATCACCGACTACCCCGATCGCGTGATGAAGGTCGCCGACGAGGAATAGTTCTACTGGAGCAATCGCTCCACCGCCGCTTCCAGGCGATCGAGATCCGCGTTCCAACCCGGTAGGTCGTTGACGGCGTCCTTCGCCGTGATCGCGGCGCATAAGTCCCCGTAGAGCACCGGATCGATCGCGTTCAGCTGCGGTTTCAACGTATGCACCACGCGCACCACCTTCTCATTGTCGCCACGTGAGCGCGCATCGCGCAGGGATCGCAGACGCTCCGGTGCCATCTTCTGGAAGAACGCAAGCACCTGATCATCCAGCGCCGTTGCCTTCGTTGTGTCCGCCGCAACGGGCACGGGTGGATCCGGCACGACCGGCATCGTTGGTTCCTCGCGCAAGCGGTTCTTCGGTGCCGTCCGCAAAGCGACGATCTCGGCGCGCAGTTCATCGATCTCGCTCCTTGTCCGCTTCCCCACCATGGTCGAACGATACAGGAAGACCACGAGCATGATCAGGCATAGCGCTCCAATGCCCGTTGTGATCCACATCCAACGTTCGGTCCTCGCATCCGAGACACCGCGGGCCTCATCGGCTTCGGCGATCTCCTTGCGCCATGTGCGCTGCAGACTATCGCGCTCGGCCGTGGCTTGGGATAGCGCGTGGCTTGTGAACGCCCCCGATTCCATCGCCTGCAAAGACAGGCGTTCATCGCCCAACGTCACCAGGCGCATCGCTTCCTCATAAGCCTCGCGGTGGTTCCCCATCCTTTCGTACTGTTCGGCCAGGCGCGTGCGGGCCATCGCCTCAACATCCAACAAGTAGGCGCTATCGGCCTTTGCGACCGCCTCCTCCAAAAGACGCAGCGCTTCCTTCCCCTTGACCATTCCTGCGAGCGTCAGGCGGGCATCCACAGCGGTCCGCGCGTCACCAGTGGAATCGGCCAGATGCATACGCGAACGCTGATCCGCGACGACCTTCTTCACACTGTCGGCAAGGGCAGAGTGCGACTGCCCTAAAACCGGTGCGACGAAAAGGCAGGTCAACAGGAGGAACAACGATCCAAGGCGGAAGGGTCGCGAAGCGGGGCGCATGGTGCGAAGCTATCGATCCGCTGGGCCCCTCACTTCAGTACGAACCGTGCGGTGGTGCGGCTGCGCTGTTCGATCAACACCTCCTTCCCTTCTGTGAGTCTTGAGAGCGTCGCCTCGTCGTAGTGCCGCACGGTGAGCAGCTCGCATCCGTCGTTATAGCGCACCTCGTAGTCCTTCCGCAGCTCGTCGATAAGCTCGCGGCTGCGCGGGGCATCGTCCACAACCACACTGAAGGCCACGGCGCTGTTCTGCATCAGATCGATACGCACATTGCGCTGCGCGAAGAGCTTGAAGATGCCGCTCAGGTTCTCCTCCACGATGAAGCTCAGGTCGCGCGGGGTGATACTGAGGAGAAGTTGCATCGGCTTCACGATGAACGACGGGATCAGCGAGTCGTTCTCGCTGCGATCGTCGATGGTACTACCCGGCGCATCGAGCTCGATGAACGACCGCACATAAAGTGGGATGTGCTTCTTCTGTAGCGGCTGCAGCGTGCGCGGATGGATCACGCTCGCGCCGAAATAGCTCAGCTCGATCGCCTCGCGGTAGCTGATGTGCGCCAACAACCTGGTGTCGGGGAACAATTTCGGATCCGCGTTGAACATGCCGGGCACGTCCTTCCAGATCGTCACGCTCTCCGCATCGAGCAGGTAGGCGAAGATGGCCGCGCTGAAATCGGAGCCCTCGCGGCCCAGCGTGGTCGTCTCCCCTTCACTTGAGAAACCGATGAAGCCCTGTGTCACGATGCGTTTCGGACTTTCCTTGACGTCGTTGAGAAGACCCACCACACGGCGTTCGGAGGTCTCCCAATCGATGCGGGCGCTGCGATAAGATCCGTCCGTGCGTACGATCGTCCGTGCATCGACCCACATGTTCGGAAGGCCAGCTTGTCGCAAATGCGCAGA
This sequence comes from Flavobacteriales bacterium, assembly GCA_039933875.1. Classification (GTDB taxonomy): domain Bacteria; phylum Bacteroidota; class Bacteroidia; order Flavobacteriales_F; family PHOS-HE28; genus PHOS-HE28. The sequence goes on along the minus strand of JBDTNF010000285.1, from coordinate 1,405 downwards.
CACGATCAACGTGCTCCACAACTCCCCTTGCGATACGACGCGATCATAGTCACGGTCCACTGTCGTTGGCCGCTGCTTCAGCACCGTCCGCAATTGCTCGAACTGTCCGTCCAGTGCCTCCGCTGTCGCCTGATCCCCGGGAGCCACCTCGGACAGCACCGCTCCATGAGCACGTTGCAAGGCGTCCACCTTGTCGCTCGCATCGCGCCCATCGGTGTACGCCCAGACGATCTGCTCCAGCGCGTTGGTCGTCTTGCCCATCGCACTCACCACGATCAACAGATCATCGAGCACGAAATGCTTCAGCACGTTCGCCACATTGCGCACGCCTGCCGCGTCCTTCACGCTCGCTCCACCGAACTTGAACACTTTCATTGTGCTGTGATCCTCTTCAATTGTTCGAACTCCAAAGATCCGTTCAACCACTCCTTCGAATAGCTCGCTCCGAAACGATCATAGAAACGGATCGCATCGGTGTTCCAATCAAGCACCTGCCAGAGCATACCGCTGTACTGCTTCTCAACAGCATGAGCCGCACATTGCCTGAACAGCTTCTCGCCGATCCGATGCCCACGCGCGCGTTCCGTCACAATGATGTCCTCCAGATAGAGTCGCCGTCCCTTCCACGTCGAATAGCGCTCATAGCACACCGCCATCCCCACCAACTCACCATTCGCTAATTCGCTGATCGCCTCATTGGCAAATTGGACCTCCGCCACCCACCCTACCCAGACCGGATCGCTGCCGAAACCCGCCTCGCGCATATGTTCCTCCGTCACCGTCACCTCGTCCGGCGCACGTTCGAACACGGCCAGTTCCTTCACGAGCGCCAGCATTCGCGGCACATCACGCACTTCCGCTCTTCGGATGGTCACCTCCATACCTACAAAGAAAGGTCGAGCCGGTGGGTCGACGCTACAAGTGCTTCGCATCTTTGCAGCGCATTCAGGCGGGGGGCCGATCATTGTCCGATCATCTTATCGTCTGATCCACTGATCACCCACATGGCCCAGATCAAGACCCTCGCCGAGTTCATCGCCGAACGCCAGCATGAATTCACGTACGCCACCGGCGAGCTGAGCCAATTGCTCACCAGCTTCCGCCTCGCGGCCAAGATCGTGAACCGCGAAGTGAACAAGGCCGGCCTCGCGGAGGACATCCTCGGTGCGCAGGGCACGGACAATGTGCAGGGCGAAGCACAACAAAAGCTCGACGTGTACGCCAACGACATGTTCATCCGCATGCTGCGCAGCCAGGGTGAAGTGTGTGCCGTGGCCAGCGAGGAGAACGACGAGATCGTGCACTTCGACAACGGTGGCAAGTACGTGGTGGCGATGGATCCGCTGGACGGCAGCAGCAACATCGATGTGAACGTGAGCATCGGCACCATCTTCAGCATCTACCG
>JBDTNF010000284.1:0-2384 GCA_039933875.1 Flavobacteriales bacterium | reverse complement strand
GCCATCGAGAGCAGCGTGAGCACGGAGAACCACATGAAGCCCTACAACGGGTGGACGAACAAGTTCATCTTCCCGCCTTACGACTTCAGCATCGCCGACAGCATGATCACCAACTTCCACATGCCCGAGAGCACGTTGCTGATGATGGTGGCGGCCTTCGGTGGTTACGACCACGTGTGGAACGCTTACAAGGTGGCCATGAAGGAGAAGTACCGCTTCTTCTCCTACGGTGACGCCATGCTCATCATCTGACGACCATGAGGGCCGCGATCATCGTGGCCGGGGGCATGGGCCTCCGCATGGGCGGTTCCATCCCGAAACAATTCATGCTCCTGCGCCGCAGGCCGGTGCTGTGCTGGTCCGTTGAGGCGTTCCATGCGTTCGATGCGGCCATGCCGATCATCGTGGTGCTTCCGGAACAACAGATCCCGATCTGGCGGACGCTCTGCATCGGACACAACTTCCAGGTACCGCACGAGGTCGTTGCCGGGGGTGAAGAACGTTCCCATTCGGTGCGTGAAGGCTTGAAGCGGATAACGGGCGACCCGATCGTTGCGGTGCATGATGGTGTGCGTCCGCTGGTCAGCAACGATCTCATCGCACGATGCTTCGCTGCTGCGGACGAGTACGGATCGGCGATACCTGTGTTGCCGCTCAGTTCCTCGGTGCGTGAGGTGGACGGTGCGGCCAGCAAGGCCATCGACCGCTCGCGCTTGCGCACGGTACAAACGCCACAGTGCTTCCGTGCCACCGCGTTGCGCAAGGCTTTCGAACTGCCTTACGATGCCTCCTTCACGGATGAGGCCACGCTGGTGGAGCGCATCGGCGAGCAGGTGCACCTGGTCGAAGGCGATGAGCGCAACATCAAGGTGACCACACCCATGGACCTGCGCGTAGCGGAGGCGATCCTGGACTGAGCCCATACCTTTAAGACATGGCCACACCCCCCGTTGACATCCGCGATCTCTCCAAGGAGGAGGTGACCGCACTCGTGGCCGAGTTGGGCGAAAAGCCCTACCGCGCCAAACAACTTTGGGAGTGGCTCTGGAAGAAAAAGGGGCGCACCTGGGAGGCGATGAGCGACCTGCCCAAGGCCTTCCGCCAGCAACTCGCCGAACGCACCGTGCTTCGCTCGCTCACACTGGCCGAAGAGCAACTCAGCCAGGATGGTACCGTGAAATGCGCGTTCCGCACCTGGGACGGACATGTTGTTGAGGGCGTGCTCATCCCGACGCCGACACGATTGACCGCCTGCATCAGCAGCCAGATCGGGTGCAGCCTCTCATGCACCTTCTGCGCCACGGGCAAGCTCAAGCGCATCCGCAACCTCGATGTCGGCGAGATCGTGGACCAGGTGACGATGATCGATGACCTGGCGCTCAAGTACCACAAACAGGGCCTCACGAACATCGTCTACATGGGCATGGGCGAACCACTGCTCAACTACGCCAACACCATGCGCAGTTCCGAACGCATCATGGCCGCGGATGGCCTGGGCATGGGTGCACGCCGCATCACGGTAAGCACCGCGGGCATCGCCAAGATGATCCGCAAGCTGGCCGACGACGGTGCCCGTTTCAACCTGGCCCTCTCACTGCATGCCGCCAGCGATGCCAAGCGCGACCGGCTCATGCCGATCAACGAGGAGAACTCGCTCAGTGACCTCAAGGAGGCGTTGCGCTACTACACGCGCCTCACGCGCAAGGAGATCACCTTCGAGTACATCCTGCTCAAGGGTTTCAACGATTCGATGGCCGATGCACAGGAACTGGTGCGCTACGCGAGCGATGTGCACGCCAAGGTGAACCTGATCGAGTACAATCCGATCGACGGCGCCGCGTACGGCCGAACGGACCCCAAGGACGCCGAAGCGTTCCAGAACTACCTCTACGGGAAAGGCATCATCGCGCGCATCCGCCGAAGCCGCGGGCGCGACATCGATGCAGCATGCGGCCAGCTGGCCAACAAGAACGAACCCGCGCTGAAGGAAGGCGAACGGGTGATGAAGTAGGTTGCGCCCAAGCCTCGAGCCACTAGCACGTCACTTGAATACCGATCGAACGGAAGTAAGCTCGTGGCTAGAAGCTAGTGGCCGAGGCCTCTCAAAAGCCCAAGCCCAGCTTCACACCCAGGAACAACGCAGGCACGTTGTCGGTGGTCTCCTCCACCGTGTAGGTATAGCTATCCGGCACATCGGGATCAGAGGAGATCATGTGATCCTCCGTCACCACGATCATGTTCCGTGAGCGGAGCCCAAAGCCGCCGTAGATGTCCACCAGCCAGTTGCTCGATCCGCTCAACAACTGGTAACCGGCCAACAGCCGCAGATCATTGTAAGTCCGTTCATCGAGGTTCGTTCTGTCAGTGAGCTCACCATTCGGGGC
>JBDTNF010000283.1:0-11491 GCA_039933875.1 Flavobacteriales bacterium | reverse complement strand
GAGCGAAATGAACTTGATCGTGTCGCCGATCTCGTAACCCCAAAGACCGGCGTTGGTGTGCAGCACGAGTGCATAGTTCACACCCAGTCGCACATGCTCGATCGAGAGCCGCTGCGGGTTCGGCTTGCCCAGCTCGCTGGTCGGGATGAACTCGAAATAGATGCCATTGTCGAGCACGAGCAAGAGCCCTTCGTCGGCCCCCTTGTCCTGGTAGGCGATGAAGCCCTCGCTCGCAGGGAACAGTTCCACGCCCGGCACGCTGGCACCGATGAGCGCCTCCATGCTGCTGCGGTATGGCGCGTAGTTGACCCCGCCATACACGAAGAGCGAGAAGTTGGGGAAGACCTCCTTCACGGTCGCCTTGCCTGTACGTTCCAGCAAGCGTTCCATGTACATGCGCACCCAGCTCGGTATGCCACTGATCAACCGCATGTCCTCGGTCATGGTCTCCCCGACCACGGCCTCCACTTTCGTTTCCCAATCAGGGATGCTGTTGGTGGCGAAACTTGGCATGCGGTTCTTCAGCAGGTAGCCCGGAACATGGTTGGCCACGATGCCGCTCAGGCGTCCGGTCGGTATCCGTCCGGAGCGGTCCAATACAGGACTGCCTTGCAGGAAGATCATCTTACCATCCACGAAATCGGTGCGGCCAGTGTGCGCTATGTATGCGAGCAACGCGCGACGCGCGCTGTCGATGTGGTTCGCCAATGAACTTTGCGTGATGGGGATGTACTTGGCGCCGCTCGTGGTGCCGCTCGTCTTGCACAGGTAGAGCGGCATACCGGGCCAGAGCACGTCCTTCTCCCCGGCGATGACCCGGTCGATGTACGGACGGAACCCCTCGTAGTCGCGCAGCGGAACAGCCTGTGTGAGACCAGCATGATCCTGCACCTGGTGCAGCTTGTGTCCACGACCGAAATCGGTGCTGCCGCCGAACTCCACCAACTGCCGCAACACCCCCTGTTGTGTCCCGACCGGATCCTTCGCACGGCGCATCACCGCATTGGTGACCATGCGCGCATACGGCCTGGCGATCGCGCTCTTGAGACTCATGCGATGACCAATTGCCAATGATCGATCTCCAATGTCCACGTGGCGATCACCTGGTCATTGAGAACTGGATATTGATCGTTCATCATTCAAAGACCATGTAGCCCTGTGGATCCACCGGATCGCCATTGAGCCAGAGTTCGAAATGCAGGTGTGGCCCGGTCGTCAGTTCACCACTATCGCCTACGATGGCCACAGCCTCGCCAGCCTTCACCTGATCACCCACTTTTTTCAAGAGCACACTGTTGTGCTTGTACACGCTGGTGAGGCCATTGGTGTGCTGCACCTGCAACACATGGCCCGCATCGGTGGTCCAACTCGCCAGTATGACGGTACCGGAGAGGCAGGCCTTCACCGCGGCGTCGGCCTTTGTCACGATGTCAATTCCATAGTGCCCTTCACCGCGATCGAACTTACTCGTGACGATGCCGCGGATCGGGGCGAAGAAGAACACACCGGCCAATTCGCGGCGTTCACTGGTCGCCCTTCCCTCGTCCAGGCTGTACTGCTCCTCATCGGCCACCTTGGCCCGCAGCAGGCTGTCCGATCGACCGGGCACAAGGTCCGCGGCCGTGGGCTTCACCTCCGCAGGATTGAAGAGCGAAGAGGTATCCGCCGGGAGTTCGCCCCGCAGCACCTTCCGCAGATTCTCGATGTACAGGTCCCGCGCGCGCACCTGGAGTTCAAGTGAATCGGCCATCACCGTGCTCCGATAGGCGTTCAGCTTGGTCTCCTGGTCCGAATAACCGGGGATGAACCGCTTGAGCGGAGTGTATACGATGACCGCCCCGACGAGAAAAGCGGTGATCGCGAACGCCCCGGCCGCGAGCAGCAACACGTTCATCCGGGTGAGCCGCACGCTGAAACGCTCTTCGAACGTGCTGTCGTTGATCAGCAGCAGGCGGTATTTGTTCCGCAGCTTGCGGATCAATCCACGCTTGCGTTTGTCGCCGATCTTGCCCGCACCCTGCCCGCTCGCCATGCGGGCAAATATCGGGACCCTCGGCCCGGGGGGGCGCTTCCCAAATTGGATCGCCCTCCGGATCGACCCATTGAAATAACTTCGCCCGTTCGCAGTTATCCGCACTGAACCCTTGTCCCCTCAACGCCCATACCGCCCCATCAAGCTGGCCGCCCTGTGCGCGGTCGTGCTGATCGCGGGTTGTTCGCAGGAGAAGGATGCCTTCCTGAACCGCACCTATCACAAGCTGACCGCGCGTGACAACGGGTGGTTCAATGCTAACGAGAAGCTGAAAGAAGTGGTGGTGGGCATAGAGGATGCCCATGTCGACGACTTCGACCAGGTGCTTCCCCTGTTCGTCTACGGCACCGAGGAGCAGGCTCGCGCCGCGATCCCCGATCTGGAGAAGTGCATCGACAAGTGCTCGGTGGTGATCGACCGCCACAGCATGGACATCGAGGGGAAGGAGAAGAACCAGTGGATCGACGACGCCTGGTTCGTGATCGCGAAGAGCCAGTTCTACAAGCGGAACTACTACGAAGCGGAACGCGGGTTCACCTATATCTCCCGTCGTTTCAAGGGCGGGAACCGTGACCTCGAAAGCGAGCTCTGGCTGGCCCGTACCGCCATCAACCTGGAGCAGTTCGGCAAGGCCCAGAGCGCGCTGGATCATGTGCGCGACATCAAGAAACCACCGAAGGACCTGGACCACGCGCAACTGAGCGCGGTGCAGGCCGAGCTGGAATTGAAACGAGGCAAGGTGGATGATGCCATCATGCAACTGGAACGCGCGGTGCCCCTGGCCAAGCACAAGCGCGAGCGGGTGCGTTGGGCCTTCATCCTGGCGCAACTGTATGAGCTGAAAGGCAAGGAGGAGGAGGCGATCAAACAGTACGCCGCCGTGGTGAAAATGAACCCGCCTTACGAGCTGGCCTTCCACGCACAGATCTACCAGGCACTGGCCTTCAACAAGGGCGACTCCAAGGCAATGCGCAAGAAGTTGAACCGGATGTTGCGGGACGACAAGCACATCGATCACTTCGACATGATCCATTACGCGCTGGCGGACCTGGACATGAAGGACCGCTTGCAGCCCGATGCGATCGCGCAACTCGAGACCAGCGTCAGGGTGAGTACCACGGACATGAAGCAGAAGGCCAAGTCCTTCTTGAAGCTGGCTGATATCTACTTTGACGACCGCGACTACGTGGATGCGCAGCGCTACTACGACAGCACGCAAACCTTGCTGGCCGAAACGCACCCGCGCTTCGAGGAAGTGAAGACCCGCGCACGTGTGCTGGGTGATCTGGTGGAGCAACTGGCCATCATCGCGCACGAGGACAGCATGCAGGCGCTCGCCGGATTGAACGAAGAGGACCTCGCGAAGAAGATCAAGGACATCATCAAGGAACGGGAGGAAGAGGAGGCCGAGAAGGAACGCCTCGAAGAAGAGGCGCGGTCATTGCCGCCTGGCGACGGTGTGAAGCCGCCCGCCCCCACGCCGGGTGCGCCAGCGCGCGGGAACTGGTATTTCTATGACCCACAGCAGATCGGTCGCGGTCTGTCCAACTTCCGCAAGAAATGGGGCGGTCGCAAATTGGAGGACGACTGGCGCCGGCAGGACAAGAGCGGCAGCGCGCTGGCCGAAAGCGTGGAGGATGCGGGTGAGGATGCCCTGGCCGAAGCGGAAAAGGAGAAAGAGAAGGGTGAGGCCGAGTGGAAAGACCCCGGCTTCTATACCAAGGACATCCCCCGTGACGCGGAAGCCCTGGCCTCCTCCAATGTGCGGATTTGCGAGGCGCTCTATGTGAGCGGAATGATCTACAAGGAGCAATTGAAGGATGTGGACAACGCCATCGAGAGTTTCGAGGTGTTGAACAATCGGTTCGAAGAGTGTCGATACACCCCCGAAAGCCATTACCAACTCTACCGCATCTACCTCGAGAAGGAACAGGCCGGGTGGTTCTCGCTCGATGGCATCGGTTCACAGACCTATGCCAACATCGTCCTGGAACGCTGGCCGGACTCCGAATTCGCGCGGCTGGTGCGCGACCCGAACCTGTTACAAGCGGATGAGGTGCGCAAAAAGGAGGAGGAAGCCGCGTACAAAGAGGTGTACATGCAGTACCGGCAGTATGCTTTTGGGCCGGTCATCTCCGCCTGCACCAGGGTGCTCGCGGAGGAGCCGCGCAACAACTTCCGCCCGAAGTACCACATCCTGAAAGCCATGGCCATCGGGGGTACACGGGACATGGGCGGTTACCGCAGCACGCTCGGGGAGGTGAAGGCGACATACCCGGGTACGGACGAGGCGAAGGCCGCGGATGATCTGCTGGCCGCTTTGGACAACCGCGCCGGGGCCCCACCTCCGCGCACCAGCCCGGTCGTTGAGTACAGCCTCGCGGATGGAGCGCATTACTATGCGATCGTCGTTCCCAATAAGGACACCGACGTGCAAATGATCCGGGAGAAGCTGGCGGATTTCAACCGGACCTTCTTCCGCAATACCCCCTTGGAGATCACCAGCAGTTTCCTCGACCCGCAGAACCAGGTCGTGTTGCTCAGCGGGTTCGCCTCAAGGGCGCCCGCCATGGAGTACCACATGCTCTTCCGGGGCAACGAGGATATGCTGATGGGCATCAACGACCAGGACTACCCGGCGTTCGCCATCAGTACTGACAACTACGCCCAATTGTTCAAGAGCAAGGATGTGACCGGATACCAGACCTTCTTCGTTGAGAAGTACGTTGAAGGTCAATAGGATAACCGCCCCCGCAGGTTATATTTGCGCCGTAGGCGTTCGTTGAATCCCCCGCTCCCATGTCGATGTTCCGAAACGAAAAACCGGCGACCCCCATGATCAACAAGACCACAGAACCCGTCAGCCCCGGCAAGATCAACAGCATCATGGAGGGTACCTCCATTGAAGGCGAGATCCGTTCGGACAGCAATATCCGCATCGACGGGCGGGTGAAAGGCACCGTCAACGCGCGTGGCCGCGTTATCGTGGGCCAGACCGGCGTGATCGAAGGTGAGGTGGTATGCCAGAGTTCGGACGTCGAAGGCACCGTGATCGGCAAGATCAACTGCCAGGACCTCCTGAGCCTGAAGGCCACCGCGAAGCTTCAAGGGGACATCAACACCAAGAAACTGGCGATCGAGCCCGGTGCCATATTCACGGGCAATTGCAGCATGGCCGGTGGCGTGGTGAAAGAGATGGACCCCGTGCGGTTGCGTACCGAGAACAACCCTGCGCGCCCCGAACAGGCACAGGCCGCTCGCTGAGGTAGCGTTCATGACCGAGGGTCATCGATCCCCTGTACTTCCCGTCCTGGTCTTCAGTACGATCTGCACCGCAGCGACCTGGTTGGCTTTGCGGATCACCGGATATGCGCTCTCGTGGCCCTTTGCGGTGGTATTGGTGTGGTTCGCGCTCATTTCACTGGTGCTCCTTTCCTGGCAGGAACGTGCCTGGGGGGCTGATGTGCAGCCCTTCGTCCGCCGGTTCATGGCCGGGTTGGTGATCAAGTTGCTCGCCTCGCTCGCATTGCTCTTCATCCTTGTGAAAACGGTGCCCAAGCCGGTGGCCGCGCCTCTTGTCGCCTCGTTCGCGCTGCTCTACCTCGCGTTCCTAGGGTTCAGCACGGCGTGGCTGATCGGGCGCATGCGCAGTGTGCCCCGGCCATGAAGCTCGACGACGGTATCGATAAGGAAGAACTGGAGGAGGTGACCGGTCCGGCGAAGAGCTACGCGCGCTTCGGCGCCTTGGGCATACAGATGGTGGCGTTCCTTGCCGTTGGCGTGCTCGGTGGTCGCTGGCTGGATGGCAAGGTGGATCTGGGCTTCCCTCTTTTCACCGTGCTCGGGGTGCTTTTCGGGCTTGTCGGTGCGCTGTGGTTCCTGTTCAAGGAGGCCACGAAGAAGTGATCCGCCAGGATCATTCTCACACACGGTTCCGTCATATGATAGCGATGTCTACATTTGCGGCCGCAAACAGGGGTATGCCCTGATCGTGATGTCGCTGAACCCCTCGCTACGCACCGCCTTCCTGCTGGTCACAGCCCTGTTGGCGGCGTCCGGCTTCGCACAGCTCGAGGCTACGGAGCACGGCGATGCCACCTCTGCTTCGACGACCGCGGAGACCCCGGAAGAGGCGCACGACGCGAACGGCCATGCCGCGAAGAAATTCAACGCCGGCGAGCTCATCATGGAGCACATCGGCGACAGCCACGACTGGCATCTCTGGGGCCACACGCACCTTCCTCTCCCGGTCATCTTGAAGACCCCGGGTGGGTTCGAGTTCTTCAGCAGCGGGCGGTTCATCGGTGAACATCACCAGCCGGCGACGTACACGGGCACCCATGGCACTTACGCGTTGCAGGGTAAGAAGATCGTGGCGGTGGACGCCGCCGGGAATGTGGACAAAACAGCGACCGCTGGACTGTGGGACTTCAGCATCACCAAGAACGTGGCGACACTGTTGTTCTGTGTCACACTGATGTTGGTGCTCTTCATCAGCATGGCGCGCGGTTACGCGAAGCGTGGTGTTTCGGCACCCAAAGGCTTTGCGAGCCTGCTGGAACCGGTGATCCTATTCGTGCGCGACGATATCGCCAAGAGCGCTATCGGCCCGAAGCACTATCAGCGGTACGTACCCTATCTGCTCACGCTGTTCTTCTTCATCTGGTTCCTCAACCTGATCGGCCTCATCCCGATCTTTCCCTTCGGCGGTAACGTCACGGGCAATATCGTTACGCCACTGGTGCTGGCCACCATCACCCTGCTCATTGTGACGTTCGTGGCCAACCGGCACTACTGGCGCCACATGTTCGCCATGCCCGGCATCCCCATCCCGGTGCTCATCATCCTCACGCCGATCGAGATCATGGGGCACTTCATCCGCCCGATCGTTCTGATGATCCGACTGTTCGCTAACATCATGGCGGGCCACATCGTGCTGCTCGTGTTCTTCTGCCTGATCTTCATCTTCGGTCAGAACAGCGCGGTGGGCGGCTATGCCACGAGCCCCTTCGCACTGGCCTTCACCATCTTCATCAACTGCCTGGAACTCCTTGTGGGCGCTCTACAGGCCTACGTCTTCACCCTGCTCACCAGCATCTACATCGGCACGGCCGTAGCCGATGGGCACGACGATCATCACTAAGCAACAACCATCAATCCTTCCTTCGATGACCATTTTGAACATCCTTCTCCTTGTAAGCCCTGAAGAACAGGCTCAGGCTGTGGAACTCGCCACAGCGGGATCCATCGGCATGGCGAAAATGGGTGCCGTGATCGGCGCCGGCCTCGCTGCGATGGGTGCCGGTATCGGCATCGGCCGCATCGGTGGCAGCGCACTGGAGAGCATTGCCCGCCAGCCCGAGGCCAAAGGCGACATCGTGAGCAACATGATCCTGGCCGCCGCTCTCGTTGAGGGTGTGGCACTGGGCGCTGTGGCTCTCGGTTTCATCGTCGGTCTCTAAGACATCCGTCCCCGGTCTTGCGCTCCTGCGCCTTGTTAAAGGGGCGGGACCCCGCACCCCAAACTGATCCCACATGAACCTCGTCACACCCGACATCGGCCTCCTGTTCTGGATGTGCCTCTCGTTCGGCATCGTGTTCCTGCTGTTGCGCAAGTACGCGTGGAAGCCGATCCTGAGCAGCGTGAAGACGCGCGAATCCTCCATCGAGGACGCGTTGAACGAAGCGAAGAAGATGCGCGAGGACATGGCGCGTATGAGCGCTGGCAACGAGGAGTTGATGCGGCAGGCCCGCGAAGAGCGTGAGGTATTGCTGAAGGACGCGCGCGATATCCGCGAGAAGGAGATCGCCGGTGCGAAAGCCAAGGCCAAGGCCGAAGCCGATGCCCTCCTGGGCCGTGCACGCGAGGATATCCGCAACGAAAAGAACGCCGCGATCACCGAAATGAAGAACCAGGTGGCCGAACTGAGCGTGATCGTGGCCGAGACCATTCTCCGCGAGAAGCTCGGCAGTGAGGCCGCCCAGCATGCGCTGGTGGATAAAGTGATGAAGGACGCGGACATGCGCAGATCATGAACATCGCTCCTGTCGCATATCGCTACGCCAACAGTCTGTTGTTGCTCGCCACCGAGCACGGCACGCTGGAGGGCACCAGTGCGGATATGCGGCTGGTGAGCAAGGTTTGTGCTGCCGAGCCTGAGTTGAGGCTGCTGCTGAAAAGCCCGGTGGTCAAACCGGACAAGAAGGACCGCATCCTGGATCTTGTGTTCGCCGGACGGATCGGTGAGGTCACCGCGAAATTCATCGGCATACTCGTCCGCAAGGGTCGCGAGGCATTGTTGCCCGACGTTGCTGCCGCGTTCACTGAACTCTATCGGAAACAACAGGGTCTCATCACCTGCGAGGTGCGCAGTGCCATCCCCCTCAGTGCGGCAGCGCGCAAGCACATCCAGGAACTTGCCGAGAGCAAATTCCCGGGCAAGACCATCACCCTTTCGGAGAAGGTGGACGCCGCTTTGATCGGCGGCATCATCGTCCGCATCGGCGACGAACAGCTGGATGCCAGCGTGAGCCGCCAATTGCACGACCTGCGCCGCGAATTCTCGAAGAACCCGTACATCCCCGCGATCTAACAGCCCCAAGGCCATGGCCGAAGTGAAACCCGCCGAAGTATCGGCGATCCTCAAACAAGAACTCGCCGGCTTCCGCACCGAAGCGGAACTGGAAGAGGTAGGTAACGTGCTGCAAGTCGGTGACGGCATCGCGCGCATCTATGGTCTCAACAGCGTGCAGAGCGGTGAACTTGTCGAATTCGCCAGCGGCTTGCGTGGCATCGTGTTGAACCTCGAGGAGGACAACGTCGGTGTCGTATTGCTCGGCCCTTCCGTGGGTATCAAGGAAGGCGATACCGTGAAGCGTACCAAGCGCATCGCCAGCATCAAGACCGGCGAAGGCATGGTCGGCCGGGTGGTGAACACCCTGGGCGAACCCATCGATGGCAAGGGCCCGATCAGCGGGGAATTGTTCGAGATGCCGCTGGAGCGCAAGGCCCCGGGTGTCATTTTCCGCGAACCGGTGAAGGAACCCCTTCAAACGGGCGTCAAGGCCATCGACGCGATGATCCCCATCGGTCGCGGCCAGCGCGAACTGATCATCGGTGACCGCCAGACCGGCAAGAGCACGGTGGCCATCGACACCATCATCAACCAGCGCGAGTTCTACGAGGCCGGCAAGCCAGTTTACTGCATCTATGTCGCCATTGGCCAGAAGGGCTCGACGGTGGCCGGTACGGTGAAGACCCTCGAAGAGAACGGCGCCATGGCGTACACCACCGTGGTGGCCGCCAATGCGAGCGATCCCGCACCAATGCAGTTCTACGCACCGTTCACCGGTGCCGCCATCGGTGAATTTTTCCGGGATACGGGCCGCGCCGCGCTGATCATCTATGATGATCTCTCCAAGCAGGCCGTGGCATATCGCGAAGTGTCGCTCCTGCTGCGTCGCCCACCGGGCCGTGAAGCCTACCCGGGTGATGTGTTCTACCTGCACAGCCGTTTGCTGGAGCGCGCCGCGAAAGTGACCGCTGACCAGACCGTGGCCGAGCAGATGAACGATCTGCCCGCCTCGCTGAAAGGCATGGTGAAAGGCGGAGGATCGCTCACCGCATTGCCGATCATCGAGACGCAGGCCGGTGACGTGTCAGCTTACATCCCGACCAACGTGATCTCGATCACCGACGGGCAGATCTTCCTGGAGAGCAACCTCTTCCTCAGCGGTGTACGCCCTGCGATCAACGTAGGTATCAGTGTGAGCCGCGTGGGCGGTAATGCGCAGATCAAATCCATGAAGAAAGTGGCCGGTACGTTGAAGCTCGACCAGGCGGCTTACCGCGAACTGGAGGCGTTCAGCAAATTCGGCAGCGATCTCGACGCGGCTACGAAAGCGGTGCTGGACAAGGGCGCGCGCAACGTGGAGATCATGAAACAGGGCCAGAACAGCCCTGTACGTGTGGAGGAACAGATCGCGATCCTGTATTGCGGGACCAAGGGCCTGTTGACGAAGGTGCCGGTGAAGAGCATCAAGCAGTTCGAGACCGAGTTCATCACGATACTCCGCAACAAGCATAGCGATGTGCTGGCCTCCTTGAAGAAAGGAGACTACAATGACCAGATCACCGGCACGTTGGAAAAGGTCGCCGCTGACCTGGTGAAAAGCCTCGGCAACTAAGCATCCCTGAAGAGCGCAGCGAATGCCAAGCCTGAAGGAGGTACGCAACCGGATCGTCTCGGTCAACAGCACCAAGCAGATCACCGCAGCCATGAAAATGGTGAGCGCGGCCAAGTTGCGTCGTGCCCAGGACGCCATCGTCCGCATGCGTCCTTACGCCCAGAAGCTTCAGGCCATCCTGAGCAATGTGAGCGCAAGCCTTGATGGCAATGAGGGCAAGTACAGCCAGCAGCGCGAGGTGAAGAAGGTGCTCTTCGTCGCCGTAGTGAGCAATCGCGGTCTTGCCGGAGCCTTCAACACACAAGTGTTCCGCTTGATCCGCAAAGCGGCGGCCGAGGCGCAGGCCCAGGGCCAGGTGGTGACCGTGCTCCCGATCGGGAAAAAGGCAGTGGATGCCTATCGCCGAACGCCCATGTACAACAGTGAGCTCCCTACGGATCTCGCGCGTTTGTACGATGGGCTCAACTTCGACAAGGTGGCGCCTGTGGCGGAGCTGATCATGGCCAAGTTCGTCGATGGCAGCTATGATCGCGTGGTGCTGGTCTACAACAAGTTCAAGAACGCGGCGGTGCAGATCGTGACCGAAGAGGAGTACTTGCCGGTCGTACCACCCGCGAAAGCCGTTGACGCGAAGACTTCGAAAGCCGACTACATCATGGAGCCGGATCGCCGGACCATCATTGAGGAGATCATCCCGAAGAGCCTCAAGATCCAACTCTACAAGGCGCTGTTGGACAGCAATGCCTCCGAGCACGGTGCCCGCATGACCGCCATGCACAAGGCCACCGACAATGCCGACAGCATGTTGAAGGGCCTGAAGCTCTCCTACAACAAGGCCCGTCAAGCGGCCATCACGGGTGAGATCCTGGAGATCGTCGGCGGCGCCGAGGCACTGAAAGGCTGATCAGAACGCACTACTCGTCATCCTGCGCTGACGGCCGCTGTGTGTGCCGAAGTACAGGATGGAGAATTCGAAGGCGCCGTTCTTCCGCGTATAGGTTTTAAGCGGTGAAACGTTGACGTCGTAGCTGAAGCGGAATGCCGCGTTGCTGTGCTTCAGACCCACCTGCGCGATGATCGCGTCGTTCACACGGTAGGAGCAACCCACGACCGCGCTATACGGGGTGCCCATGATGCCGACCTCAACGAGCATGCCGGCATTGATCATTTGGTCCTTCCCCTGCCGCATGTACAACCCCATCGGGATCAAGTACATCCCTTCATTGAATTCCACCCGCGCCCCTCCGTTCACGGAGTACCGGATAGGCAGGT
>JBDTNF010000282.1:0-17898 GCA_039933875.1 Flavobacteriales bacterium | reverse complement strand
GGTGCGGTTCGGAACCATCCAAGGGAACAAGGAACACGCTGATGCGATAACGATCCTTCGAGGCATCGCGATGCAAGCTGGGCATATAGGGCACCAGCGACTCGATCAGTATGGCGATGTGCGTATCCGTGCGCACCGCGAGCCCGATCGGCGTTCCCTTGCCGGGATCGATCACCAGCACCTTGTTCTTGAACCACAGGATACAGCCAGCGATGACCGCGACCACAAGCACGACAAGCGCGAGAGCCGTCCTGAGTGAACGGAAGTTGGTCATGGAGAATTCGCGCTTGGGTGGCATTGGTGGCGGTTGTGCCGTCCGCGCCCCCTCGCGCAGCACGATCACGCCCGCCGCCTCATCGATCTCCGCGCGGCAATTCGGCGCCTTCTGTCTGATCACCTCGTCGGCCACGGAACGAAGGATCGCCGCACGCCGACCAGCCATCCACGACGGCTGCGTCTTCCATGCTTTGGCATCCTCCACCTGGACGATCGCGAGTACATCGCCGCCGCCGAACTCCCAGGAGAAGGATAGGCTGCCTAACGCCTCGCGGTAAACCACCGAGCCGGAGCGGCCGCTCCCGGTGATCTCAACCCGCCGTTCGGATGAAGTGTCCATGTCGATCAATAATACGTTGCCGGAAGACACCCCCCTTCAACGCACCCATACTTATGCTTGCGACCATCTTACGCAACATGATCCTTTTCCCATTTTCGCGTCGGCATGAACATGCCACTGTAACATCCAACGTGTTCACCCGTCCCATGCGAAACCCAATAAACCCATGATACGATCCCTTACCCTCGGTTCCATCCTCGCGCTCGCTGCGGCTGCGAACGCCCAACCCGTTCTCACCTTCGCCACGAACGGCTCCGCGCCCGGCAGCTCGTACACCCTGCGTTACGGGCCATACGTCGATCAAGGCACCTCAGGCGCCGACCAGACGTGGGACCTAAGTGCGCTCGCCACGGACAGCATGGATGTGATCACCTTGGTGGATCCCGCCACCACCACCAACGGGGCCACCTTCCCCACCGCCACAGTGGCGGAGACCGGTGGCGATGCGGTCATGTATTTCCGCACGGCAGCGGACGGCATGTACCTCGCCGGTTCCGATGCGGACGGCCTGTTGATCCCTTATTCCGATGAGGGCAAATACCTGGTCTTCCCGTGCAACTACACCGACACCTGGAGCGACGATGCAGCCGCCGAATTCGATGTGCAGGGCACCCTGGTAACCCGCACCGCCACCATCACCGGCGAAGCGGACGGTTATGGCACGCTCATCATGCCCACATGGAGCGCCTCCGATGTATTGCGCATCCACTGGCACGAGGAGGCGGACGACGCCACCGACCTGTTCACCGTGCAGAGCGTGTACGACAGCTACCTCTACTTCGTGGTGGGGCAGTCCTATCCCATCGCTCAACTGGTGCATACCGAACTGACCATACTGGGAAACACCACCATACTCGAACACGCCCAATGGGTGGATGAGTTGAGCACCGGCACAATGGAACATGCACGCGCGACCGACCGCATCGAGGTATTCCCCATGCCGGCCCAGGAGACCGTGAACATCACCTTACCAGCGACCATGCATGGTGCATGCACTTTCTCCGTGGCCGATGTGCAAGGCCGGACCATGAGCAGCCTGCCTGCCACTGAACTCTCCAATGGGAAGGGGACACTGGACGTGAGCACCTTGACACCCGGACTTTACCTGCTCACTGCGACCGACGTGCTCGGCACCATCGCCACCGCCCGCCTCGTGGTGGAATAAAGGCCAACGATCGATAACACGAAGGCCCCTGTCCGGGGCTTTCGTCGTTTTGTGCCGACCGGTTCGGTGACGCTGTGAACTCGGCACGAGGAGCGCCTAACTTCATCCTTCACAACCCAGGACCATGAGACACCTAATTACCCTCCTGTTCGTCCTCCCCACCCTCGCCCATGCCCAGATCTGGGAACAGACCAATGGCCCATACGGCGGGGACGTACGCTGCTTCGCGATGAACTCCTTCCAGCACATGTTCATCGGCACACAGGGCGGTGGCGTATTCGCATCCTTTGAGCAAGGAGAGACATGGTGGCCCCTGAACAACGGGCTCACCACGAAGGATGTCTGGGCCTTATGCGTAGGCGAGGCTGACGCGCTCTTCGCCGGCACCATGGGCGGCGGCGTCTTCCGTTCACTGGACAATGGCACCCAGTGGACAGCCGTGAACAACGGCCTTGAATGGCCCTACGTGATCAGCCTGGCCACGAACGCCAACGGGGATGTCTTCGCCGGGACCGTGGAAGGTGGAGGCGTGTATCGCTCAACCAATGGTGGCGACAGTTGGGAGTTGGTGATCGACGGACTCACCAATACCTACGTGTACGCACTGGCCGTGAACGCGAGCGGCGAACTCTTCGCCGGGACCTGGGGAAGTGGCGTGTTCAGGTCCACCGATAACGGTGATCATTGGTCGCCGATCAACAACGGGCTCACCGCACCATACATCCTGAGTTTCGCGATCAATACCAACGGCGACATTTTCGCAGGAACGGATTTCGGCGACGGCATCTTCCGTTCCACGGATGATGGCGACACCTGGGAGCCCGTGACCATCGCCACCTCGAACAACATCGATGGCATCGCCGTGGCTCCCAATGGCGACCTGTACGCAGGTACATATGGCGACGGCATGTTCCATTCAACGGACAATGGCGATAGCTGGATGCCGATGAACAATGGCCTCACGGCGCCGTATGTGCTCGCGGTCGCGGTGGATCCTCTGGGTCTGCTATACGCGGGCACCTATTTCGGTGGAGGGGTCTTCCGAAGTACGGACGGAGGAGCCAACTGGCTCGAGAAGAACATTGGCCTTTCCGCCACCGATGTGCGTGCCTTGGCGGCGAACTCGGAGGACGACTACTATGCCGGCACCTATGGCATCGGGGTCTTCCGCACCCAGGATGCGGGTGCGAATTGGCAGAAGATCAACAACGGGCTTGACCCGCGCTATATCCGGGCACTCGTGGCGAACGCGAACGATGTCCTCTTCGCCGGTGCGGACTTCGTCGATGGCGCCGGCGGCGTGTACCGCTCCACGAATACCGGCGACACATGGGAGGAGGTGAACCAGGGAATGATCACCACCGACGTACGCGCCCTGGCCGTCAATTCCAATGGCGACCTCTTCGCGGCCACCTACCAGACAGGTGGGGTTTTTCGATCGCTCGATAACGGCGACAGTTGGACCCAGGTGAACAACGGACTCACCTGTCCTTTGCTCTGGAGTTTCGCTATCAACTCGAACGATGTGCTTTTCGCTGGAAGCGCGGGTTGCGGTGCGGGTGTGTTCCGTTCGGTGGACAATGGTGACACCTGGGAGCCTGCGAACATGGGCATCACTTATTCCGACATCACGGCCCTGGCGGTGAACGCGAACGACGACCTGTTCGCGTCGGGCACGCTGTTCGGCGGAGCCACATACCGCTCCACGAACGACGGGGATTCCTGGGAGGAGATCATCAATGGATTGACAAATACCAACGGGCAGGCCCTGGCGGTCGATCTTCAAAACAGGGTCTATTCCGGGAGTAGCGGCGGTGCGTTCATGACACTGGACCAGGGTGATACTTGGATCGAGGTCAATGATGGATTGACCACCACGGATGTGCGTTCGCTGGCGGTGGACCATAACGGCCGTGTGTTGGCTGGAACCGGCGGCGGCGGCGTGTTCCTCCTTGATCTTTCCAACCCGGTCCCTGAGGTCTCCTCCACTTGTCCCGTGCTGGAGCAGAACTGGCCGAATCCGTGCACCACCACCACCACGATCCGTTACCAGCTTTCCACATCCTCATCGGTCTCGTTGATGGTCTTCGATGCGCAAGGTCGTGAAGTCGCCAGGCTGACGAACGCCAGGGAAACACCAGGCATGAAGTCGATCGTGTTCGATGTTTCCGGCCTGGACCGCGGCATGTACTACTACACCTTGGATACCGGGGGCCGTAGCATGTCGAAGCCTATGTTGGTGGCGAGATGATCGTTGAGGACGGCCGCGGAGAGTTCCCTTTTGCTGGGGGTCGATCCCGAACGCTACGTGGGTTGTGAACGTGCTGCCGTGGGCAAAACCCGGAGCGCTGAAAGCGCGCGACATCGACGATCAGCCACCTTCGTGCAACCACCACCGACATGCGCCACCTCGCCGTTCTCTCCCTGCTCGCCCCCGTTGCGCTTTCCGCGCAGATCGTGACGTACTATGTGATACCTCCCACTGTCGGTTGCAACGGGGTTTGGGCGGTGAATGGTTTTTCAATGAGTTGCGGACCGGCTCCATACACGTACAACGCTGAGCCCTTCGGCTGCTTGCAGACGCAGGGATGGACCTACAACGGGGACACCACTTTCATTCCGCTTTGCGGTTTCCCCTGCGAGCTCGTGATCATGAACGCCAACGGTGATGTTTGCGGAGGTGATGTGCTGCCTACCACCACGATCCCCGAGAACATTGCGAACGAATTCCAGATCGTTCCCGTCCCGTCCGGCTTCGACGTGATCAGCACGCGCGAGTTGTCCGCAGGCACACTGCGCTGCTCGACCTCGGCGGACGGATCGTCAGCACCCAACGAGCCGAAGCTGGTCAACGTTGGCATATGCCGGCACCCGATGCTCCAGGCGCCTATATCCTCACCTTCGAGGGTGGCCCTGTTCAGATCCGGGAGCGCATGGTATGGGCGCAGTGATGGCGCCGAAGCACCCTTCCTGTCAGGTCTGCTTCCTACCGCGCACCATCGCTCCTTGGCAAGCTCCGCTCACACTCGCCGGAACACCAGGTCGATGAAGGACCGATCGATATGCACCTCCTGCAGCACACCGTCGCGATAGACATAGCGGTTCACCTTTTCGCCCGGTAACAAAAGGCGATAGATGCCTTCACCGATCCGTTCCAACGGACAGTCGCACAAGGCGCTCTCCACATAGATGCTCTCCTGCCCCACCGGTTCCTCGTAGTACATGCGCGCGGTGGTCCACGCGTTGCCATTGCCGCCCTGCATCACCCGGCCGGGATGGATATAGCCCTGTGCGACACCCGCCGTCGTACGCATGCTGCTGCTATCGCGCAGCGTGTTGTTGAGGTGTACGGTGGAACCACAGGCCTCCACGTGGTCGCCCACGTACTCAGTCCGCATGGCGGTGCGAACCACCTGTTTCCATAACACCACCTCCACCTCCGAAAGGGAGATCATCGCGTACAGGGTTCGATCACCCTGGTACGTACGCTGCACCGCCAGGCTTCCGACACGCGCCTCCCCCCTCCAGATCGCGAAGAGGCCGGTTTGCGCAACTGAGGCATCGATCCCGTATGCGAACAACAGCCCAAGGAGCACAAGGGGCCGCAACGAGTGAAGGACATGGCGACGGGAGCGCGGTCGAAGGAGCATCATCGACAAGGTATGCAACCCATACAGGTGCCTTGTTCCTCTCCCGAGCGCTTCACCCCCCATCTCGTGGAAACCCAAGGCGCACTGAGCCGCGCAGCACGATCATTGGACCGCCTGGAAAAACGGTTAGCGGCGTTGTGTCGGGACTTTTGTCGGCACAAACAAATACATCATGCGAACGACCAATGTCCCCGTGAACACCTCATTCTCTGGCAGCATCCCGCAGCACTACGACACCCACTTGGGTCCGCTCTTCTTCGAACCGTTCGCCATCCACATCGCAGAACACATCGCTACACTGGCACCGGTAGCGGTGCTCGAACTGGCCTGTGGAACTGGTCGCCTCACGCGGCATCTCGATGCCCGTCTTGATCCATCCACCCGCATCGTCGCGACCGACGTGAACCCGGCCATGCTGGGCTTCGCCCGGGAGGCGATGAACGAACGCGGCATCGAATGGGGCACAGTGGATGCCGTGGAACTGCCCTATGCCGATGCCCAGTTCGATGTGGTGGTGGCGCAGTTCGGCGTGATGTTCTACAGCGACCGCATCCGCGCGTACCGCGAAGCCTTGCGTGTGCTCCGTCCCGGCGGAAGACTGATCTTCTCTTGTTGGAACACCATCGAAGAGAACCCTGCGGCACGGATCACGCAGGAAGTGGTGGAACTGTTCTTCCCTGTGGACACGCCCGCGTTCTACCAGGTTCCCTTCGCCTACCACGACCGCGGCTTGATCCGCGAGGAGGTGCTGCTGGGCGGATTCCAACGCGTTGCCCTCAATATCATAACACTCGAAGGCCATGCGGTGACCGCGGCCGCCGCCGCTCAGGGCTTGCTGGAGGGCTCACCCATCCACACAAGCATCATCGACCGCGATCCGTTCCTGTTGCCGACCATGCGCGAAGTGCTCGCGACACATCTTGCCGAGCGCTTTGGGGAACACGATCTGCGCGTTCCGCTCAGCGCCTGGCTGGTGGAGGCGCGCAAAGCCTGATAGCAGCGAAGAAGAGGTGATCCCGGTGCCCACAACGTTGCGGGCACCGGGATTCCTGCTTTTGCAAGCGCCCCCCGCACTCCTCACATCGCTCCCAACTCGGAGAACTCGATGGAGCAGCCCGGAGCCCAAGCCAGGTGCGGATGTCCTTCGAACAACTTCCTGGCGGCTTCGGCGGTTTCCGCTTTCACGATCGAGTAACCGGTCACGTCCTTGGTGCTCCCACCCCACTTGCCGTTCGGAGTGATGGCGTTCGCAGGCAGCGCAGGTGCGCCGACGTCCTCGATGTTCGCGTCGAACTTCTCCATCCACTGCATCCAGGGTTTCATGCTTTCCTTCTTCTGTTCATCGGTCGCGTTCGCCATCATCTTCATGGCTTCGGCAGGGGCGTAATAGAGGGCGAGGAACTTTTTCATGGTCTTCGGTTTTGTTGGTTTGTGTTGAATTCACCCCATTGACGAACAGGGTAACGGATCTTGGACAAACGTGTGATCCACAGGAAGCGCCCCTAGATTCGCATAACATATCACAACGACGAACATGCGCTGGCAGGGAAGACAAGGAAGCGGCAATGTGCAGGACCGGAGAGGGATGGGCGGTCCCTTGGCTGTGGGCGGAGGCGTTATCGCCGTGATCGCCCTGTTGGTGAACGTCTTCATGGGGGGCGATGTGGATGTTTCCCAGTTCATCCCAGCCGCCGGGCAGCAACAGCTCTCACCGGAGCAACAAGCGGCACAGGACGAGATGGCCCAATTCGTCTCCGTGGTCCTGAAGGAAACCGAAGATGTATGGCATTCGGTCTTCGCGGAGAACGGCAGGGAGTACACCGAACCCAAGCTCGTCCTCTTCAATGGCACGGTGGCGTCGGCCTGCGGATCGGCCACTTCCGCCACAGGCCCCTTCTACTGCCCGGGCGATCAGCAGGTCTACCTGGATCTTTCATTCTTCGATGAACTGCGCCAGCGTTTCGGCGCACCGGGCGATTTCGCCATGGCCTATGTGGTGGCGCACGAGGTGGGTCATCACGTGCAAACGCTTCTCGGCACCTCCGCCAAAATGGACCAGCTGCGGGCCGAGGGTGTGAGCCAGGAGGAATTCAACGCGTTCTCGGTCCGCTTCGAATTGCAGGCCGACTTCCTTGCCGGGGTATGGGCGCACCACACCGCCAACAAGGACTTGCTGGACGAAGGGGACATCGAGGAAGCCATGCGAGCGGCCAACGCGATCGGCGACGATCGGCTCCAACGGGAATCGCAAGGCCGGGTGATCCCCGAATCGTTCACCCACGGCACATCGGCCCAACGCATGTACTGGTTCAAGAAGGGCTATGAGACCGGCGACCTCAACGAAGGCGATACGTTCGCTTCGGACCGCTAGGCCTCTCAGGGACGACCCTAAACGACAACGCCCCCTTCCGTCGAGGAAGAGGGCGTTGTCCGTTTTGAACGTCTAGCGCGTGATCATGATCCGCACCGGGGTCGATCCGATCTCCACGAGGCGCAGGAAGTACATCCCCTGCTCCGCACCGCTCATGTCCACCGTGGTACGAAGGCCCGCAAGCGTACCGGTCCGCACACGCTTACCGGTGGGGTCAAGGATCTCGTACGCCCGGCCATTCGCGCCTGACAGTTGGATGGCGAAGGAACCGGTGGAAGGATTGGGCACCACCAGCATGTTAGCGGTGGACAGCGCGCTCACACCCGTGGTCAGGTAGATCCAAGCCTCCGAGAAGCTGCTGCATCCGTTGCCATCGGTGAACTGCACAGTATAGGAACCGTCCTCAGTGGGCACCCACCATGGGTCGGTGGCCCCGGCGATCGTACTACCGTCCATGTACCATTGGAAGGTTCCCGCGCCGCTTACCAGCAGTGAATCGTTCGACCAGCTGATCACCGGTGTCGGAGGCAATGGGTTCACCACCACATCGATCGCATCGCTCGTGGCGCCGCAACCACCCAACGTGGTCACTGTCACCGTATACGAACCGGCGGTCATCACCGTCAGTTGCATGCCGTTCGCCCCCACGATCTCCAAACCATCCTGCGACCATTGGTAGGTGACATTGTCGATGAAGTCCGCGATCAGCGTGGCTCCTGCACCCTCGCAGAACGTGGTAGGCTCCGTGGGTACAACAGCTGGTGCGTTCACGGTCTCAGCGGTCACTGTCGTCGCCACGCTCGCCTCGGAGGCGCAGCCGCTGGTGTTGGTGATCACGACCGAGTAGTCACCGGTGGTCGCAACGACCAAGGCCGTATCCGTAGCACCGACGATCCCGACTCCGTCCATATACCACTGGTACGTGCTGCCTGCCGCTGTGGGGATCGTGAGGACCACCGATCCACCATCACAGAACGTGGTGGAGCCATCGGCGGTGATCGTCGGCGTCGTTGGGAGAGCATCCACCGCCACGCTGATGGCGGTGCTTTGCGCAGAGGCACAACCACTCGTCCTCGTGGCCACAGCTGTGTACTCACCCGCCGTCCAGACGATCAACGCGGTGAACGTGGCACCATCGATCGCGCTTCCGTCCATGTACCATTGATACGTAGTACCCGGAACGTCAGTCACCGTGAGGGTCACATTCGCGCCTTCGCAGAAGGTGGTATTTCCGCCAGCGGTCACTTCAGGCGTGGCCACACTTTCCACTTCCACCATCACCTGGGGGGTGATGAAGCTGCAACCCGTTGCGCCGTTGGTCACTTCCACAGTGTACGATCCGCCAAGTGTCGCACTGACAACACTGTCGGTCGCCCCCGCGATGGGTGCGTCGTTCAACATCCATTGGTAACTCAATGGCGATTGACCACTTTGATCATGCGCTGTGATCTCCACACTCTCACCGGCGCAGATCTGGTAGCTCAAGTCGTCCACCGCTTGGGTCGGCGGTTCGTTCACTTCCACAGCGATGGTGTTCGAAGTCGCGAAGCCGCAGGTGTTGTCGACCAGCACGGTGTACGCACCAGCGCCGGTCGCCTCATACGTCTCGTCCGTCGCACCGGGGATATCCGTGCCGTCGAGCTGCCATTGGTACGATGGCCCACCCACAGCCGTCAGCGTCAAGGACTCACCCGTGCAGATCAGCGAAGGCCCCGCGGCCGTGATCGCGGCCACTGGCGTTCCACCGATGGTGATATCGAACGGATCGCTCGTACCGATGAAGTCGGGGCTGGTGCTGATCACCCGGATACGGTAGCCGGTGCCCGGTGGCGTGTTCGCAGGGATGGTCACCGCGATCGATCCCGATGCCGTGGCGACCACATCGCCAATGGTCACAGGTGCGGCGAAGCTGCCCGTGGCATCGGAGAGTTGCGCGGTGAAGTGGTTCGCCGGCACAAAGAAGCCGCCCGCGTTGAACGCACCGGTGCTCTCGTAGTGCACCTGTAGTGTGGCACCGGGACAAAGTGTCGTGGCCAGGGGAACCACCACATCGATGCTGCGCGGCACATCGTAGTAATAGATCGCGTTCACCACCTCCTGGCCGAAGATCGTGGTCGTGTTGATCTGCAACACAGGAACTCGCAGGCCCTGTGCCAGCCATTTGTATTCATGGACCACGGGGCGGTTGATCACGAAACCAAAGACGCTGTCGCGCATGGTCAGGGTGGTCTTCACACGGAGCACGTCGAACACACCGCCCGGCGTGGTGATGGCGCCCCAGCCGTCCACTTCGTTGGCGCGGTCCTGGTCGAAGCCGTAGTAGCCCACGTTCGGGATGTCGATGTGGTAGGCACTGTGCGAGGCGCTGGCGTCGGCGTAGACCAGCGGCAGTTCGTAGATCACATCGTGCTCATCGAAGGTGATGGGCACTGGAATGCCGGAGAGTTCCACACCGTAGCCGACCGTCTTGTAGATCGCGTTGGAGACATAGCGGAAGGTGAAGGGGTTCGCGATCGGCAGCAGATCGCTGAAGGCGATATCCGCACCCTCCTTGGCATGGTTGGCACGGTTCGCGTTGAAAAAGATGTCCGCATAAACGATGGCGTACACGAAGTTGGTGGAGGCCACGGTCTGGTAGTTCGTGGTATCGCCCTCATTCGCTGCGAGGTTCGCGAAGTCCCAAGTATGCCCCGGTCCCGTCGCCGCGTAATTGATGAAGGGATTGGTCACCGCCTGCACGCGCACGAGTTCATCGTTGGCATGCGGCATCTCGGCCTGGCCGATGGTGATCTGAGCGTGGGCCGCCAGGGTCGCGAGCAAAGACAGAGAGACTGTGTACAGCTTTTTCATGGTAAGATGAATTCGGAAGTGCGCAAATTATCCTCTTTGAAGACGGAGCGCCAGCGGTCGCGTGGCCTTGTGGACCCATCTTCCAACCGCAGCTTGTTGAGATCCAGCCTGTTCGGATCACTGTAGCAGAGCGATCGCGACAAGGATGCGTCTCCCATCACGGCTGTGGTCTTCCTACTTGATCTCGGTCGCGACCGGGGCGGAAGGTTCAGCGGCTGGTTTCTCACGCCCCAGGAAGAGAACGACCGCGAGGATCACTACCGCAATGACGACCAGCACCGCGAGGTTGGTCTTGGAACCGAGGCCGCCCTTGAGTTCATCGTGCTGCAAGTTCGCTGGATCATGCGGATAGATCGGGCTCAACGGATCGTTGGAAGTGGTGGGGTCGCTCATGTCCTGGTTCTTATGCCTTGAAGGTACGGCCTCGGCCGGGATCCGCCCGAACAACGCTGTTCATCACGTGGATCCCGGTGGAAAAGAATATGTGCGGGATGGATCAGCTCGTACCAACTTTGGTACTATGAAAACCCCATCCCCATGAACAGACACCTACTCCCCTCTTTTGTCGGCCTTTTCCTCTTCAGCGCCCCGTGTATCGCGCAGGTCCCCAACGGCGGTTTCGAGACCTGGAGCGACGTGGGCGGGTACGACGATCCCAATCAATGGGTCAGCTTCAATTCGATCAGCTTCCCCATCGGCGCGGTGCTGACCTGCGAGCAAGGAACACCCGGTGCTGTCGGCGCTTCGTATGTGAAGCTTACTACCGCGAACGTGCCGGGCGCAGGCATTGTCCCGGGGACCCTTTACTCTTCAGCGGATGTCATTGGCCTCGAAGGTTTCCCATACGCGGTGCGTTCCGGCTCCCTCACAGGCCAGTGGAGATATGCCATTGGGACGGGCGACCAGGGCATCATCACCGTGGGTATGAGCAAATGGAACACCACGACGCTCCAACGCGATATCATCGGCGCTGGCGTGCTACAGGCCACCGGATCCCAAGCGAACTGGCAGAACTTCAGCATCCCCATCAACTACGTCACTGCAGAGACACCCGATAGCGCGCTCATCTACATCATGTCGAGCAGTGGCGCCGGTGTGGCGGGCAGCACCATTTCGGTGGATGACCTGGCGTTCGGCGCGGCGACGGGTATGGAGCAGCAGGACGCATCCCCGGGCTTTAGCCTCTACCCTTCCCCAGCCAGCGATGTATTGTACATCACAGCGGACAACGGCGCCACGCAGGTGGCTCTCGTGGATGTGAGCGGCCGTGAAGTGCGGACCTCCTCGTTGAACCAGTCCCTGGCAACTATCCCTGTATCCGGACTACCCGCCGGGATCTACGTCGCGCGGGTGCGCTTCGCCGATGGACAAATGATCGTCCGTCCGTTCATCAAAGACTGAGGACTTCGTCACAATGAAAAGGGCCGTATGATGCGGCCCTTTTCATTTTCGGAGCAGCCGGGTACTACTCGTGCGCCATCGCCACCTTCCCTCCTACCTGCGCCCGCTTGTACTTCACAAAAAAGACCAATGTCAGGCACAGGATGGTACAGATGCCCACCAGCCAGAACACGTTGTTGTAGCTCACCAGCCTGAATTGCTTCATTACCGACAGGATCAGTTGGACCAGGCGGTTTTGTCGGCCCTGCCTGCCGTGATATGCAAGGCTCCTACCCTATTCCTTCACGAACCGGAGCGTGTTACGCGTTCCATCCGCCTCGATGAGTTCGAGCAGATGACAGCCTGCGGCGACCTGGTCCAAACGGATGATACCGTTCGCCGGCCGGCCTTCCTGGATGAGCACACCACCACTGGACAGGATGCGGTAGTAAGCGACGGGCCGCTCACCCGCTATACAAAGCCGGTCGTGCGCAGGGATCGGTGCAACAACGCTGACCTGAGGTGCGGACATGTCATCCCCGATCCCCATCGCGTATGGCTGCCCCACGTAAACCATGAGATAGTTCCCCTCACCCACCTTGAGCACGCTGGGGTCGCCGCCCATGATATTGGTGTTCACGTAACCGTTCCACATACCGCCGTTCGGCGAGGAATTGTACCAGACGCCGTTCTGCCCTGCACCATAGAAACGCACTTCCGTTGGACCGTCGACCATGTAGTTACCGGTCCAATTGTGCTGCCCATCGGAAGGGATCATCGGTACAGGCGTGAACGTGATGCCATCCGCGCTGAGGTAATGGTAAGCGCCATCCTGTGGCGCACCGGCCGGTGCGAGGTAGTGCCAGCCCGGCCCGAAATGGATCACAGCGGGATCGATGACCCGGTTGTCCAGCACGTCAACACGGGGACCCGGTTCGAACGTGTAGTGGATGCCATCGGTACTGACCGCCGAATACGTGTTGACCGTGGAGTCCAATGTGGGCGGTGGTATCCCATCGCTCGATGAAAAATAGATGCGCAGGCTGTCGCCACCGATCGCGGTCAGCGTAGGATCAAAGGGTCGTTGGTAGGATGTCGGTATGCCGTTCACGACGATGGGCGTGGGCCCGGTCCAATTCGTCCCGTTGTCAAAAGAGAACTTCACCGCAACACGGTCCCACGAAGGCGAAGGGTTCGGCTGCCGGAACCACTGGAACGTGGCGATCAAGGTGTCGCCCTTCCAGCGCACTACCGATGGCACGCCTGCGGAATCCTGGAACACCTCAGGAGTATCGAACGTGATCCCATCAACGCTCCCGGCGATCATCAGCGGGCGTTCCCACGGCAGGGCTTGGGAACTGGCGTTGAACGCCGTGCCCAACGCAAGCCCGAACAGTGCTACATGCTTCATGCATAAGAGGGTTCCTTCGCCGAAGTTCGTAATTACCGGACGCCTTGCGGTTCGGGATCTGATCGGTTCATCCTCGTCGAAGGTTAGATTCGGGGCAACTCCTACTGACATGAGAACACCCCTCCTCCTCACATTCGCCACCTTCTCTTGTTTTGGCACTCAGGTCGGCGCGCAGGACATCCCCACCGACGTGATCGGCGACACAGGCTGGATCCTTTACGGCTTTGACACATTCGCGCTGGTGCGTGCGGCGGATGGGAACGTTTGGCTGCAGCAGAACCTCGGTTCATCGGATGTGGCCACAGCGCATAACGACGCAGCAGGGTTCGGCGACCGCTACCAATGGGGTCGTTGGGATGATGGGCATGCCCTGCCAACGAGCAATACCCAACCCGCGGGGTTCCTCCCCGAGAACAACCCCGGGGGCCTTGGTGGCGGTAGCGATCTCTTCTACCTCGGAGGCGATCCCTTGGGTTGGTGGGGCGACGGCAGCGCGTCCGACACCTGGCAGGGCACAACCGTCTCAACCAGCAATGGTATCGACCCCTGTGCGGCATTGGGTGGCGCATGGCATTTGCCGACACAGGCCGACTGGGTGAGCATCCTGGCCGCGGAAGGCATCACGAACACAACGACGGCTTTCACATCGAACCTGAAGCTCACAGCCGCCGGCGCGCGGGATGGACAGACCGGTACGGTGATCAACGCCGGGCTCTACGGCCAGTATTGGAGCAGCACGCCAAGCACTGTTTACGCGAAGGACCTGACCGTTGGCGATACCTGGGTGAACGCCTCTGACGATGCGCTGCGTGGATATGGGATGTGCGTCCGCTGCTTGAACAACTTCCTGCATGTGGGGCTGCAGGAACAGCGACCCGATCATGGGCCGGCTATTTCCCCGAACCCGTCCAGCGGAACGTTCGCGGTGAATAATGGTGCGGTGGTGATAAACAGCATCACGGTATACACGGCTGACATGCGTGCGATCCAGACGCTTGCGCCCATGGCGACATCCACAGCGGTCGTACTCGATCGGCTCCCTGAAGGGGTGTATTGGATCGAACTGAGATCCGCTGAGGATACAAGCTGGCGGAAGGTCGTCGTTCAACGGTAGCAGGGGTTCCATTATCGATCGATGAGCAACCCTTGGGTGGATCTTCGCGCGGCGGTCGAAGAAGCGATGCCCGCTTTGCGCGTGCTATCCGATGCCACAGCTGCTAAACCGCGCGGACCGGGCAAATGGTCACCGAAGGAGGTGATCGGGCACCTCATCGATTCCGCGACGAACAACCATGGCCGCTTCGTGCGAGCCCAATTGAGCAGCAGCCTGCGGGGCGAAGGCTATGCCCAGGATGACTGGGTGCGCCTGCAGCGCTACCGCGAGGCCGACTGGACCGACCTGATCGAATTGTGGCGGAGGCTCAACCTGCACCTTGCCCATGTGATGGAGGCAGCGACCGAGGCAACGCGAACACAGACGCGCACCGACCACAACATGGACCTGATCGCCTTCGGAACGCCCGAGGTGAACGAACCGGTCACGTTGGAGTTCTTCATGAACGACTACGTGGAGCACTTGAAGCATCACCTGCGCCAAGTGATCCCGGGACCAACATCGACGAACGGAAGCATGGACACGCGCACGGCTTACGACGAATGGGCCGGGCAGTACGACACGAACCTGAACCGTACACGGGACCTTGAAGCGCAGGCTTTGCGCTGGACACTAGCCGGGATCAACC
Organism: Flavobacteriales bacterium; assembly: GCA_039933875.1. Lineage (GTDB taxonomy): Bacteria > Bacteroidota > Bacteroidia > Flavobacteriales_F > PHOS-HE28 > PHOS-HE28. Next base: position 2,713 of record JBDTNF010000282.1, on the reverse strand, counting down.
CCGATCGTTGCCTGGAGATAGGCTGCGGCACGGGCAAGAACACGGCGTGGTTGGCGACACAGTGCGCTCAGATCACCGCCGTGGACTTCAGCACCGGGATGCTCGAACGCGCCCGGGAGAAGATCACATCGGACCGGGTGGAATTCGTTCAAGCTGACATCATCCAACCATGGACCTTCGCGAGCGGCGATTACGACCTGGTCACTTTCAGCCTGGTGTTGGAGCACATTGCGGACCTGGACCGGGTGATGCGTGAGACGGCCCGCGTGCTGAGGCCTGGCGGACAGGTCTACATCGGCGAACTCCATCCCTTCAAGCAGTACAACGGAACAAAGGCCCGCTTCGAGAGTGAACAAGGAACACAGGTTGTTCCCTGCTTCGACCATCACGTCTCGGACTTCACGCAGGCCGCGTTGCGCGCCGGTTTGCGGGTGCTGGATATACAGGAGTACTTCGATGACGATGCCCGCGACACGGTGCCACGGATCCTCGCACTGCTCCTTGCGAAATAGCCCGCACAACACGCTACAACCATTCCCAATACCATTATCTTAATGGTCGCAACGAAGGAACGCTCCCGATGACCGAACGCGACCGAACCCACGATACGATCCTGCTGGACGAACCCTTCCTGCGGATGAGCCATGCGGCGCACGACCAGCTGATCCACCTCGAGTGGAAAGGCCACGCGCGCAGTGAGGAATACCGCCGGGGATTGGACCTTGGCCTCGCCTTCGTGATGACCCACGAGGTGCGCTACTGGCTTGCCGACCTGCGCACCATGAGCGCGATCCTGCAAGTGGACGAGAAGTGGGCCAATGAGGTGTGGTTCCCGAAGTTGTTCCATACCGGGCTGGAGAAAATGGCGATCCTGCGATCCAGCGATTACTTCAACCAGACCAGTGTGCAACGTTCGTTCACGGCGATGAACGGAAAGCTCACCTTCAAGGTCGCATGGTTCCCCACCACCGGCGAAGCGATGGATTGGCTCTACACGCAGGAGGCGGTCAGTGCTTAGCTCACGGCAGCTGTTCCGTGCGTGTATTCGTGGGTACGGCTCCCCCGATGTTCACCAGGATACCATCGCGATCATTGGCTTCCCCGGTGTACTTCACGGTGCCGTCCATGTTGAAGTCCTCCACCCTGTATCCGACCGCGGTATTGGTGGGCACCGTGCCACCGATGGCCACCAGGATGGGATCCCGATCATTGTCGGCGCCGACATAAACGAGTTGGTTGTCACCGATGGCATTCCCCGCCCAGAGCACCTCGCGGCTGCCGACCGTCTTGCGTGCGTTGGTGCCGTACGTGGCTGTCGTGCTCGATCGGAGGTCGATCGGTATCGCGGTCGCTGTGAACGCTTGTGCTGCGGCCGTCATGCAGCCGAAGTGGGTGCGATGGCGGATGGCCAGGTGGTAGTTGCCCGGGATCGCGATGAGCGATACGGGCGAAACACCATCGGTGGCGACCACATCCCCATCGCGTTGCACAAGGGCGTTAGCCGACGCCACGATGTTCGCTGGAGCACCGCTCTGCCTCAACTCCACGCGCACCCAATCCACGATCGCATTGGCACCGGTCACGGCCAGCACGCTCGGTGCCACGGTCTCATTGCCCGATCCATGCTGCTCATAGGCCATCGTGGAATACGGTTCCATCGCGGGCACAAGTCCGGCCGCACGCAGATCGTCCTTCATCTGGTCGGCAACACCATCGAAGGGCCCTTCCAGGAACACCTTCGGTGAAACCCGCACCACGGCATAGGGGTCGGTGATCTTGTAGATGTTACCAGTGCCCTGGTTGCAAACGAAAAGCTCGCCGTTCATATCCTCGCCCATGGCCGCGAAACCTTGTATGCCACCGGTGAGCAAGGTATCCATCGTCCATGCGGCACCGTTCGGTCGCAACGAGATGAATTGCCCCAGGCACCAGTCCACATAGATGTAGCGACCGGTGAGCCTGGAGTACTGCGCTCCGCGATAAACGTTCCCACCGACGATCGCGCACCAATTGGCGGTGTGGGTGTGGGTGGCCACAGCAGGAACATAGCTGGCGGTGCAACCCAGCGTTGTGTTGTAGGTCGCCGATCCCTCGTAGCACCGCCAGCCGAAGTTCGGTCCACTATTGTTGCCGCCGGGCCAGCGATCGATCTCCTCCTGCACGCTCTGGCCCACGTCGCCGATCCATACGTCGCCGTTAAGTGGATCGATGGAGAACCGCCACGGGTTGCGCAGGCCACTGGCCCAGATCTCCGGCAATACACCACCCCCGGTGGTCGCATAAGGATTGGTCGGCGGGATGGTGTACGGCGATCCGCCATCGACATTGATCCGCAACATCTTGCCCCATGGGAGGGTAAGGTTCTGCGCGCGGTTGGATGGATCGCCTGTGCCACCCGTATCACCCAGACCGATCAGCAAGTTGCCGTCGGGGCCGAAGTGGATATCACCACCCCGGTGGTTCAGATCGGGGCCGGGTTGCGTCATCGTCCAAATGGTGAACTCGCTACCCTCGTTCGCATCGTTCGGGTCGGCGCTCACGCTGAAACGCGAAACCCGGCTGGTGCCCACGCCTGTACCGCCGGTGTAGAACACGTAGAAGAAACCGTTGGCGGCATAGTTCGGATGGAACGCAAGGCCCAACAAGCCCTGCTCGCCGCCGCCATGGTTCACGCGATCCGTGATATCCAGGAAGGGTGCGGCGGCCCAGGTAC
>JBDTNF010000281.1:0-5062 GCA_039933875.1 Flavobacteriales bacterium | reverse complement strand
GGGATGCTCCTCGCCGTCGATCAGCATCGACGGCGACCCCTCGAGGACGAGGAACACCTCCTCCTGGGACCTGCCATAGAACTCCTGGACTAAGTAGCCCGAGGACTAGCTGAGAGCAATGATGAAGTCGTTATACATCCACATAGTAATAATTATAGTTTTGTGCACCTCCTGCACTTCATAGAACGATGTGAGGTTGAAGTGGTTGACGGTGAAGATGGCGCTGGGCATGGGCAGGATCGCTTCGGCCAGAGAGAGCTTGAGGTCTTCAAGGAGTTGTCCTGCTCCTTGCGCTCCACTTGGTACATCACCTGCAGACCAGCCATTTTCAGGCCCACTTGGGCCTCTTGCAGCGAGTCGCTTTGCTGCTTCAGCGACTGCAAGAGGCCGAGCGCCGTGTGCCAGTCGTGCCCAGCCAGTGCCAGTTCATATCGAAGTTGACCGATCATGGAACGCTGCGCCCCGGATCCGGCACTCGTAGCGTGGTCTTCAGCATCATCCAGCAATGCGCTTGCGTCGTTGTACTCTCCGATGGCGATCAAGGCTTTCGCCCGGTCGAGGCGGAGCATGGACCGCTCTTCGTCCGTTCCCTGTTCGTTCAACACCCGTTCCGCTTTGGCGAGGAAAGGCATCGCATCGCTCGGCTTGTTCTGTGCGAGCATGATCTCGGCGATCAAGTGCGAGATCCGCGCTTCATCGACAGGGTCCGCGCGTTCGATGGTCCGTTCCGAAGCCTTCTGGCCTATCCGCAAAGCCTCGTCGTACCGGGCCGCCCGGAGCAGTGCCTGTATCAGGAACCGGTAGGCTTGGTCGATGTTGCGATCGACTTTGGTGGGCACTACTATAGCCAGTGCGTTGCGGGCTTCTTCCACAGCCTTGTCCGGTTGCATGTTCACCTCGTAGGCGAGCGACAGGCTTTGCAGGTCCATTGCGATGAAGGCGGGGTCACCGATGACCTGGGCCACCTGGAGCGCCGAGATCGTGGTTTGTAGGAATTCAGCATGCAACCCAAGGCGCATTTGTGCGGCACATTTGGCCCGCATGGCCTCGTGTTCGGCTGTGAGGTCGCCGCTTTGCTCGGCGGCAAGCAAGGCATTGCGTGCATGGCTCAACGCCCCAGTGGGATCGTTCGCAAGTGCTCTGTTGGCAAACCCGGTCATCGCACGTGCACGTTCGACCAGTGAGCTTTCCGAGCCGAGGGCGAACGATGCGCTATCCTCCGCGGTGGAGGAATAGGCAGGCGCAGCCCACCCAACAGCGATCGCGAATAGGGCGAGTTCGATGAACCGATGGATCACGGTATTGGGCATGGGCCCTTCCTACGAGCAACGAAGTCATTGGTTGCGCTATGCCGTACCCATCGAACACGACCGCTTGGACTTGGTGCGACGCCCTATGTTTGAGCCATGCGCGTGTCGGTCGAAGTGTGTGTGACCTCGGTCGGGGAGGCAATGGCGGCCGAGCGCTGCGGGGCCGATAGCATCGAACTGTGCACGTGGTTGGCCTGCGGTGGCGTGACACCGAGCATTGGCCTTGTCCAGGAGGTGACCGCCCTTATTTCCATCCCTTTGCGCATCCTTGTCCGGCCTACACCTGGAGACTTCGTCTATTCCGCGGAGGAGCAGCGGGTCATATTGCGCGATCTGGATGCATTGGCAAAGACCGTTGGCGTTCATCGCATTGTCATCGGCGCGTTGGATGCTAATGGCCTGCCGGATGAGCGGTTCCTTGAGCAGGCGATGGCAAAGGCCAACGGATTGGAGACCACCTTCCATCGGGCGATCGACCGTAGCGCGGACCTGCAAGTGGCTTTCGCTCGGTGCATCACGATGGGCATTGAGAGGATACTAACATCGGGTGGTGCTTCGCTTGCCAGCGATGGCACAGCGAGCATCGCGTGGATGGTGGGGCAGGCCCCACCCGGGATGAGGATCGCTGCGGCTGGCGGGATCAACGCCGACAATGTATTGGGGCTCGTGGAGCGAACCGGGGTGCAGGAGATCCACTTCGCGGCACAGTTCCCTGTGGAAGCCGCGCCGGAGCGCGTTGCCTTGAGTTCCACGCACACGTCCGTGATCTGCAACACTCGTCCGGACGTTGCCAAGATCGAGGGTGTCCTGAACGCCCTGTCAAAAGCCGGACTACGGTGAGGGTGAACTCTGCATGGTGGCTGTTGCTCGCCGTTCTGGCAGGTTGTACCAACGACCAGGAGCAGGCCGGACAGTGGGTTTCTCTCGGCGGGGAATGGCGATTCCAAGAACGTGGAGCATCCAGTTGGCACCGCGCGGAAGTACCGGGTACGGTGCATACCGACCTGATGGCCTCCGGGCTTATTCCCGACCCTTATAAGGGCAGCAACGTCGATAGCGTGCAATGGGTGGGTGAGAAGGACTGGGTCTACGAGCGGGAATTCACGGTCGCAGCCGAGGTACTCGCACACGATGAGGTCGAGCTGGTGTTCAAGGGACTGGACACGTTCGCTGAGGTGCGCTTGAACGATTCGCTTATTGGTACAACCGACAACATGTTCCGCGCATGGGCATTCCCCGTGAAGGACCTGCTGGCGGAAGGGTCCAACCACGTGCGTGTCACCTTCCGCTCGGCGCTGGAACGCGGTGGGGAATTGTTGCGCGCCTATGGACGGGCTTTGCCAGCCGACAATGATCCCGGTCCCATCAAGGTGAGTCCTTTCGTGCGGAAGGCGGGCGTTCACTTCGGGTGGGATTTCGCACCCCGCCTGGTCACCTGCGGGATATGGCAGGATGTGGGCTTGCGCGCCTGGAGCGGTAGCCGGATCGACGGGGTGCGTCTGGCGCAACGGGTGCAGAACGGAGCGCGGACCTTGCGATTCCATGTGGACATGTGTTCGCGAGCCGGGGCGGGCGGTGAGGTGGTGTTGCAGCTGAACGGGAAGGAACTCGCCCGCGCCAAAGCCCCTGATGGTTCAGGCTGGCATACACAGGACATGGAACTTGTGTTGCCGGACACCGGTCTGTGGTGGCCGCATGGAATGGGTGAACAGCGGCTGCAATTATGTACGGTGGAATGGCAGGTAGGGGGCGTCGTGCGTTCATCGTGGGAACAACCCATCGGCTTGCGCACGATCAAGCTGGACCAGCGTCGTGACGCCAGTGGCAAAGCGTTCACATTCGTAGTGAACGGCAAGCCGATGTTCGCGAAGGGGGCCAACCTGGTGCCACCGGACATGTTCCTGCCACGGGCGGGCGACAATGCGTGGAAGCATCTTGTGCAAGAAGCGGCGACGTGCAATATGAACATGCTTCGGGTTTGGGGCGGAGGGGTGTACCCGCCTGATGGGTTCTTCCATGCCTGTGACTCAGCCGGGGTCATGGTGTGGCAGGACCTTATGTTCGCTAATACGATGGTGCCGGATGACGATGCTTTCTTGAACAACGTGCGCGAGGAAGTGGAGCAGCAGGTGAAACGGTTGCAGTTCCATGCCAGCCTTGCCCTCTGGTGCGGTAACAACGAGGTGGACGTGGCCTGGCACAACTGGGGCTGGCAGCAGACCTATGTGATATCGACAGCGGATTCCGCGCGGATGTGGAAGGCCTATACCGATCTTTTCCAGGAGGAACTGCCGGTGTGGATCTGGTCGCTCGATGAAACCGGCCGCTATACGCCGACATCACCGTTGAGCAACTGGGGGAATGCGGAAGGCCTGCGGAATGGAGACCTGCACTATTGGGGGGTGTGGCATGCCGACAGCACGTTCGATTCCTTCCGGGGGAACACTGGACGTTTCGTCAGCGAATACGGGTTCCAATCCTACCCGGACAGCAGCCTGCTAGCGCGCTACATCGATCCTGCCGACCTCCATTCGCGTTCGCCTGCGCTCGCTTACCGTCAACGCAGCTATCGCACGGACCGTCCGATCTGGGCTGCCATCGAACGCGAGTTGAGGACCGTGCCATCGACCTTGGATGGCTTCTGCCGTGCGAGCCAGCAGGTGCAGGCCATGGCTTACTCCAAGGCGATCGACGCGCACATGCGCGCACGACCCCGTTGCATGGGCACAATGCTCTGGCAACTCAATGCCATCTGGCCCGGGCCCAGCTGGTCCATCATCGACTATGGAGGCGACCGCAAACTGGCGTTCGATGCGGTGCGTGCGGCTTATGCGGATCCCTAGTGCGCCCACTGGGAGTCGGAAATCCAAGGTCACTTCACAACAGTTCCCTGGTAGTTCCCGGCGGAGCATCGGCACCCGGGGGCGTGTGTTATCTTCGGCGACCCAAAACCGATCAGCATGACCCTATATGGACGCCTCCCACTCGCAGCGCTCCTGACCACTTTTCTTGGCCTCGGTACCACAGTGCAGGGCCAGGGTGGTTGCGTGAACCTTACGGAATTCCCCGGTGGCGTCACCATCGTACCCGACGGGCTCGGGGCACTGACGACCATCTCGACGTGCAGTTTCGAAGCCGAGTATTCGCATGTCGGAAGTATCATCGCAGGAGCGACTTATCAGTTCACGCTGAGCACGGGTCATTACATCACCGTTCACCAAGGCACTTTCGACGGACCTGTTATCGCCGAAGGTTACAGCCCGGTGAACGCGGTGGCGGTGGATGCGGGTGATCTCTATCCGCACTGGAGCGTCGATGAGACCTGTGCCACGGCGACCGGCACGTGCATCATTACCACAGTGCAGCTGTTCCTGAACTGCACGCCGCCCACGGTCGTTGCGACGTTGAACGAGGATTGCGACCTGCAGGAATTCACCGTGGACGTGAACATCCTCAATACCGGCGACTCCTCCATCGTGAACATTGTTTACGACAATGGCGGTGGACCGATCGTGATCCCTGGTGTGGGTCTGGGCATTACGACCCTCGGTCCCTTCTTTTTCGGCGAGTTCATGGACCTGGTAGTGGAGCACGAAACGGACCCGATGTGCAACGTGGACTTGGGCCATTTCGAGACAACGGGGGATTGTCCGGTGACGTTGACCTGTGGTGGTCCGGCGCTGCCTGTCACTTATTGCTACGACAATACCATCGCTGAGTAGGATGTCATTCGCGTCGCTGATGCCGTTCCC
>JBDTNF010000280.1:0-12422 GCA_039933875.1 Flavobacteriales bacterium | reverse complement strand
TCGAAGGTGCTCGGCTTGGTGCTGATGTCCTCCAACTCGTAGGTCGTCACCATCGTCTCGTCCATCCTGTAGTAGGCCAGCCGGTTCCCTTCGGGGCTCCAGAACGTTCCTTTTACGATGCCGTATTCCTCGCGGTGCACACTCTTTCCGTTCACGATGCCATCCGCACCATCGCTGGTCACGCGCTTCGGCTTGCCGCTGGTTTCGGAGACATACAGGTCGTTGCCGATGGTGTAGGCCACGCGATCGTACATCGCCGTGAAGTCCTGGTGCTCCGCGGTGCCGGGTAGCGTGATATGGGCCAGCGCGGCGTGCTTCGAAACATCATACTGGTAGGTGATGCTGTCGATGTCGAAGTAGAACAGGTTCGCTCCGGTCCAGCTGATGGAGGGGAAACGCTTGATCGCTTCCTTGGGGTGAAGGGCCTCGTTCAGTTCCTTCACGCCAACGATGGGCATGTTGGCCATCTTGCCGATCCCCCCGCGCATCAGCACATCGTCCGCGGTGAAGCAGTAGTTCGGTGTGTTCGGGATCCACTGCAGGCCACGCACCCGCTCGGGCGCGAAGTCCGTACCCGCCTTCAGCACGGCATCGCGCAGGGTGAGTTGCTGTTGGGCGAGGACGTCGCCGGCGTTCAGGAGCCAGAAGGCACCCAGCAGAAGGAGGGGCGTACGGAAGCGCATGGTCGAGGGGTCGGAAATGGAAGGCACGAAGATGGGGAACGCACCCGGAAGCCCGTCCCGATCAGTGGGGATCGGTGAAGGATGGGTTGGTCAGGAAGTGCGGGTCGGTGAGGGCGTGCATGAACGCCACCAGGTCGGCGCGGTCCTGCGCGTCGAGATCGATCTCGTCGTTCACCCAGGGCTCCATATGCCCGTCGAGGTTCTCGGCGTTGGTGGCCACGTCCTCGGCATAGAAGTCCATCACTTCCTCCAGCGTGGCGAACCGTCCATCGTGCATGTAGGGGGCGCTGGCGGCGATGTTGCGCAAGCCCGGTGTGCGGAACCGACCCATGTGTTCGGGTACTCCCGACCAACCACCCAGCCCGGGGTCACCGCCGGTGCGATCGAGCCCGATGTTGCGCATCACATGATCGGTGAACATGGGTAGCATGTGGCAATCCACGCAATGGCCTTCATGGAAGAAGATCTCCTGGCCGCGCAGTTGTTGTTCGGTCAGCGCACCCATGTCGCCGTTGTAGTGGTATCGATCGAACGGCGTGTCCAACGAGATGAGCGTGCGTTCGAACTGGGCCAGTGCGAAGGCCACCTTCATGCTGTCGATGACCGTGGTGCCGTAGGCCTTGCGGAAAAGCTCCGGGTAGTCGGGGTGCGCTTGCAGGCGGGCCACCACCGTGGGCCAGGTATTGCGCATCTCGATCGGGTTGGTCACCGGCGCGAAGGCCTGCAGTTCGAGGCTCAAGGCACGCGCGTCCCAGAAATGGAAGTGCTCCCAAGCCATGTTCACCACGGCCATGGAGTTGCGCGTCCCCACCGAACCATCGGTGCCCACCGAGAACCGGCGCGGGTCGCTGAAGGCGTTCTCCTGCTTGTGGCAGCTCGCGCAACTCATGGAGAAGTCGTCGCTCAATGCGGTCTCATAAAAGAGCTTGCGACCCAACGCCACACCTTCCACGGTGAGCATGTTGTCATAGGGCAGGTTCAGTGCATGCGAGTCCACCGACCAAGCGGGAACGTCCAAGGTCAGCGGGGTGGGACCGGTTAGGGTCGGCTCCTCGATCAACGCCTCGTCGCGACGACACGCCATGAGCGCGGTGATCGCGAGGATCGTGATGAACGGTTTGTGGCGCGAACGCATGGCTCCCTGGAAAGCAGCGCGAAGGTCGGTGTTCGGCTCGTGGTGCGGAGTGATCAGCGTCAGCCAGTTCAAGGGCTGGCGTGGAACCCTGAAGCGGCGCTCAGATGATGTTCACCTCCCGTTCGAGCTCAACACCGAAGCGCTCCCGCACGGAGAGTAATACCTGCTCACTGAGGTCATAAATGGCCTTGCCCGTGGCGCCGCCGTAGTTCACCAGCACCAATGCCTGTCGGTCATGCACTCCGTGGGCATTTGCACGGTACCCCTTCCAGCCGGCCTTCTCGATCAGCCACCCGGCTGCGAGTTTCGCGTGGCCTTCTCCTGCCGGATAGGACACCACATCGGGGTGCCCCGCGCGGATCTTCTCCACCAGCTCGATGGGAACCACCGGGTTCTTGAAGAACGACCCTGCGTTCCCCACCACCGCAGGGTCCGGCAATTTGCTGCGTCGGATCGCGATCACGGCGGCGCTCACGTCCTTGATCGTGGGTTGGGTGATGCCCATGCGCTCCAATTCCTGCTGGATGTTCCCGTAGCTCGTGTTCAGCGAATGCTGTTTCGTGAGCCGGAACGTGACGCTGAGGATCACGAATTGATCCCTGCCTTCGCGCTTGAAGAAGCTCTCCCTGTAGCCGAAGCGGCAGGCGAGGCGATCGAAGATGATCACCTCACCGTCCTTCACACGCAAGGCTTCGAGCGAATCGAACGTGTCCTTGACCTCCACGCCATACGCACCGATGTTCTGCATCGGGGCTGCGCCCACCTTGCCGGGGATCAGGCTCAGGTTCTCGATGCCACCCCATCCGTTCTCGACGGCGTGCACGACCAGGTCATGCCACACCACGCCAGCACCGGCTTTGAGCCATACATGTGTTTCGTCCTCGCGTCCCACATGCATACCGGGCATTTCGTTCAATAGCACGAGTCCGGGGAAGTCCTTTGTGAACAACAGGTTGCTGCCACCACCGAGCACCAGGCGTGGCAGGCCCGCCAACTCGGGTGCGCCAAGCAGTTGACGGAGGCCATGTGAACTGCCAAAGCGCGCCAGCACAGCGGCCTTCGCGGCGATGCCGAAGGTGTTGTAAGGCTTCAGGTCGGCGTTGCGCTGGAGTATCATGCTCATCCGGTGGGCAAGTTTACTGGGCATGCAACGTTACTTTGGGCGCTCCCCGCATGGCTTGTGCACAGGCATCAGGGGACATCCCATGCCTCGCGCCATCGTCAGCGTGACCAACGACCTGAGCACGGACAACCGTGTGCATCGCACCTGTGTGGTGTTGTGCGAGCTGGGCTATGATGTGCTGCTCGTTGGGCGGGCGCTGCCCGGAAGTCTTCCCTTGATCCGCCCGTATCGAACGCGGCGCATGCGCTTGCTTTTCCGCAAGGGCGCGATGTTCTACGCGGAGTACAACCTGCGGCTCTTTCTCCTGCTGCTGTTCCAGCCTGCGCGGCTGCTTGTGGCGAACGACCTGGACACGTTGCTCGCCAGCTTCCTCGCCGCCCGTGTGCGCGGAAGGCAGCTCGTTTATGACACTCATGAGTTCTTTACGGAAGTTCCGGAACTGGTGGAGAGGCCTCGTGTTCGCAACCTCTGGCTGGCCATCGAGCGATGGATCTTTCCCAAGCTGGAGCATATCATCACGGTGAACGACAGCATTGCGAACGCCTATCGCGAGCGGTACGGCAAAGTGCTCACGGTGATCCGCAACATCCCGATGCACCGCGAGTTGGGTCCGTTGCCTCTGCGCAAGACCCTCGACCTGCCGGAGGACGACTTCATCCTGATCATGCAGGGCAGCGGTATCAACGTGCAACGCGGTGCGGAGGAAGCTGTGCTCGCGATGAAGGAATTACCCGGTGCGTTCCTCCTGCTCGTGGGCGGGGGTGATGCATGGCCTGTGCTGGAGCGCATGGTGAGCGAACACGCCTTGGGGGATCGGGTGCGGCTCATTCCGCGCATGCCGTATGAACAGATGATGCGCTACACCCGCAATGCGGACCTGGGGCTTTCGCTGGACAAGGACACCAACCTCAATTATCGGTACAGCCTGCCGAACAAACTCTTCGACTACTTCCGGGCCCACATTCCCGCCTTGGTCACCGATCTGCCCGAGGTGGCCGGCATCGTTCGGCGGTATGATGCCGGTATCGTGCTGCCCAGCCCTGAACCCAGCTTGATCGTGTCGGCCGTGCGTTCGCTGCAGGCGGATGCCGTGCGACGGAACGCCCTGCGCCAGAATGCTATTTTCGCCGCCTCTTCGCTGGACGGGGAGCGCGAGAAGGACGCATTGAAAGCGCTGTTCCAGAGCCTTGGCTGAGCACCACCTGCATATCGTCAGTTTCGATGTTCCATCGCCGCCGAACTACGGTGGGGTGATCGATGTCTTCTATAAGGTGAAGGCCTTGTCGGAGCTCGGTGTGAAAGTTCACCTGCATTGTTTCCAGTACGGCCGACCGAAGGCGAAGGAACTTGCGAGCCTCTGCGCTTCGGTGCACTATTACCCGCGCCACAGCGGCAAGCACCAGTTGTTCAACTCGCTGCCCTATGTAGTGGTGAGTCGCCGGAGCGAGGTGTTGATCGATCGACTGCTGCAAGACAGCTACCCGATCCTCTTCGAGGGGTTGCACAGCTGCTACCACCTCGGTGATCCAAGGCTACAGGGACGCATCCGCCTGGTGCGCGCGCACAACGTGGAGCATGACTACTACACGGCGTTGGCCAAGGCCGAGGGTAACGCGTTCCGACGGACGTACTTCATCAACGAAGCCCGGAAGCTGCAACGGTTTGAACCGGTGTTGAGCGAGGCGGACCATGTGCTTGCCATCTCACCCAAGGACGAGGCTTACTTCGCCGGCCACTTCCGCAGCGTCGAGCACATTCCGGCGTTCCATGCTTGCGATAAGGTGGAGGTACCCGATGGGTTGAGCGACTTCGCTTTTTACCACGGTGCGCTCGGTGTGGCGGAGAACGATCAAGCCGCGCTGTTCCTGGTGCGCAAAGTGTTCAAGGACCTGCCGGTGAAACTGGTCATCGCAGGCAGCCATGCCAGTGGCGAATTGAAACGCGAGATCGGGCGGACAGGGAACGTTGAATTACGCGAGAACATCGGCACGGAGGAGATCCATCATCTGGTGCGAAGCGCTCAAGTGAATGTGCTTCCGACGTTCCAGGCGACAGGTATCAAGTTGAAATTGCTGCTTTGCCTTTTCACGGGCCGTCATGTCGTATGTAACACGCCCATGGTCGAAGGCACCGGGCTGGCCGATCTGTGCCACGTGCACGACAGTCCGGAAGCGATGCGCACAAGCATTGTTTCGTGCATGGGCAAACCCGCCAACGGGCAGGCCATCGAATTGCGCGCCCGCGTGCTGGAGGAGCGCTTTAGCAACCGGCGGAACGCGGAGGCTATTATCAAACTCGTTCCTTAATGTCCAATTACACCTTCGAGATAAAGACCTCGTCAGACCTTCTTCGAAAGCTGGAGAAGGACTTCGTTGAATTCGGTGCTCATCACATGTCATCTTCGAAGGCACTCAATTGTGCAATGAGCGCCTGGCATCTGACCGACTGGGTACATCATGAACGCGCAAAGGATAAATCGGGCCCAGCGCGCTCGACCTTTCAGAAGCGAATTGCAGCGACCCATAATTTCTTGGCATTAATGCATGATGTCGCAAATGGTGGGAAGCATCTCGGACTGAGTAACCCGAAGACGAAAGTGCAGTCTTCATATGCCGTTCCAGGCAGTCATGACCTCAGTCATGGCTATGCTGACCATGACGTGGCGCGCTTGGTATTGAACGATGGCCAAACCGAGTGGATTTTTCTCGTAGAACTTGAGAAGGCCGTCAACTTCTGGCGCGTGAACCTATGCGTGCTGAACGTGGACTAAGCGGCGGTACTACGCTTGGAGTGCTTCCGCTGCACTGCTACTATTCTTGCCTGAAGGTCTGACCACCGAAGCTTCCGGCCCCACCTTGGTTGCCAGTGAAGGTCCCGGAGAGGATTGAGCCGGTACTTTGTAGCCTCTGCTTCTTGAGATTGCTGATGCGAACGTGATTCGCGCCGCTCCATACCAGTGCGGCGGCTGCAATGACGAGATCAAGAATTTCGTATGCGCTCATGGATCCAACTTTCATGAAAGCTACCGCAGAAAGCCGTCGCGGCCCATCCGCTGGCTCGCTCAGTTCGCGGCTGCTGCGCTAAGTTCCAGCAGCTTCCCATCCTCGCAGCGCACCACCCGGGTATTGAGCTTCTTCATGTGCGTGTAGTCGTGGGTGGCCATGATCACGCTGCGGCCGTGTCCCTCATCATCGGTGCTCCGGCTGATCTCGAAGAGCAGGTCCAGGATCTCTTCTGTCGTTTCCGGGTCGAGGTTGCCCGTGGGTTCATCGGCCAGGATCAGTTCGGGATCGTTGAGCAATGCCCGCGCGATGCTCACACGCTGTTGTTCCCCGCCTGACAGTTCGTGCGGCATCTTGTACCCCTTGTTGTCCAGGCCGACCTTCTCCAGCACGTGTTGCACACGTTCGTCCATCAACTTGTTGTCGTTCCAGCCGGTGGCCTTCAACACGAAGAACAGGTTGTCGTTCACTGAGCGATCGGTGAGCAACTGGAAATCCTGGAACACGATCCCGATCTTCCGGCGGAGGTAGGGTACTTGGGAGCGCTTCAACTTCTGCAGGTCGAAACCACAGCAATGGCCTTCGCCTTCGCGCAAGGCGAGATCGCCGTAGAGCGTGCGCATCAGGCTGCTCTTGCCGCTGCCCGTGCGCCCGATGAGGTAAAGGAATTCGCCTTTGTAGACGGTGAAGTCCACATTGTTCAGCACGAGGTTCTCGCGTTGGAAGATGCGCACACCGTGCAGGAGGATGATGGGAGAGTCGGTCATACGGATCCGGGGCTCATGGCACCCGTCGCGGTCAAAGGTTGAAATTTCCGGAGCATTGCTCGCGTTGGAATACGAGCCACGAGCCTCTGGCCACAAGCCGCGAGCTCATTGGGGGTCGCTTCGCTGTCCAATGAGGTGCTTGCCGTAGAGACTATTGGCGCGATCATCGGCAGAATGCGAACAAGCTTGTGGCTGGAGGCGCGGGGCTTGAAGCTTGCTCTTAACGTGAACAGTTCCGCGTGGATAAGTCCAACACCACCCTTCCGGTGCCCACTGCTGCTCCCAAGAACTTTGATCGCTTGATGAAGACCCATTTTCCCGTGGTCGGTCCAGCCGTCCGGCTGGTGCCTGTCCTCTTCGCGCTTGTCCTCTTCGCCCGGCCCGTTCTGGCGCAACGGCCCGCCCACTATGACCAACGCAACGCCGACCTGGCGAACGCCATGGAACTCTTCGCCAAAGCCAAATACGGCGCGGCGCAGTTCGAATTGGATCGTGTCACCGAGCGCATCACCGATCCCAACGATGCCACGCGCAACGAAGCCGAATTCATGAGCGCCCTGTGCGCTGTGCGCCTGTTCCACGATGATGCCGGGCATAAGCTGCTCGCGTTCATGGACAACCACCCGGAGAACCAGCACATCCCGGCGGTGCGCTTCGAATTGTTCAAGCACGCCTTCGCCTCCAAGGACTGGAAGGATGCCCTGGCATGGAGCGAGAGAGTGGACCGCTTCAACCTGGATGCCGAGGAACTGGAGGAGTACCGGTTCAAGCGCGGCTATGCGTATTTCCAGGAAGGGGACCGTGAGCGCGCACTTGCGGAGTTCGCCGAGATCCAGAACGGAGGAGGCACGTACGCGGTGCCAGCCACCTACTACACGTCGCATATCCAGTATGAGCGGGGCAATTACGAAACCGCCCTCACCGGATTCCAGAAACTCCAGAGCGACGAGAACTTCGGGAAGGTGGTTCCTTACTACATCGCCGAGATCCTCTTCCTGCAGGGCAAGTACGACGAACTGTCCACCTACGTGCAGCCTCTGCTGAACGATCCGCAGGGCACCAAGCGCATGGAGGAGATCAACCGGCTGGCGGGCGAGGCGAACTTCCGAACGGGCAAATACGCCGAAGCGCTTCCCTACCTGCAGAAGAGCGCCCAGCGCGTGGGTGTTGCACGTGGCGATCGCTACATACTCGGGTACACCTATTACAAGACCGGCGACTGCCAGAAGGCACTGGCGGAATTCAACCTGGTGGCGAACGGAACGGACAGCATCGCGCAGCTCGCCACCTACCACATGGCCGACTGCTACCTACGGCTGAACGAGAAGAACTATGCGCGCACCGCGTTCAAGAAGGCCTACGAGATCGGCAAGGATCCCAAGGTGACCGAGGACGCGCTCTTCAACTATGCCAAGCTCGCTTACGAACTGAGCTTCGATCCCTACAACGAGGCGATCACCGCGCTGCGCAGCTACCTCCGCACTTTCCCCAATACACCGCGGCGCGATGAGGCCTATGAGTTCCTATTGAACGTTTACCTGAAGACCCGGAACTACGAGGACGCGCTGGTCTCGCTGGACGCGATCCAGAACAAGGACATCAGGCTGCAGGAGGCCTACCAGAAGCTTGCCTACGACCGTGGCGTGGAATTGTACGAGGGCCGCAAATACAAGGATGCCGCGCTGTTCTTCGAACGTGCGTTGAAATACCGCGTGAACCAGCAGGTGAACGCGCGCGCGCACTACTGGATGGCGGAGAGCTACTACGGCGACGGTGAACTGGCCGACGCGTTGCGCAAGTACGACGATCTGCGCAACTCCCCCGGTGCCTACGCGACCGACCTCTACGAACAGGCCGGTTACGGCATGGGCTACACCTACTTCAAACTGAAGCAGTATGATGAAGCGGCCACCTCCTTCCGCCGGTTCGTCAGCGCAGGACAGGGCGAAGCGAAGCAGCGCGCGGACGCGATGATGCGCACCGGCGATTGCTACTTCGTGTTGAAGGACAACGTGCAGGCCGTGCACTGGTATGATGAAGCGGTCCGCACAGGAGCGGGCGATCGCGACTATGCCCAATACCAGAAGGGCGTGTGCCTTGGCCTGCAGGGGAAGTTCACCGAAAAGATCACCGTACTGAAAACCCTGCTCAGCGAGAAGCCCGACTCGCGCTATGCTGCGGACGCCAAGTACCAGTTGGGTGAGACCTACATCAACCTGGACAACGATGCCGACGCGATGAAGTACTACGCGCAGGTGGTGGAGAAGCACCCGAACAGCCCGCACATCCGGGATAGCATGTTGCAGATGGCGCTCATCCAGAAACGGCAGGGCCATACGGAAGAGGCGCTCGCGAGCTTCAAGGCGATCGTCGCGCAGTTCAACACGGTCGAAGGATCGAAGGAAGCACTTGCCGGCATCGAGGCGATCTACATCCAGCAGGGCAAGGTGAGCGAGTACGAGGCGTACCTACGCACGCTCGCCTTCGTGGACCCTGCGACGCTGGACCTGGACGAGAAGTACTACCGGAGTGCGGAATTGATCTACTTCGACAAGAAGTGCGCGGAGGCAATCGGTGCTTTCGGCGATTATTTGAACAAGTACCCCAATGGTGCCTTCGCGCTGAACGCGCTGGCTTACCGAGGCGACTGCGCCTACAAAGCGGGCAACTACGAACTCGCCCTGCCGGATCTGGAGGCCGTGATCCAGCGCAACGGCACGCAGTTCATGGAGAACGCCCTGGTCGGTGCCAGCGACATCCTCTTCAAGGACAAGCGCTGGGAGGGAGCGTTCGGCTACTTCCAGCACTTGGAGACCGTGGCGAGTTTCCCCGGTAACGTGCTGGCCGCGCAAACGGGACAAATGCACTGCCTGGTGGATTTGGGCCGCATGGATGAAGCCGCCGTCGCTGCGGAGAAGGTCGCTGCCAACGCGGACGCCAATGCTGACCTGAAGGCGGAGGCGAACCTGGTGGTCGCCAAGGGCCTGTTGGAGAAAGGCGACAACGATGCAGCGTTCACGAAGTTCAAGAGCGTGAGCACGGGTAGTTCCAACGCGCTCGGCGCTGAGGCCAAGTACTACATGGCCTATGTGCGCCACCTGCAGGCGAAGTACCGCGACGCGGAGAAAGAGGTTTTCGACCTGGCGAAGAAGTACCCCGCCTACGACCATTGGAAGGCGCGCGCCTTTATCCTGCTCGGCGACATCTACGTGCAGTTGGATGATCGCTTCCAGGCCAAGGCGACGCTGCAAGCGGTGATCGACAATTGCACCGAGCCGGACCTTGTGGCACAAGCCCGCCAGCGACTGGACACCATCAACGCCAGCGAAGTCCCGCAGACCGCACCCACCCCGCAGGAGGAGCTTGAAGTGCCCCTACCCGAGAACACCAACGGCCGATGAGACCCATGATCAGGACCGCTTTCCTACTGACCGCGGGTGGATTGACCGCAGCAACGGCATTGGCCCAAGGGACCGAGCCCGGCGGCGAGTACGTGATCCAGGGGATCTTCAGTCCCACTATCGCCGATGCGCGGAAGATCGATATGGAACCGGAGCGCATCGATACGATCCTGCCGGAGATTCCCGTACGCTACGACCTCTTGCCCGCGATGGCCACGATCGAACCTCATGTGGACAGCATTGCGGCTGCCAAGATCAAGGTCGATCCCGCGTTGAGCCGCCTGTACAAGGGCTACATCAAAGGCGGCTTCGGCCTCTACACCACGCCGCTCGGCGAGGTGTACGTCGACCAGACACGCTCCAGGGAGAACGCTTGGGGCTTCCACGCGAAGCACTTCAGCAGCAACGGTGGGCTGGACGACGTCGGCCCGAGCGACTACAGCTACAACAGCATCGATGGATTCTACAAGCAATTCCTGCCGAACCACGAGGCCAGCGGACGCCTGATGTACGATCGTCGTCGCGTGAGCTACTACGGCTACGTCAGCAACGACAGTATCGAAGATGCACTGGCCGCGACCGAGCCTCCGCAGGAGGACTTCGTCAAGCAATTCTACAACGACATCGGTTTCGCCGCGCGCATCCGCAGCTTGTACAAGGACAGCACCAAGATCGCGCACGACGTCGCGCTTGAGGTGCACTCGTTCAGCAACCTCACCGGGAGCCGTGAGACCAACATGCGCATCAATGTGGACCTGGCCATGGAGGATGGCAACGAAACCTACGCCGCCGGCCTGCTCATCGACAACGATGCGTACCGCGGTGTGCTGGACGAGCCGCTCGGCGACTTCCGCCAGAGTGGTACGCTCATCGGCCTCACGCCCAATGCGAGCACGCGTGGTGACAAGTACCTGGTCAGGGTGGGTGCGGGTATCTACATCGATTCGTGGGGCGAGACCACCTTCCATTTCTTCCCGCAGGTCTATGCGAGCTACAGCCTCTTTGATGACATCCTGGTGCCGTACGTCGGTATCGATGGCGAACGCCAGCGGAACAGTTTCCGCAGCCTTGCTCATGAGAACCCTTGGCTGACCGGCGCACCGTCGCTCTCCAATTCAAGCAAGATGTACGATGTGTACGGCGGGATCAGAGGCAGCTTCAGCAATGATCTGGGTTTCGATGTGCGGGTGAGTAGCAGCCAGGTGAAGGACAAGGCGCTGTACGTGTCGGTGGCGAACGCTCCGTATGGCGATCGCATGGCCGTGGTCTATGACCGTGTGGATATCCTGGACCTGAGCGGTGAACTGCACTACCACATGCGCGAGGCCCTGAACGTGACCGCCCGGATCGACGTGAACACCTATGATGTGGAGCACGAGGCCGAGGCCTGGAACCTGCCACCCTACCAACTGGCGTTCGGTGCCACCTACGACCTGCGCGGTAAGCTGATCCTGAAAGGGGAAGCCCAGTTCGTGGGGCGGCGCATGGCACGGAGCGGGCTTTTAGCGACGGATACGGAGCACCCGGAGGGGAATGGTGAGTTCGCAACGGTGGAATTGGACGGTTTCCTGGACCTGTATTTCGGGGCCGAGTATCGCTATACCAAGCGTTTGAGCGTGTTCTTCGACGTGAGCAACCTGAGCGCCAGCAAATACGAGCGTTGGTACCAGTATCCGGTCCAGCGCACGCTCTTCCTGGGCGGGGCGACCTACGCGTTCTGAGCCGCGTGATCCCGCTGGGAGCGGGGTGGCAAGTCCCCGTTCCCGGGGCCTGCCGGAAGGGTCCTGCCAGCGATAGCGATCCACTCCGCAAACGCAAGTTTTCGGAAGGTGTTAAATATCAACAAGACCCGCGCCGTTGTTGGCAAGTAGGCCCTTCCGGCTGAGGGCTGTTGGGTACCTTCGCATACCCTTGGAAAAAGAGGGTGTGAATCCATCGGAACCATGTCTGAGACAGTAGCGGAAATGAGCGAGAAGAAGAAAGCGGCGGCGTCCTATTCAGCCGACAGTATCCAGGTATTGGAAGGCCTCGAAGCGGTGCGGAAGCGCCCAGCCATGTACATCGGCGACATCGGCTTCAAGGGCCTGCACCACCTGGTCTATGAGGTGGTGGACAACAGCATCGATGAGGCCCTGGCCGGCCATTGCGATACGATCAACGTCCAGATCCTTCCCGACAACAGCATCCGGGTGAAGGACAACGGCCGGGGCATCCCGGTGGATATGCACGCCAAGGAGGGCAAGAGCGCGCTGGAGGTCGTGATGACCGTGCTGCACGCCGGTGGCAAATTCGACAAGGACAGCTACAAGGT
>JBDTNF010000279.1:0-30023 GCA_039933875.1 Flavobacteriales bacterium | reverse complement strand
CTGGGACGGGGGGGGGGCAGTGGACGCCACCGTGCGTGCGGGGGTCCTCTACTTCAGTGACCTGGCCACATTTGGCCGATGGCATCTGCGCGAGTTCGTGCGCGGCAACCTGACGATGGGTTTCAACAAGCCGGTCTACGCGCGCATCAACCTGAACGGCGATCAGCTCTACGGGTTCAGCAGTGACCTTGTGAGCGGTGCGCACAAGGAGCTGCTCCGCTTCGAAACGGTCGCTTATGCTCCGTACAATATCCTCGGGTTCCGGTTCGCGCCTGTGCTGCTCTATGGCCTCGGCACCATTGGCGAGGAAGGCGACCCGCTCTTCAGCGGCCGCATCTACAACGCGATCACGTTGGGCATCCTCATCCGCAACGAGAACCTGCTCGTGAAGACCTTCGAGGTCTCCCTCAGCTTCTACCCCTTCCTGCCCGAAGAGAACGGCAGCGTGTGGGAAGTGGGATCCTTCAACAGCTTCTCCCTGCAGCCACCGGACTTCAGCTTCACGCAACCGGATGTGGTGGGGTATTACTGAGACGTTCAGCCTTTCATCCTGCTCGGATCTTGGCGACTGTCGAAGAACTCTATCACGTACAACGTCTTGCCTTCTATGCGTTAAGCGATCTTCACCTCTTTGACCACCCAGCGCCGGTGCCGCATACCTAGCTCTTCAAGATACTCCTCGAACTGCCCGGCATTGGGTTTCTCTAGAAGCCAATCGACATTGTTCCATAGCTCATCGACACGCGCGTCGATCCGATCACTTGTCTTGAACTCAGCCCAATAGTCCGTGAGCGCTGCCAGGCTTGTCCACGCCGAGTCGGTGACGACGAGCTTCATGCCCGCTTCGCCTTCTTCTCCCGTTCGCGTGCTTTCCGACGCTCAGCCAGATGCGCCTTCAACCTGCTCTTCGCTTCAGCGCCGGACATCACCCGCCCGTGAGCGATGTCATCCTCGGAGCGGATCGCTCCCTCCACCATGCGGCTTCGGATACGCGCCTCTTTAGTGTCGTCTCGCAAGAGGATCTCAATAGTCTGTAGCACGCTCCTATCGGTCTCCTTCTCGATCTTCTTCTTGAGCTTGGTGATGAGGGCGACGGTGGTCATGTGGCTGAGTGTTGTTCAAAAGTAATCGGTCATGCTTGCCTCGCAGCGGGTCCTCGCCAAATGCGCGAGAGACCCTGCACGGGCATAGATTCAAGGCGCTTCATGCCGCCTTGCGCTTCGCAGCACGACGACGCTTCAGCGCAGCCTTCAATTTCGCTCGCGCTTCCGCCCCGGTCATGTAGCGACCAGCTTTGAAGTCCTGCTCAGCCCTTTCAAGACGCTCTGGCAAGCCCACCGGCTCAGCCGCAACACTCGGTTTCGGTGCAAGCGCCGCGTAGACCTTGGCCAGCTTCTTCTCGCTGGTCTCCTTCTCCACTAGGGCCTTGATCTTCTTCTTCTTCTTCAGGGTGGCAGTGGTCATGGCGATGAGCGTTGCTCAAAGATAAATGGAGCACACGGATCGAAGATCCGCGTGAGCGAGGGAGTTACGAGAACCTCAAGTTGGCTCTCGCTGAATAGGCCCAAGCGGATCCGATAGCTTTTCTTCCCGCACCTTCAAACCCTTGACGAAGTACTTGCGATAGACCGATCGGAAAAAATCTGAGCCATACTCGTCGTCTTTGTAGCCATTGCCATTGATTAAGGTCTGCTCGCCGCCTTTGCTCCAAGCGGACCAGACGACAACGAATCGTCCATCAATGAATTCACCGGCTTCTTGTGGGGTTCCGTCCGAATAGAAGTCCTCATAGGGCCCTATGTTGCGTCCATCTTGATAGTGAGAACTGCGTATGAGGACGTCATTGCGATAGAGAAAGCGCGTCCCGTGCTTTTCCCCATCAACATACTCCGTCTTCGTAATATCCTCTCCGGAATAATGAACCCAAGGGCCCTGTCTGCGACCGGAATCATCAACGTTCCCTTCTTCAACCTTTGATGGGTCGAACTCATCAACGACCGTGATGAACTTCAACCTATTCATTGAGCGATGGTTCTACCCAACAGATCCAACGCCCTCCTCTCCACCTCCTCACTCTCCCACTTCTCCTCGATGCCCGGCATGGCGAGGATCTCCTCCATGATGCGGTCGTGGCGCAGACCTTCGTTCCAGGCATCGCGGTAGCCGATATCACTGAACTTCACCTGGCTGTACAACGGGATCCACTTGTCGGGGTGCAAACGCTGGATGCGGCCCTCGATCTTCTTGCGCAGGATGAACTTCGGATCGGCCACGAGGTCGCGCATCTCCACGAAGTTGCGCAACGATAGGTCCGCGATCGCGTCGCCATTGGTCTTGCGCGCCTTGCCGTAGGCATCGAGCACCGTGCCCCAATTGTCGTCGCCATGTTCGTTCAGCAGGTCGTTCAGCACCTTGCAATCCTCGTAGCCGGCGTTCATGCCCTCGCCATAGAACGGAACGATGGCGTGCGCAGCATCACCGATCAGTGCCACCTTGTCCTTGTAGGTCCATGGACCGCAACGGATGATGGCCAGGTTGCTCTGCGGATTGCGGAAGTACTGCTCGGCGAGGTCCGGTAACATCGGGATGGCATCGGCGAAGTGCGCCTCGAAGAAGCGCATCATGTCCTTCTCGTCCTTGATCCGGTCGAAGGAGAACTCGCCCTCGTGCGGCATGAAGAGCGTGCCCGTGAACCCACCGTCCTGATTGGCGAGGCCCATCATCATGAAGTAGCGGCGCGGCCAGATGTGCAGGCATTGCGGGTCCATGCGCGGCGTGCCATCGGCGTTCGGTGCGAAGGCGATCTCCTTGTAGTCGTGCTCGATGAAGCTCTGGCTGAAGTTGAAGCGGCCTTTCATGAACTCCTGCCGCACAGCGCTCGATGCGCCATCGCTGCCGAAGACCACATCCGCGGGGATCGCGAGGCCCTCACCACTCTGCTCGTTGTGGAAGCTGCATGTGCCGGTCTCCATATGCACGCCCGTGCACCGATGCTCGAAGTGCAGCTTCACGTTCGGGAACTTCTCCGCCTCGCAGAGCAGCACCTTGTTCAGTTCGCCGCGGCTTACGCTGTGGATGGCGCGTTCATCGATGCTGTAGGGATGGCGCGTAAGCTTGCCATCGCGATCATGCGTCATGCGGGCGTAGACCGGAACCACGATGCGTTGCACCGCTTCATGCACTCCGGCCGCTTTCAAGGCCGTCCACCCGCGGTGGCTCACCACCAGGTTGATGCTGCGGCCTGCATACACGTTCGTCCTGCGCGGATCGGGGCGCCGCTCGAAGAGGTTCACCCGATGACCGCGCTTCGCCAGGAACACGGTCAGCAAGCTGCCCACCAGACCTCCGCCGACGATGGTGATGTTCTTCATCGCAGTGCGGCTTTCAGGATCCCGCCGAAACGGAACACATCCTCGAAGCTGTTGTACAACGGCACGGGTGCAACGCGGATCACGTTCGGTTCGCGCCAATCCGCGACCACACCACTTTCGGTCAACTTGTTGAACAACGCTTTACCCTGGCCGTGCGCGAGAATGCTCAACTGGCAGCCGCGCTCATCGGCATCGCCCGGCGTGATGATCTCCAACCGCGCGCCTGTATCCTTCGCAACTCCTTGGATGACGAACTCGAGGTAGTTGGTGAGTTGAACGCTTTTCGTCCGCAACGCATCGATGCCCGCTCGATCGAAAAGGTCCAGCGATGCGCGATGCACCGCCATGCTGAACACAGGCGCATTGCTCAACTGCCATGCCTCAGCGCTGGCCATCGGCTTGAATTCCGGTTCCATCTTGAAACGCTCCTGTTTGTCGTGCCCCCACCATCCAGCGAAACGGGGGAGCTGCTCGCGATGATGACGCTCATGCACGAACGCACCCGCAACACCGCCCGGGCCGCTGTTCAAATACTTGTAGCTGCACCAGCAGGCAAAATCAACATCCCAGTCGTGCAAATGCATTTTCAAGTTACCTGCAGCATGCGCGAGATCGAAGCCGGCGATGGCACCCACGTGGTGAGCCCATTCGGTGATCCGCCCCATATCGAAGGCCTGCCCCGTGAGGAAATTCACTCCACCGAAGCAAACCAGCGCAAGCTCATCGCCCAACTCGTCGATCTTCTCCTCGATATCCTCCATCTCAAGCGTGTGCTCACCGGGGCGCGGCTTCATGAACACCACTTCGTTGCGCGGATCCAGACCATGGAACTCGACCTGCGAGTTGAACGCATAGGTGTCGCTCGGAAAGGGGCGCTCCTCGCACAGGATCTTGGTGCGCTTCCCGCTGGGTCGATAGAAGCTCACCAACAGGAGATGCAAATTGGTCGTAAGGCCGTTCATCGCCACCACCTCGCTGGGCTTCGCTCCCACCAACCTTCCCAAGCTCTCGCTGAAGAACTCATGGTAGCTGTACCACGGCATCTTCGCGTTGAAGTGTCCTTCCACCCCATATTGCGCCCAATCATCCAGCTCCTGCTTCAGCGCAGCGGCGGCACCCTTTGGCTGAAGCCCGAGCGAGTTGCCCGTGAAGTAGATGACAGGCTCGCCATTGTGCTGCGGAAAAAGGA
Source organism: Flavobacteriales bacterium (assembly GCA_039933875.1). GTDB lineage: Bacteria > Bacteroidota > Bacteroidia > Flavobacteriales_F > PHOS-HE28 > PHOS-HE28. The sequence goes on along the minus strand of JBDTNF010000279.1, from coordinate 25,463 downwards.
ACTCGACGCGGAACGCTCGCAGCGGATCCTTTTCGTCCATGTGCCGAACGAAGTCGGAAGTGTTCTGGTAGGCGCTCATCGGGGTCGTCAAAAGTAGCGGGCTCTTTCACAGCAGGGTTCCCACCCATGCGAGCACAGGAACGAGGATGAGCAGGCCGTCGAGCCAAAGCACGTAGAACGTATCGGGTCGTTGCGGTGTAGCGCGGGCCAGAAGCACGGCGCCGAGCAGGTAGGCAGGCACCGGGAGCACAATGGGCCATACATCCGAATGCGCGGATGCAGCCCCGTACCAAAGGAGGAACAAGGCCGGGAGACAGATGAGGACCACCGATGCTCTTCGCGCCCAACGATCCCCGAGCAACTGCGGCAGTGTTCGCAACGAAGCCATGTCGTATGACCGGTCCCGGATGTCGAACGCGATCATCAGGGCGTAGACGAAACAACACTGCATAAGGAAAAGGAGCGTAATGAGCCCGGTGGAAGGAGGGTCCGGATCGACCGCCATCGGGAGCAGCACACTGATCGCCGCCCAGACCCCCGCGGTCCAGAGGCTCTTCATGTAAGGGATCCTTCGAAGTCCAAGGATCCTGCCGCCGGTCAAGCGCAGGGGAAGCACATAGAGCAAGGCGATCGCACCCGGCAACACCAGTGCCGGCAGCACCTTGCCAAGCAAGGGCCAGACCAGAACCGTTGCTGAAACAGCGCAGGCCGTCACCATCAGGGCGACCCACTGGCGGTTGACATGGAACCACGCCATGGGTTCGTTACCTGTCGCAGAAGCCTTGTCGAGCCTCCAAAGCCGCATCGCGCCGTAGGCCGCGATCGTCGCACAGCCCGCGAACCCGGCGAGCCGCTTGTCCTCCACAAAGAACACTTTGCCAAGCCACCACACTTGCGCAGCAGCGCCCAACGCCAGCCACACATGTCCATAGACCAGGAACCGCACGACCGGGTTCTTGATCTCGGTGCTCATCACAGGTCTAGTCGTAACCCTCCTGGTTCGGGTTGATGAACACCTGCCGCACCACCAGTCCAACGGCCACACCGGCGAAGGTGCTGATCAACGACTTCACTACGCGTTTTGACTTGCCCACCTTGGCATAGCCCCAGGCATAATCATCGTCGCCCTCCATGACAGGGTCGGTGATGGAGCCGCGTGTGACGTGTACACGAGGCAGGATCATAACCGCACTGTACAGGGGTGGAAGGAAGAGCGAGTTCACTTCGAGGTTCAGGCCGATGGTCATGCCTGCTCCGAACACGAACCCACCGATCATCGGCCAGATCGGTTTGTAACCAGCGCGTGCGTCCTGTTCGCCCTTGATGAACCAGCGCATCCTGTCCACAGGAAGAGTGTTGCCGAAGACAGTGTCGTAGAAATACCAGATGCGCTCGCGGCCGAGGCTGTCGGTCACGGCGAAAACGCCTTCGGTGGGTTCGGAGCGTTCCTTCGTCCTGCCGTTCTTCCCCAGTTCCAGGTAACGGATCTCCAACGTGCTCTGCCCCAGCACGTGGGTCTCGATGATCTCCCCGTTCATGAGGAGGATGCGATCCTGGGCGGCGGCGTGGCGGCCAATGGCGCACAACGCGAGGAGCAGGAGAAGATACCGCATGGATGCGTCCAAAGATAGATGGCGAGGCGGAGCCGCATCGCCCGGGCCCAGCCCGCGCGCTCGGTATATTTGTCCGCTTTTTCCACCCCCCCATGAACTTCGTCACCTACCAGGAACGCCACATCGGACCGAACGCCGATGCGACGAATGAGATGCTCCGTGCCATTGGCGTATCGTCGCTCGATGAACTGATCAAGCGCACGGTGCCTGCGGGGATCCGCCTGAAGGAGCCACTCGATGTGGGCGAAGCGCTCGGCGAGCTCGACTATCTGGAGCACATGCGGACGCTCGGCAGGGGCAACAAACGTTTCCGTAGCTACATCGGTCTTGGTTACCACGGCACCATCGTGCCGCAACCGATCATGCGGAACATCCTGGAGAACCCGGGGTGGTACACGGCCTACACGCCCTATCAGGCAGAGATCTCGCAAGGTCGATTGGAAGCATTGCTGAACTTCCAGACCGTGGTGAGCGACCTCACCGGGCTGCCCATCGCAAATGCGTCGCTGCTCGACGAAGCCACTGCCGCTGCCGAAGCGATGCTGATGTTCGACCACTCGCGGCCACACGGCCAGGTGGGCAACCACAAGTTCTTCGTGGACAAGAGCCTCTTCCCGCAGAACATCGATGTGCTGAAGACGCGCGCTACGCCTGTGGGCATCGAACTCGTGGAAGGCGACGTGATGAGCTGGACGCCGGACGCTTCCTTCTTCGGCATGATCGTGCAGTACCCCGCGATCGACGGCAGCGTACACGACCTGCGCGAAGTGGTGGCGAAGGCGAAAGCCGCCGGTGTGAAAGTGGCCGTGTGCAGCGATCTGCTCGCGCTCACGATGATCACACCGCCCGGTGAATGGGGCGCCGATGTGTGCGTGGGCAACAGCCAGCGCTTCGGTGTGCCCATGGGCTACGGTGGACCGCACGCGGCGTTCTTCGCCTGCACGGACGACTGGAAACGCTTGATCCCTGGCCGCATCATCGGCGTGAGCCAGGACCGTCGCGGCAAGCGCGCATTGCGCATGGCGCTGCAAACGCGTGAACAACACATCCGCCGTGACAAGGCCACCTCGAACATCTGCACGGCCCAGGCACTGCTGGCGGTGATGGCGGGCATGTACGCCGTGTACCACGGGCCCAGCGGCCTGAAGCGTATCTCGGAACGCGTGCATGGCTTCACCAAACAACTGGCCGATGGCGCGAAGGCGTTGGGGTATGTGGTGAAGAACAACGGCTACTTCGACACGGTGACCTTGGAGGGTGCAACGGGCGAGTCGACCCGCAAGGCCCTCGAGGCGCGCATGATCAACGCGCGCTACGCGCAGAACGGTGTGACGATCAGCCTCGACGAGACCGTCCACATGGAGGATGTGAACGATGTGCTGGCCGCGCTGGCCGAGGCATCGGGCAAGAAAGCCGTGACCGCGAGTATCAACGGTTCCTCGACGGCGATCCCCACAGCATCGCAACGCAAGAGCGAATTCCTCACGCACCCGGTCTTCAACACGCATCACACGGAGACGGAGCTGATGCGCTACATGAAGAAGCTCGAGAACAAGGACTTCTCGCTCGTTCATGGCATGATCCCACTGGGCTCATGCACCATGAAGCTGAACGCGGCCGCCACGCTTTGGCCGATCACCCGTCCGGAATGGGCCTACATCCATCCCTTCGCTCCCGTGGAGCAGGTCGCGGGATACCAGCAGGTCTTCACCGAACTGAGCGAGGCGCTGGCCAAATGCACGGGCTTCACCGGTGTTTCGTTGCAACCCAACAGCGGCGCGCAAGGCGAATACGCAGGCTTGCTGGTGATCCGTGCCTACCACGAGTCGCGTGGCGATCACCATCGCAATGTGGCGCTGATCCCCAGCAGCGCGCATGGCACCAACCCCGCCAGCGCAGCCATGGTCGGAATGAAGATCGTGGTGGTGAAGGCCGATGAAGAAGGCCACGTCGACATCGCCGATCTGCGCGCGAAGGCCGAACAGTACAAGAACGATCTCAGCTGCTTGATGGTGACCTATCCGAGCACACACGGCGTGTTCGAGGAGGGCATCACGGAGATCACCGGCATCATTCACGCGAACGGTGGTCTCGTTTACATGGACGGCGCGAACATGAACGCACAGGTGGGCCTGACCAGTCCCGGCAACATCGGCGCGGACGTTTGCCACCTGAACCTGCACAAAACCTTCGCGATCCCGCACGGCGGCGGCGGCCCCGGCATGGGCCCCATCTGCGTGAACGACAAGCTGAAGCCCTTCCTTCCGGGCCATGCGTTGATCAAGACCGGCGGTGAGCAAGCGATCCATGCGGTGAGCAGCGCACCCTGGGGCAGCTCATTGATCCTCCTGATCAGCTACGGGTATATCAAGATGCTCGGCAGCGAAGGATTGAAAGCGAGCACGGAGGCCGCGATCCTCAATGCCAACTACATGAAGGCGCGCCTCGCCGATCACTTCCCGATCCTTTACGTCGGTGACAAAGGCATGGTGGCGCACGAGATGATCCTCGATTGCCGCGAGTTCAAACGCACCGCCGGGGTCGACGTGAGCGATATCGCCAAGCGTCTCATGGACTACGGTTTCCACGCACCAACGGTCAGTTTCCCGGTCGCTGAAACGCTGATGGTGGAACCGACCGAAAGCGAATCGAAGGCGGAACTCGATCGTTTCTGCGATGCGATGATCAGCATCCGCAAGGAGATCGCCGCCATCGAGAGTGGCAAGGCCGACAAGCTGGACAACGTGCTGAAGAACGCGCCGCACACAGTGGACGAAGTGGCCGGTGATGTCTGGAACCACGCCTATTCCCGCGAACATGCCGCCTTCCCCACCCCGCACCAGCGCGACTGGAAATACTGGATGGCCGTGAGCCGCGTGGACAATGCCTTCGGCGATCGCAACCTCATCTGCGTCTGTCCGCCGATCGAGGAGTACATGACGGCCGAAGCCTGATCCATGATGCACAGCCACACGCGCGCCATCGGTCCCTTGTTCCTGTTCGTTCCGGCGCTCGCCTTCGCGCAGGGACATGCGAAAGCTCAGGCTTGCTTCTTCAGTGCGGACTTCGAGGATGGGAACGTTCCCTCGGGCTGGGACATCGGTCCGTTGGTGGAGCGCCAGACCTCCGAGGGTGCCAGTTTGGGTGAATTCGTTCCTGCATGGACCGTCGGTACCGCAGCGCAGGCGAACGCGAACGGGGCATTCCCGGTAGCGGACATCCCCACAGGGAACCACTTCGTGATGGCGAACGACGACGCAGCGCCGTGCAATTGTACCATGGCCGACGTCGCGCTGACGACCCCGCCGATCGACTTGACCGGGCGCACCAACGTTTGGTTGGAGGGCCGGTTTTTCAACACCGAACTCGCTGGCGGGGACACCGCGACGATCGAGGTGAGCACCGACGGTGTGCTGTGGGATACCGTTTTCGTGATGCCCCCTTGGAACGATTGGATCCCCATCGTTGCCGACCTGAGCGCCTACGATGGCGAACCTGTTCTCCAGATCCGGTTCCATTGGAGCGATGGCGGCACTTGGGCCGGTGGGTTCGCAGTGGATGATATCTGCCTGCGTGAACGCCTGCAGAACGATTTGTCGGTGATCTCTGTGAACACAGGTGGTTCTGGGGACCCGTTCGAGGGCGGGGATCAAAGCCTCCGCTATCGACTCCTGCCCTTGAGCCAGGCGGGGCCGTTGACCCCGGTCGTACGGTTGATGAACCGGGGCCTGTCCACCGCGACCGCTGTGAATATCGCGGTGACGATCACCCTGGATGGTAGCGAGGTGTACAACTCTCCCTCGAACGCGGTCGGCGATATCCTGCCAGGCGGGCCGGCCATTGGTTATAGTATCGGTACCGATTGGACCCCGACGGGTCTTGGCGAGGTGATCGTCAACATCACCGTCACCTCCGCCCAGGACGACGACCCGACCGACAACACCGGCACGGCCACCATGCGCATCACAGGCCCGGGCTGGGAGAACGGCTATAGCGCAATGGCCTGCGACGAAGGCGTGGCGCAGGGCGCGGTCGGTGGATCGGACGGTTTCATCGCGGCGAACCGCATGGAGATCCTGAACGATGGCAGTACAGCGCAGGGGGTCAGCGCGGTGATCGCGGGCAACTCACAGGAGGGCGAATTGGTGCGCTCGATCCTGATGGACGCCAATTTCGCATTCATCGACACCTCACTGCGCCACACCCTTACAGCAGAAGACCTGACCAATGGCTGGCTGGGTGAGCCCATTTACCTGCCGTTCAGCGCGACGCCTGCACTTGCCCCCGGCGACTACCATGTGGGCCTGCAACGGCTCGCCGGCACGGGCGATGTCTTCGTCTCGACCAGTGGCAACAGCCCGGTCGGCGCGGCTGTGCTGATGGAGGGAACGACCTTCGATATCACCTACCTCACCGGCACACCGATGGTGCGGCTGCATCTGGAGAGCTACGGCGTGGGCCTGTCGGAACAGCACGATGGATCGCGGACCATGCGCGTATATCCGGTCCCGGCGAGCGACATGATCACCTTGGAGTTCGATCTGATCAATGCCACACGGGTGCTCATTGAGGTGGTGGACCTTATGGGTCGGACCGTGCTCCGGCAGGCAGGTGGCTGGATGTCGCCGGGGCAGCAGGTGCGGCAGGCGGCCGTGGGCGACCTGGCTCCGGGTAGCTACACGGTGCGGGTCGTGACCGACGCAGGCGGCCTTGAGCAACCGCTGATCATCGCGCGCTAGGTCCTCTCGCCCCCTCGAGGCGGGCATCAACCGTTCCCTGTGCGGAACCGACCGCACCCCTTGGCGCAAAATTTCCAAGCAACGTTCGGGCACGGCATGAGTGTCCATTTACCAAGGCTTCTTAGTTTCGTCGTCCCTGATCAGAAAACCAAACAACAATGAACCAACGGTACATTCTCCTTTCGTCCGTTCTGGTGGCAGGCTCGTGCATGGCCCAATGGGCTCAGCATCAGCCGGCCATGATGGACTTCCGCCCCGCTACTGAGCAGGGTGCTGTGCATCCTGCGGCCCTCCCTGCGACAGGGGATGCCCGTGATGGTGGTGATGTGGTGTGGTCCGAGGACTTCGCCAACGGCTTCGCCGGTAACAATGGTGTGGGCGCCTGGACCGCCGAAGGCCCCAATGGCGACATCTGGAAGCGTGCGATCAACGGTCCCAACGGTGCGTACACCCAGCCCACCCAGCGCATCGTGTCAACCACGGTCGCAAACGGTTACATGTTGTTCGCTTCCGACTCCGCCAATTCCGATTGGAGCGTGACGCCGCCTGTGATCATCGACCCCTCGATCAACTTCGACGGCTCCCTGGTTTCGCCGCTGCTCGACCTGAGCGCGACCCCTTACGTGGAGTTGCAATTCCAGCAGCGCTTGCGCTACTGCTGCAACAGTGCCCCCCACTACCTGGAAGTGAGCACGGACGGCGGCCTTACCTGGCCCAACCGATTCCCGACCTCGACCGGTATCGCCGTGAACATCGACCCCGGTACCCAGACCCGCAAGATCAACATCAGCGCCGCCATTGCGGCCGACCCGACCAACGTGAAGTTCCGGTTCCGTCACGACCCTGATGCTGGCACGTCCCACTACCACTGGCAGTTGGATGATGTCAAGATCGTGGAGGTGTATGACTATGATCTGCGTGTGAACAGCGCAGCCAACAGCACGTGGGACATCAACACCGCCATGAGCTACGATTCGCTTCGCTACTCGGTGTATCCCTACAGCCAATTGCGTCCGCTGGGCCTGAACATGAACGTGCTGAACAACGGCGCCGCCGATCAGACCGATGTGACCGCCAACTTCCACGTTCAGCAAGGTGCCAACGTGGTGCTCGACCAGAACGTGAACGTCCCGAACTTCCCTGCGGGCACTACACAAACGGTGTATGTGACCCCGGACTTCACCCCACCAGCGGTGGCCGGCACCTATGATGTGACCTACAACATCAACTCGGCACAGACCGACAACGTACCTGCGGACAACGTTGGCGCTCCCACGGAGTTCCAGGTGAGCGCGAGTTCCTATGGCCGTGATCTTGGCTCGGTGGATAGCTTCGAAGATGGCGACGGTCTCGGCGGAACGCTGATCCTGGCCAATGCCTTCTACATCGCCAACCCGGTCCAACTCTACAGTGTCGATATCGCCCTGGGCACCCAGAGCGACGTTGGTACGATCATCCGTGGCGAACTGCGCACGGACGATCTGGCCGCGGACCCCATCGCCGTTACCCCTGAGATCGAGATCACCGCTGCGGACCTGAACGGAATGGGTGGCAGCAACTTCCTCCCCCTCTTGTTCGATTCGCCCGTGCAGTTGGACGCTGGCACCGACTACATGATCTCGGTGCAGTTCTACGGTTACGCCCGTTGCGGCAACAGCGGCGAGAGCGAGGAGCAGACCTCCTTCATCTACTACAACTCCCCTACCCAGGGCGAGGACTGGTTCTACACCACCACCACCCCGATGATCCGCATGGGTTTCGACCCGAGCGCAGGCATCGAAGCAGCGGACCGCAGCAATGGCATCGGTCTTGGCCAGAACTTCCCGAACCCTTCGCGCAACACCACGATGGTGCCTTACGACCTGGCGACCACCGCACCGGTATCGTTCGAAGTGCGTGACGTGAGCGGCAAAGTGGTGATGGTACGCAACGAGGGCACCAAAGCCCCAGGCGCCTACCGCTTGGAGATCAGCACGGAAAGCCTGACCGAGGGTGTGTACTTCTACACCATGACGGCCGGCACCACCCGCCTCACCAAGCGCATGACCGTGATCCGGTAGGACCGCTTGATCGATACAACGGAACGGCTGCCGAAAGGCGGCCGTTCCGCATTTTCAGCCGGCGCTGTTCATGGACCCCAGGCGCCGTCGCCGCCAGCACCACCCTCGACCAGGATGGGCAGAACAGCGACGAAAAAGGACGCGTATCCTGACGAGGGGGCCGGAATATTTCGTCACTTTGGTAACTGTTCGTCAACCCCTCAAATTCTCATGAACAAACTCTACATCGCAACCCTTTCCATGCTGGTCTGTGGCGCTGGCGCATCAGCGCAGAACAAGACCCAGCAACGCTACGCAGCGAAGCCCTCGTTGGACCCGGTGTCGGTCGTCGGTCGTGCACCACAAGGTGGCGCTCGTGCTGAACTGTGGTCGAACGATTTCTCCAACCCCAGCGACTGGACCCTCGCGAGCGACGGCCCTTTCACGCTGAATTGGCAGATCGGTGTTGACCTGATGAACAGCGGCACCTACCCCACCACACCCGTGCTGAGCCCCACAGCGGACAACGGCTATGCCATGCTCGATTCCGACGGTGGCAACAACAGCACCGGCACCCTGGAGAGCAGCACGATGACCATCGGCCCTATCGACCTGAGCGGCTACCCCAATGTGGTGCTCGAGTTCGAGACCTTCTACCGCAAATGGACCAACGAGGAGTGCTACGTGGTGATCAGCACCAACAACACCGACTGGCCCGCGCTCACTCCCACCAGCACGGATGGTGGACCCATCCCGAACGTTTATGAAGCGTTCCCCGGCATGGAAGTGCAAGCCGTGATGAGCAATCCGACCCAGGTGCGCATCAACATCAGCGATGCCGCTGGCGACCAGCCCCAAGTGTGGGTACGGTTCCATTGGGCCGGTGAGTGGGGCTACTCCTGGTTCGTGGATGATGTGGCCATCGTTGAGCAACCCGCCTACGAGCTGATCATGGAGAACGGCTTCCTGTCGCACACGGGTTTGGGCGAAGAGTACGGCCGGATCCCGGCAGCACAGTTGAACCCGGACATGAACGTCGGTGGCGACTTCCTGAATTTCGGCATTCAGGAACTGACCAATGTGGCTGTGAACATGGAGGTGCGTGACGCTTCCAGCGCGCTGATGTTCAGTGCGAGTTCCGCCCCCATCACGCTCTCATCAGGCACTACCTCGTCGATGAACGAGATCTCCACCCTGCCCACGCTTGCTCCCGGTTTGTACAATGCGACATTCACGGCGTCCAGCGCTGAGAACGCCAACGATGATAACCTCGACAACAACGTCTACCTGCGCAACTTCGAGGTGAGCGACGGGTACTACTCCCTGGACGGGATCGGCAACCATCCTGCAGGCTATCAAGCGACCGGTTCACTCGGTTCGAACAGTTTCGATGGAGCTGAGGATGGCTTGGTGATGGTGAACTACTATCCCGTGCGTGAGGACCTCACGGTGTACGGTCTGGAGGTCCTGTTGAGTTCCACCACGCGCACCGGTGGGTTCGTCATCGCGAGTGTGCATGATACAGCCACTTTCTGGGCCAATGACGTGACCACCGTGATCGCGCAAAGCCAGCCTGTGGACGTGACCGCGGCCGACACCATCGCCGGTGTGATGCGCATCTATTACGAGGAGCCCGTCGTGCTGACCCCGAACGGTTACTTCCTGGGCATCACCTTGTTCAGCAATTCCGGTGCGGGTCTCATCCGCATCGTGGACGACCTCACCGTGCCCCAGCCGACCACGGCCAGTGCGATCCACGACCCGAGCGACGCGACCTCCTACACCAACGGCAACGCCTTCGGGATCCGACTGCTCTTGGGCGAGAACGTTTCCGTGAACGAGAACAGCCGCCTCTCGGGTGTTTCCATGTTCCCCAACCCGACGAACGGCATCCTGAACATCACTACCAAGTTGTTCGATGGTTACACCATCGAAGTGCTGGACCTGCTCGGCAAGAAGGTACTGACCACAAGCGCCAACGGCAACACCACGCTCGACCTGCGTGGCCAGCCAAAGGGCGTCTACACGGTGCGCATCAACAGTGACCAAGGTTCGACGGTGGAGCGCATCACGCTCAACTGATCATTCCCGACCATCCTGCGGAAGCCCCGCGGTCCTTCTGGATCGCGGGGCTTTCCCTTTCCAGGCTGGACCGTAGCCGTAACCCGTTCGTCAACCGGAGCCCCATGCGCACCACGACTTGCAGCGTATCGGATCGCGCTGCTACCTTCATCATCCGACTCACCCCTCAACAGATGAAACGACAGTACACTTCATTGCTCGGCTTCGCCGCAATGGCAGCCTTCGCCCAACAACAGTATCCTGCATTGCCGCGACATCCCGAAGCGCGCGATGGCTTTCGGATGCCTGCCCATGCCACGGCGCAGGCCGCCGAGCGGGGCACAGCCTATTACTCCGAGAGCTTCGACAGCGACCTGAACGGGTGGACGTCGGAAACCGAAGTAGGCATCGTGGACTGGAAATGGACCAACGTCGGTCCCGGACCAACCACATCGACCTATCCCGTGCCTGCACTGGCCACCAGCACACCCAGCGGCTGGGCGCTCATCGATGACGACTTCGATGGTGTATCCGGGCAAAGCACCGACGCCTGGCTCGTCTCACCGGTCATCGACCTGAGCAGCGCACCACCGAATTTGAAGGTGGAGTTCGACCAGTACTTCCAGGAGTTCCAGTTGGACCAGACGTTCGTTGGTGTGACCACCGATGGCGGGGCGACATGGAACGAACTGGAGATCAATGTCGACGTGGGTCGTGATGGGCGACCGAACCCTGAATTGATGGATGTCGACATCAGTGCGTGGGTGGCTGAGAACCCCTCGACCGTCCAGCTGCGGTTCCGCTATGTCTCCGTATGGGACTATGGCTGGCAGGTGGACAACATCGTGATCACCGACCTGCCGAACAACGACATGGCCATCCTTCGCGCGCGCAATACGGCATTCGATTTCGCGAACACCGGCTTCGACTACATGGACTATTCGATCTATCCACAGAGCCAGTTGGGCGACCTCACGCCGAACGCGACAGTGAAGAACAAAGGCTACCTGGCGCAAACCGGTGTCACCCTGAGTGTGAGCCTCGACGGCCCATTGGGCAATGAGAACAGCGATGCCACACCACCAACGACCTATGCTCCGGGGACCGAAACCGCGCTCAGCAGTGCGACGGTGGTGCCGAGCGGCGATCTCGGGGACTACACCGTGACCTACACCGTGGCACAGACCGAAACTGACGAGATACCGGAGAACAACGAAATGGTCAACACCTTCCACGTCTCAAGCAACATTTATGCGCATGACGACGGTGCGGTGCAGAACTACCAGACCCAGGGGCCTGACACTCCGGATGAGTCGTTCGAGGTGGGGAACCACTTCGTGCTCCTGCAGCAGCGCACGCTGAACGCCATACAGGTGGCCTTGCACGATGATACACAGGTCGGGGGCACCATCTACGGTGCGATCTACACACCCGGCCCCACCGTCGATGACCACCCCGCGCTCATCGACCTCACGGAGGACCACACCATCACCGCTGCGGACCTCAACACGATCGGCGGCACCACCTTCGTCACACTGAACTTCGCATCGCCGGTGGTATTGGATGTGGCCCAACCCTATCTGGTGATGGCTGGCAGTTTCGATGGACCGGACCACGTGCATTTCGCAACCAGCGGTGTCAGCGAGGCACAGGTCTCCACCATCCATTACCCGAACCTCGCCACCGGTTTCGAGTTCTTCATCACCAAGACCCCGATGGTGCGGATGGTGCTTAGCGGTGGCGTGGGCATCAACGAGGTGGCCGGTCTGGGCATGAACGTTGCGAACGCGCCGAACCCCTTCGCGGAAACAACCACGATCACGTTCGGCCTGGAGCATCCGGAGCAAGTGACGCTCGTGGTGACCGACGTGACCGGCCAGCAGGTGCTTGCCGAAAACCTGGGAACACGCAGCGCTGGTGAGAACCGCTACCAACTGGATGGGCGCTCCCTGGCCGCCGGTGTCTACACATACACCTTGACCGCAGGCGCCGATCGCACAAGCCAACGGATGATCGTGGCCCGCTGACGCATCCTTAAACCGACCAACGAAGAAGCCCTCCCCGGAGGGCTTCTTCCATTTCAGCCTGTTCGTGCAACGCTGATCAGCCCTTATTCCCCATCGCCGCTTTCACCTGGCGCATCAAAGCGCTGGCGAAGATGAATTCGTTCAACTCCTTGTTGTCGCTGTTCAGCAACTCCGCGCGCGTGCCTTCCCACCACATATGCCCCTCGTGAATGAAGACGATGTGCTCGCCGGTCTCCATCACCGAATTCATGTCGTGCGTGATCACGATCGTGGTCGTGTTGAACTCCGCGGTGATCTCCTTGATCAGCTCGTCGATCAGGATACTGGTCTGCGGGTCCAGGCCGCTGTTGGGTTCATCGCAGAAAAGGTACTGCGGGTTCATGGCGATGGCGCGGGCGATGCCGACGCGCTTCTGCATGCCACCGCTCAGTTCGGCCGGAAAGAGGTCATCCTTCTCCAGGATGTTCACCCGCTTCAAACAGGTGTGCGCGCGGTCCTCCATCTCGCTCTTCGCCATGGTGGCGAACATCCGTAGGGGGAACATCACATTCTCCAAAACCGTGAGGCTGTCAAAAAGCGCCGAGCCTTGGAACAGCATGCCGATGCGCTGCCTGATCTCACGCTTCTCGTCCGGTTCCATCTCATGGAACGACTTGCCTTCGTACAACACCTGGCCCTCCTCGGGGCGGTGAAGACCGACGATACACTTGGCCAGCACGCTCTTGCCCGAGCCGCTCTTGCCGATGATCTGGTTCACCTGCCCCTTGTTGAAGGTGGCATTGATGTCGGTGAGCACCTGCACCTCGCCGAACCGCTTGCTCAAACCCTTCACCTCGATCATATCAGCAGGAGCTGGGTGAGGGCATAATTGGCGATCAGGATCACCACGTTGCTGTAGACGACCGCGCGCGTGCTGCTCACACCCACTTCCCTGGTGCCCCCGACGGTGTAGTACCCCTGGTAAGCGGATACCGTGGCGATGATGAAGGCGAACACAACGGTCTTGATCAAGGCATAGGTGACGTGGTACGGGATGAAGCCCGACTGGATGCCCTGGAGGTAATCCTCACCGCTCACGATACCCGTGCCGATGCCCGCCAGGTAGCCGCCGAAGATGCTCAGGAACATGCTGATGATCACCAGGAACGGGTTCATGACCATGCAGGCCACGATCTTGGGCAGGATCAGGTATCCGGCCGAATTCACGCCCATGATGTCCAGCGCATCGATCTGCTCCTTCACGCGCATGGAGCCGATCTCGGCGGCGATGTTCGAACCCACCTTGCCGGCGAGGATCAACGAAATGATCGTCGGGCTGAATTCCAGGATCGTGCTCTGCCGGGCGGCGAAACCCACGATCCAGGCCTGGAGCAGGGGGCTGTCCATGTTGGTCTTGGTCTGGATGGTGACCACGGCGCCCATGAACACCGAGAGCAAGGCCACGATCCCCAGGCTCTTCAACCCGAGCAGATCCATCTCCTCCAGCAATCGCTTCCAGTACAGCCCCAAGCGTTCAGGGCTGCTGAAGGTCTCCTTGAGCAGGAGGAAATAGCGCCCGATATGATAGAAAATCGACATGCGGTCCGTGGGTGGGCGAAAGTAGGCCTTGGCTGGCAAGCTTCCGCCCTGCCACAACGAGGGTTGCCAACCACTCTGTGCCTACTTTTGGACCCACATCCATGCGGCGCACACCCCCGTCCTTCCTCGTCCGCTCGGGTATGCTGGTCGCGGCCTTCAGCCTGTTGGCGGCCTGTGCGAGCCAGCCCTCCAAGTACCGCAAAAAGCGGGAATGCGACTGCCCGAAATGGAACTTGCGCGAAATGCCCGGCGGAACCCCGGTGCATGCTATTTTGCGCAGCCCAAGCGTACCCTCGATCCCTACAGGAACAGGGCACGCTCAACGGATCCTCCCGCACGTTCCCCGATCATGACCATGGATTTCGCCACCGACACCGAAGCGCTGCGCAAGCAGGTACCCGCCGCCGCATGGCCGGTGGTGTTGCAGTGGATGCGTCGCAATCCGGTGCTGGTGCGTGTGGTGCTCCCGCGACGCACCAAATTGGGCGACTACCGGAGTGCAACGCGCACCCAACCGCACCGTGTGAGCGTGAACGCCGACCTCAACAAATACGCGTTCCTGGTCACTCTCGTGCATGAGTTCGCCCACTACACCACCTACACCAAGACCAAACGCTGGAGCCAGCCCCACGGCACCTTCTGGAAGAACGAGTACCACCGCCTGATGCTCCCGTTCATGAGCCGCGCGGTGTTCCCGGCCGATGTGTTGCATGCGCTTGAGCATCACCTCCACGATGCACCGGCCAGCAGTTGCACCGACCACGACCTGATGCGCGTGTTGCGCAACTACGATCGCGACCCGCGCGCGCTGCTCGAGGAACTGCCTGAGCGATCCGTGTTCCGGTTCAACGAACTCATTTTCGTGAAGGGCCCGCGGTTGCGCAAACGTTACAAGTGCCACTGCCTGAACAACCGTCGCAGCTACCTCATCGATCCACTGGCCGAAGTGCATACGCGCGGCCCGCTGGTGGTCAGCAAGGCCTCCTAGCCTCGCCCTTCCTCAACGGATGACGAACGAACACACCTACTGCGTGATCATGGCCGGCGGCGTCGGAAGCCGTTTCTGGCCGATGAGCCGAAGCGCCTATCCGAAGCAATTCCTTGATTTCCTCGGTCTCGGGCGCACCCTGTTGCAACAGACCTACGACCGCTTCCTGGGCGTGTGCCCGCCGGAGAACATCCTGGTGGTGACCAATGCCGAATACGCTTCCATCGTTCATGAACAACTCCCGGGCATGCGTCCCGGACAGGTGCTCGCCGAGCCCAGCCGCCGCAACACCGCCCCCTGTGTGGCTTATGCGAACGAGGTCATCGGCGCCCGCGACCCGAACGCATTGATCATCGTCGCGCCGAGCGATCACCTCGTCTTGAAGGAGGAAGCTTTCCATGACACCGTGCGCCTCGCGCTGGAAGAGGCCGCGAAAAGCGACTGTCTCGTCACCCTTGGTATCACGCCCAACCGGCCCGACACCGGTTACGGCTACATCCAGTTCAACGAGGAGAACGGTACCGCGCATCCCCGCGTGAAGCGTGTGAAGACCTTCACCGAAAAGCCGGACCACGCCACCGCGATACGCTTCCTCCAGAGCGGTGACTTCCTGTGGAACGCGGGTATCTTCATCTGGAGCCTGGGCAGCATCCGCCATGCGTTCCAACAGCACCTGCCCGCCATGGCCGCACGCTTCGCCGAAGGCGGAAAGGTCTTTGGCACTGCGGATGAAACGGCGTTCGTCCAAGGCGTCTACAGCGAGTGCGACAGCGTAAGCATCGACTACGGCATCATGGAGAAGGCCGGGAACGTGTTCACCGTGGTAAGCGAATTCGGCTGGAGCGACCTCGGCACATGGGGCAGCCTCTACACGCACCTCCCCAAGGACTTCAATGGCAATGCCGTCATCGGCAATGTGCGCCTCTACGATTGCGACCGCAACGTGGTGCATGCGCATGACGATCGCCTCATGGTGCTGCAAGGCCTCGAGGACTATGTGGTGGTGAGCACCAAGGACGCCTTGCTCGTTTGCCGCAAACAGGATGAGCAGAAGATCAAGCAGTTCGTCAACGACCTGAAGGCGGACAGTGGCGACCGCTACATCTGAGGCAGGGCTTCTTTGGAAGCATGCTGTCGCTTCCCTATCTATGCGATCCCCAAACCGAATGTGAACATGGAACAGAGTGTAAGCCCCGCAATGCGTCCGAAGAACTGGCTGGTGGAATCGATCCTCGTAACGCTCTTCTGCTGCCTGCCGTTCGGTATCGTGGGCATTGTGAACGCCGCGAACGTGAACAGCCGTTACGACACGGGCGACATTGCCGGTGCGTTGGCCGCCAGCAAGGAGGCGGGCAAGTGGACCAAGATCGGTTTCTGGGTGGGCCTGGGAGTTATCGCGCTGTGGCTCATTTTCTATGTGCTGATCTTCGGCTTCATGCTCTCGGGCTTCGCCGCTGCGGCAGCTGCGAGCAATTACTAGGGAGCATGCATCGTCTGGGCGTGCCCGGGATCCTGCTCGGAGTGGTGGCAATGACCGCCCTCTTCGCCCTGTACTTCTTCGACCCCGCCACCAGCCGTGGCTTCCTGCCCTGCCCGTTCCACTGGCTCACCGGCCTGGATTGCCCGGGCTGTGGCTCACAACGTGCCCTGCACGACCTTCTTCATGGGCGGGTGGGCGAGGCGTTCGGCCACAATGCCGCGCTGGTCTGCGCCATCCCCATCCTCGGCCTGCAGTGGGGAGCCTCCCGTTTCAGGCCCCGGGACCAGCCTTGGAGCGCCGACAACCGGGTGGTGATCGGCTGGGCGGTGGCCCTGGTGGGCTGGGGGGTGCTCCGGAATCTGGCCTGAACACCCAAAAGGCAGCCCAGGTCCGCTTATTTTGCGGCCCCGTGCGCATGACCACGGTCCTGACCTCAGCCCGTGGCCGCCTTTGAACTCATTACCGATCCGGAGAAACTCGCCGAACGCATGCGGGTGCTCGCCGGTGAAGCGGTGCTCGCCCTGGATACCGAGGCGTCCAGCTTCCACCGGTACAAGGAGCGTGTCTGCCTGGTGCAACTCAGCACGCGCGCGCGTACCTATCTGATCGATCCGCTGGCGATCAAGGACCTCGCGCCGCTGGGCGCCCTGCTCGGCGACCCCGGGATGGAAGTGGTGATCCACGATGCGGACTACGACCTGCGCATCCTGGCACGACACCACGGCATCCGGGTGGAGAACGTCTTCGATACGCTCGTCGCCGCTGAACTGCTCAACGAACCCGAGATCGGCCTGGCCGCTTTGTTGAAGAAGTACCAGGGCGTGGACGTCGACAAGAAATTCCAGAAGGCCGATTGGAGCAAACGTCCCCTGCCACAGCCCATGCTGGACTACGCGGCCGGGGATACATCGAACCTGATCGCACTGCGCGATATCCTCGAAAAGAAATTAAAGGAAAAGGACCGCTGGAGCTGGGCCGAGGAGGAATTCGCGCTGCTCACCGATGCCCCGTTCAACCTGGCCGACAACGAGGAACCCGGTTTCCTGCGGATCAAAGGCGCCAAGCATTTGAAGCCGCACCAACTCGCCATCCTGCGCGAAGTGCATGCCTGGCGGGAAACCGTCGCCGAACGCCTGGATCGTGCCCCCTTCATGGTGCTGGGCAACGATGTGCTCCTGTCCCTGTCGACGGAACCGCCTGCCAGCGTGCAGGAATTCGCGCAGCGCAAGGGCGTTGGGGAACGCCTGGTGGAGAAACATGGGAAGGCCGTGATGCAAGCCGTGAAACACGGGCTCGACCTGCCGAAGGATCAATGGCCGAGGCTCGAGAAGCCAAAGCGTTGGGCGCGCGACGATGAGTACGAGGAGCGCCTGAAACGCCTGAAGGCCCTGCGCGACCAACTGACCACACAGAACGACCTGCGCCCCGGCATCGTCGCGGCGAACCAGATGCTGGCCGACATCGCACGCACCCTGCCCGGTGATCTGGAGGCACTGGCCACCCTGCCCGGCATGCGCCGTTACCAGGTGCGCCATTTCGGTAAAGCCCTCTTGGAGGTGCTGTGATCGGCGGATCCGATCCATGAAGAACAAGGCCTGTGTGACAACCATCACATAGTCATATAGTCGTATGGCTATACATTTGCCTCCATACTGGTTCGTCCATGACCCATGTAACCCTTGATGAACGTATCGGTGCTGAGAAGCTGATGCGTGCGAGTGAACTGCTGAGGGTGGCTGCACATCCACAACGCCTCGCCATCCTCGACCTATTGGGCGGCAAGCGACGCATGTGCGTCAGCGACCTGGTGGGGGTGTTGGGGATCGAACAGGCCATCCTCAGCCAACACCTTACCCTCATGCGTGACAAAGGATTGCTCGGTGTGGAAAAGCAAGGCAAATACAGCTTCTATTACTTGGAACAACCGGGCTTCCTCAAGATCATCAAGGACCTCGAGAACTGCTGCGGATCACTTTGAACATGGAGATCCTCGGATACATCGGCGCGATCGTGATGGGCTTGTCCCTCGGCTTGATAGGCGGCGGCGGCAGCATCCTTACCGTACCCATCCTCGTCTATCTATTCAGTGTGGACACGGTATTGGCCACGGCCTATTCGCTCTTCATCGTAGGCCTCACCGCACTGATCGGATCCTTCAGCCACATGCGCCTGGGCAATATCCATTGGCTCACGGCCCTGGTGTTCGGGATACCGAGCATTCTCGCGGTTTTCGCCACGCGTGCATGGCTGGTGCCCGCTATACCAGATGCGCTGTTCAGTATCGCCGGCGTGGCCGTGAGCAAATCCCTCGGCATTCTGATCCTCTTCGCGCTCCTGATGGTCGCTGCCGCGTACAGCATGATCCGGAAACAAGGATCCTCATCGGCGAAGACGGAAGGTGAAGTGAAATTCAATTATCCATTGATCCTGGCGGAAGGTGCGGTGGTAGGCACCATCACCGGATTGGTCGGTGCGGGTGGTGGCTTCCTTATCATTCCAGCACTCGTGCTCCTTGCGAAGCTTCCCATGAAACAGGCGGTGGGCACATCGCTCATCATCATCGCCGCGAAATCCCTGATCGGGTTCACCGGCGATCTGCGAGGCGATGAACTCATCGACTGGAATTTCCTGCTCCTCTTCTCGGGGATCGCCATTGGTGGCATCCTCGTCGGCAGCTTGCTCAGCAGGCGCATCCCCAATGAAAAACTGAAGCCCGCATTCGGATGGTTCGTGTTGGTGATGGGCCTGTACATCATCGGCAGGGAGCTTTCCAACATGTCATAGTCCCCCAACCCAACACCCACTAATATGAGGATCGAGCAGATCTACACCGGCTGCCTTGCACAAGGTGCCTACTACATCGAGAGCGACGGCGAAGCCGTGATCATCGATCCGCTGCGCGAGACGAACCCCTACATCGAGCGGGCCAAGGCGCGCAATGTCAAGATCAAATACGTGCTGGAAACCCATTTCCACGCCGACTTCGTAAGTGGTCATCTGGACCTGTCGAGGAAGACCGGTGCGACCATTGTCTACGGACCCAATGCCAACCCTTCCTTCGAGGCGCACATCGCGAAGGATGGTGAGGTGTTGGCGCTTGGGAAGGTGACCATCAAGGTGTTGCATACGCCAGGACACACCATGGAAAGTACGTGCTACCTGCTTATCGATGAGAACGGCAAGCCGCACAGCATTTATACGGGAGACACGCTCTTCATCGGCGATGTCGGCCGCCCCGACCTCGCACAGAAAATGGGGTCGATGACCCAGGAGGACTTGGCGGGTTTCCTCTACGATAGCCTGCACAGCAAGATCATGACCCTGCCTGATGACGTGTTGGTATACCCTGCCCACGGTGCCGGAAGTGCCTGCGGCAAGAACATGAGCAAGGACACCTGGGATACGCTGGGCAACCAGAAGAAGACCAACTACGCGCTCAAGGCCGTCACCAAGGAGCAGTTCATCAAGGAAGTTACCGACGGTCTATTGCCACCGCCCGCCTACTTCCCGCAGAACGTGGCCATGAACAAGGGCGTGATCGAGAGCGTGGACACGGTGAAGGAGAAAGGCCTGCGCGCCCTCACCCCTGAACAGTTCGAGCTCGTTGCCGAGACCGAAGGTGCCTTGGTGCTGGATACCCGCGGTGCACAGACCTTCAAGGATGGATTCGTACCACGCTCGATCAACATTGGCATCAAGGGCGATTTCGCACCCTGGGTGGGCGCCATGATCCCCAACGTGAAGCACCCGCTGTTGCTGGTGACCGACGAGGGCATGGAGGACGAAGTGGTGACACGCCTGGCGCGCGTGGGCTACGACAACGTGTTCGGCTACCTCAAGGGCGGTATCGACGCCTGGAAGACCTACGGTATGGACGTGGACACGGTGGAAAGCATCTCTGCCGAGGAGTTCGCCAAGCGCTTCGCTGGAAGCAAGCTCCACGTGGTGGACGTGCGCAAGGATGGCGAGTATGAAGCGAAGCATGTGGACGGTGCATGGCACGCCTCGCTACAGTTCATCAACCAGAACCTCGACGCCTTCAGCCAGGAAGAACCCAACTATATCCATTGTGCCGGCGGCTATCGGAGCATGGTGGCTGCCAGCTTGCTGAAAGCGCGTGGCTACCACAACGTGATCGACGTGGCCGGTGGGCTCAATGCGATCAACAGGACCGATGTGAAGACGACGGATCATGTCTGCCCTTCGACAGTGAAGAAATAGGAACGCCAACAAGAAGTTCGGGCCGAAATGGTCCGGGCTCTTTGCGCTATCAACATACCCAACTGACGAAAGTCATGATCGAAACATTGAGACAGCCCTGGCCTTGGTATGTGGCGGGTGCATTGATCGGCCTGACCGTGCCCGCCTTGCTGCTCATGGGCAACAAGACCTTCGGCATCAGCAGCTCATTGCGACACTTGTGCGCTGCGTGCATGCCAGCGAACATTCCGTTCTTCAAGTACGATTGGAAGAAGGAGGTGTGGAACCTGTTCTTCGTTGGCGGCATCGCCATGGGCGCGCTCATCGCAGCGCGGTTCCTTAGCGACCCGAACCCGATCCTGCTGGCCGGGCCCACGCAGCGCTACCTCGCTACAAAAGGCATCACGGATACCACACAGTTGCTTCCGGCCGAGATCTTCAGTTGGGAGCAACTCTTCACTTTGCGGGGCCTGATCTTCCTCGTGCTCGGCGGCTTCATGGTCGGTTTTGGAACACGGTACGCCGGCGGATGTACCAGTGGACATGCCATCATGGGCCTCAGCAGTTTGCAATGGCCAAGCCTCATCGCCACGTGCTGCTTCATGGTCGGCGGGATCGCCATGACCTGGCTGGTGCTTCCGTACCTCCTGACGCTTTGAACCCATGAACACCAACTTCCGAACGCCCCCGGCCGCAGCGACCGCCGAGAACACGGACTTCGAGGTACGCTCGCTCGACGCCATGTGCGTGAACGATAGTGTGCTCGTACACCCTTGGTGGTACAACTTGAAGTACGCCGCTTGGGGTGTCCTGTTCGGCATCGTGTTCGTGAAGGCGGAGATCGTCAGCTGGTTCCGCATTCAGGAAATGTTCCGTTTCGAGAGCTTCCACATGTACGGTGTTATCGGCACAGCCGTCCTCGTGGGCATGATCAGCGTGGCGTTGATCAAGCGCGCCAAGGCGAGGACGATCTATGGTGAAGCCATCGTCGTCCCGAACAAGACCTTCAACAAGGGTCAGGTCTTCGGTGGGCTCCTGTTCGGTATTGGCTGGGCCATCACAGGAGCTTGTCCGGGGCCCTTGTTCGCACAAATGGGCGCGGGCTTCGGCGTCATCATCGTCACCTTCTTGAGCGCGGTCGCCGGTACATGGGTGTACGGACTGGTGCGGGACAGGATCCCCCATTGATCACCGATCCCCGGTCATGATGATCCCGATCATCCTCCTCATAACGGCGTTGCTCGTCCTACTATGGCAGGGCATTGCGCATCAGGCCTTGCGGGCGCTGCAGCAGCGGGCTGGGACGCCATACAACGAGCGTGGCGCCCGCATCGCCAGGGGCTCCACGTGGGCCATCATCGGGCTCATCGTCCTCTTCATGTCCGCACCACGCAAGTGGTTCGAACCGCCGCCGCCGAGGGTGGCCACCTATGGTGCGGACAGCTTGTGGATGGGTATGGACACGACGTTGATCGACCACATCGGCGGTGAGCGGGAGGAACTTGTCCAATACGGTCGTGCACTTATCCGGAACACGGCTTTCTACCTGGGGCCACAAGGCATCGTGGCGCGGCAGACCAATGGCATGAACTGCCAGAACTGCCATCTTGATGCGGGAAGCAAGCCCTGGGGCAACAACTACGCCGCTGTTTGGAGCACTTATCCGAAGTTCCGCGAACGCAGTGGTGCAGTAGAGAGTGTGGAGAAACGCATCAACGATTGCTTCGAGCGAAGCTTGAACGGAACCGGTCTGGACAGTTCAAGCCGGGAGATGCGTGCGATGGTGGCTTATATGGAATGGCTTGGCACCGGGATACCCAAGGGTAAGAAACCAAAGGGCGTTGGTCTGGCGGAACTTCCATTCCTGGACAGGGCCGCCGATCCCGGCAACGGCGAGGACGTCTATGAAGCGAAATGCATGACCTGCCACCAGGAGAACGGCGGTGGTCTGCTGGCGACTGACGGCCGTACCTACCAATATCCACCGCTCTGGGGTGAACACAGCTACAACATTGGCGCAGGATTGTTCCGCTTGAGCCGACTGGCAGGATACGTCAAGAACAACATGCCCCAAGGCACCACATGGCAAGCGCCCCAACTGACCGACGACGAAGCCTGGGACGTGGCCGCCTACATCAACTCCCGCCAGCGGCCGGACCGCGATCTTTCCAATGATTGGCCCAAGATCGCTGGCAAACCCGTCGACCATCCGTTCGGCCCGTACACCGACACCTTTCCTGAAGTACAACACAAGTTCGGTCCCTTCGGTCCCATCGCCGCAGTGCATCCCAGTAGATCGAAACAGAAGCCATGAGCGACATCCTTCATCCCGATGGCTGCAAGTGCGGTGCACATGACGCGAAGAAGAACAGCGTATCGCGTCGCGAGATGCTGCGGTCCATTGGCGCGCTGGGCGCGGGTCTCACGCTCGGCCCCACGCTGGCCATGGGTGGTCTGAACGATCGTCGCGACGAACTCGTGAAGAGCAAGGCCGTCATGCAAGGCAAGGCGCAGAAGTTCACCATCCTGCACACGAGCGATATCCACGCGCAACTGCACACGCACGACGAATTCTTCCTGGAGAACGGCAAACCCGTGTACAAAAAGCGCGGGGGGTTCGGGGTACTGAAGACGATGATCGACTCGCTGCGGAACGAGGATCCGGAGAATACCATGGTGATCGATGGCGGCGACTGCTTCCAAGGTGGCGGTGTGGCCGCGATGAGCGAAGGACGTGCCTTGGTGCCGTTGATGAACCGCATCGGTTACGACCTGGTGCTTCCCGGTAACTGGGAAGTGATCTACGGCAAGGAGATGATGTTGAAGGACCTCGGAGGCTACCGCGCTGCCAAGATCTGCGCGAACATGTACCACGAGAAGCTGGCGGACTATTGCAGCGATATGAATGACCCCAACGCCGACCTTGTTGGCGAAATGATCTTCCAGCCCTACTGGACGCGCAATATCGCCGGTGTCAAGATCGGCTTCATCGGCTTCAATGATCCACTTACACCGAAGCGACAATCACCGGCCTATAGCTGCGGCATCAAGTTCACCAAGCCCGAAGTGAACGTGGCGAAGTACATCCGCATCCTGCGCGACTATGAGCAGTGTACGATGGTCTTCCTCGTCACGCACATGGGCCTCGCGCAACAGGTGGATCTGGCGAACAAACCGGAAGTGGAAGGCGCCGATCTGATCCTTGGTGCCGACACCCATGAACGCGTGCGCAAACCCATCGACGGCAAATACAGCAAGGTGACCGAACCCGGGGCCTTTGGATCCTTCGTTGCGCGACTGGATGTTGTGGTGGAGGATGGCCGGGTGAAGGACAGTCACTACGAACTGCTCGATGTTGATCCGGGGCGATACCCGGCCGACAAGGGCATGCTCCAGCTGGTGGATGAAGTGAGCGCACCCTACAAGGAGCAACTCGGCAAGGTGGTGGGCAGCACAAAGAACACATTGGTGCGCTATTACGTGATCGAAAACCCGATGGACAACCTGATCACGGACGCCATCATGTGGAAGCTGAAACCCGAGGTGGCTATCAGCAACGGTTTCCGCTTCTGCCCACCGATCGTGGCCGACGGGATAACGCCAACACCGATCACCAACGACACCCTCTGGAGCATGATCCCGGTGGATAGCGAAGCGAAGTACGGCGATGCCACGGGCCAGCAACTCTGGGAATGGCTGGAGCAGGAACTCCACAATGTGTTCGCCAAGGATCCCGCGAAGCGTTTCGGCGGCTGGGTCGTCCGGTTCAAGGGAATGACAGCCAACTTCACCATGCACAACGAGAAGGGCAAGCGCGTGAATTGGATCAAGATCGCTGGCGAGCCCATCGACCTGAAGCGCACCTACCTCATCGCTGCGTGCGAACGCGAGGGTGACCCCAACGACACCCTGTGCCGGCTGGAGAACGTGGCGAACCCACGTCGTGCGAACGCTACGATGCACAATATCCTCCGCGAGTACTTCGGGAAGTTCTCACCTGTGGCGCCCGAGGTCGAGGGCCGGATCACCGCAACGGACGCACCACAGACCTTGCTCAGCCAGCTCGAAGGCTACGACTACGAGTTCCGTTGAGTTGTGTGACGGAGGTCACAGTCCGTGGAGATGGACCGCCTGACCTTTGTATCATGAAAAGCCTCTTGCTCCTCTTCGCGCTACTTCTGGGTACCACGAGCGTGTCCGCTCAGCACACCCATCAGCATCGCATCGTCATGCAGCTGACCAGTGGTGACACGCTGGTGCACAAGATGATGATGAAGCAACTGAGGAACATGAAGGAGGCCGCACCGACCATACAAGTGGAGGTGGTATGCCACGGTCCAGGCATGGAAATGCTCATGAACGATCGGAGCATCGTGCAGGAGAAGATCAAGGAACTCGCCTCCAAGGGGATCGTCTTCCTCGCCTGCGAGAACACCATCAGGGAGCGCAACCTCGACCGCACGAAGGTGCTTGCCGAAGCAGGATACGTGCAAGCCGGGATCATCCACATCGTGGAGCGGCAGGAGGGCGGTTGCACCTAACACTGCGGCGACGCTTCCGATCGGTCCCCACGGCGGTCAGGCTCCCTCCTGGCAGACCGATGCACACTCGCGAAAGTGTGCATCAACCCCGTGGCGTTCGCCTCGCAGGGGAATGCCGAACGCTTCGCGCGAGTGTCGCTGTAAAACCAACCGCCATGGGTGATCACACGACGGAGGTCCGCCCGCAAAGGCTAACC
>JBDTNF010000278.1:0-18548 GCA_039933875.1 Flavobacteriales bacterium | reverse complement strand
AGCAGCCATTTTTTGGAAACCCAATCGACACCGCCGATGAGCAGTTCGGGGTTCCGTCCGCTGATCAACGAAAGGAATAGGACGGCATCGGCGTGTCTGCTCAGTTGGGCCGGGCTGCCGGGGAAGAGCACCACCGGGCGGTCGCTCCACTGTTTCACAAGCTTCACACATCGGTCGAACGCGCTCGACGTCAGCAAACTGCCCCCAACGAAGATCAGATCGGCCTTCGCCATGCAGGCGTTCTGCACGGTTCGCTCCAAGCGCCCCTCATCCTGCCCGAAGTCGGGGTCGATGAGCACGGCGAGCAGCTTTTTGCCCGAACTCTTCGCCTCCGTCAACTGTTCCTGCACACCGGCCATGCCCGCGAACTTAGAAAACCCCCTTCGTTCCAGCCCTAACCCGTAATTTCGCCGCCTCCATGAACACAACGATGCCACAGACCAAAGAGCAGCTCCAATACAAGGTAAAGGACATGAACCTCGCCGAATGGGGCCGGAAAGAGATCGGACTAGCCGAGGCCGAAATGCCCGGCCTTATGGCCTTGCGCGCCCAACACGGCAAGGACAAACCATTGAAGGGTGCCCGCATCGCCGGCTGCCTGCACATGACCATACAGACCGCGGTGTTGATCGAGACCCTGAAGGAGCTCGGTGCGGAGGTGAGTTGGAGCAGTTGCAACATTTTCAGCACACAGGACCACGCCGCCGCGGCCATCGCAGCCGCTGGTATCCCGGTGTTCGCCTGGAAAGGCCTGAACGAGACCGAGTTCGACTGGTGTATCGAGCAGACGATCTTCGCCTTCGAAGGTGGCCGGCCGCTGAACATGATCCTGGACGATGGCGGTGATCTGACGAACATGGTGTTCGACCGGTTCCCCGAACTGGTGGCCGGCATCAAAGGCCTCAGCGAAGAGACCACCACCGGTGTGCACCGCTTGAAGGAGCGTGAGAAGAACGGTACGCTGGTGATGCCGGCGATCAACGTGAACGACAGCGTTACCAAGAGCAAGTTCGACAACAAGTACGGTTGCAAGGAGAGCGCGGTCGACGCGATCCGCCGGGCCACCGACGTGATGATGGCCGGTAAAGTGGCCGTGGTGGCCGGTTACGGTGATGTGGGCAAGGGCACTGCGGCATCATTGCTCGGCGCGGGCGCGCGCGTGATCGTCACGGAGATCGATCCGATCTGCGCGTTGCAGGCGGCGATGGACGGTTTCGAAGTGAAGAAGATGGAGAACTGTGTAGGTCGCGCTGACATCGTCATCACCACCACCGGTAACTGCGACATCATCCGGGCGGAGCATTTCCTGGCGATGAAGGACAAGGCCATCGTGTGCAACATCGGGCACTTCGACAACGAGATCGACATGGCCTGGTTGAACAAGAACCACGGTGCCAGCAAAGTGGAGATCAAGCCGCAGGTGGACAAGTACACCATCAATGGCAAGGATGTCCTGATCCTCGCTGAAGGCCGTCTGGTGAACCTGGGTTGCGCCACGGGCCACCCGAGCTTCGTGATGAGCAACAGCTTCACGAACCAGACGCTCGCGCAGTTGGAGTTGTGGAAGAACCATGGGAACTACGAGAACAAGGTGTACGTGCTGCCCAAGCACCTCGATGAGATGGTGGCGCGCCTGCACCTCGCCAAGATCGGCGTGGAACTGGAGGAGTTGAACGACAAGCAAGCCGGTTACATCGGCGTGCAGAAGACCGGTCCGTACAAGAGCAACGAGTACCGTTACTGAGCAGAAGCATCGGCTTCAACGGAACGCCCGGCGCTGAGCCGGGCGTTCCGCGTTCAAGGCCAGCGGGAAGCGGACCCGCGTCAACTCAATTGTAGATATGAAGGGTGGTCCCGTTGAAGGACGTGTTGTAGTGCTGCAGGTCCAGCGCCGAAGGTCCTTCGCTCACCTGACCGGTGGCGATGACATAGGCGGAGTGACAGCAGAGCGTATCGCGTGCGATCACCTCCGATTCGTCAACGAACACCCGGCACAGGTTCTCGGGTTGGTAGGGGCAGTGGCGGTCCATGGCGACAAAGGCATCTGTTGACGAACGGTAGACGATAAGGCCGAGCGAGCCGCCCGTGAGGTAGAGCCAGCCCCCCGGCACCTGAATGTCGGCATAGGCCGGATTGTTCACGTTGATGGTGATGTCCACGTTCACCAGTGGCACACCACCACGTTCGGATTTTTTGCAGCCCGGTAGCAAGCCGATGCCTACCCATGCAAGGGCAAATAAGAGCGGGGCGCCGGGTTTGGACATGTGCATGGAACGTCGGTCCGACAAAAGTAGGTATGCAGGGTCGAGCCTCGTGTTCGCTATCCTTGTGACCATGAGATCGCGCTTGGCCCGGTGGTTCTTCGCTCTTGCCCTGTTCGGTGGACCTGTGCTCGCACATGCCCAGGAGGAGGGGATCAGCCAGCGTAAGCAGGAGAAGATCCTCGCGCACAAGAAGAAAGAGGAGAAGAAGGCGGCCAAAAAGAAGGAGAAAACGGATCGCGCGCAGCATCTGGGCATCCAGGACAAGGCCACGCGCCGACGCATCAAGCAACACAGCCGTCGCGCCGACCGGGGCGGAAGTGGTCCACACCGCGACAATTTTTTCCAACGTGTTTTCGGCAGAAAGCACTGAGGTGGACATGTATAGCACGGGCTGATCTTCGGAAGCTCCTCCGCACCGGGGTGCCCATGTTGCCGATATCTTTCGCCAAGGTCATCACGCCATGAACCGTTCCACCCCATCCACCGCCGCGACAGTCCGGGCCAGAACCCTTGGAAACCGCCGTCCAGCGCGGAAAAGTGAAAATATCGCCGTTCGAGGATCTTTCTATATTTACGCCCCCTCGTTGCGCAGTTCAGCTGAACGTAAAACCTACCGTTGATGGTGAGAAGGTTATTCTCCTCAGTCGCCCTTTCGTTGTTCGCAGTGCTTGCAGCACACGCCCAGGCGGGTGCTGGCAGCCTCAAGGGCAAGATCACCGACAAGATCTCCGGCGAACCGCTCCCCTTCGTTAACGTCGTGATCGAGAACCGGGGCACGCAGGTGTCCGGTGGTGCCACCGACTTCGACGGTGAGTACTTCATCAAGCCGATCGATCCGGGTACCTACGATGTGATCGTCACGTACGTGGGTTACCAGCCGCAGAAGCAGACCGGCGTGGTGGTGAACAGCAACACGATCACCTTCCTCAACCTGCAACTGAGCGCAGGCGTGGAACTGAAGGAGTTCCAGGTCATCGCGTACACCGTTCCTCTGATCCAGCGTGACGGTGGCGCATCGGGCGGTACGGTGACCCGCGACCAGATCGCGAAGATGCCGGGTCGTTCGGCCAACTCCATCGCCACGACCGTGGCG
This sequence comes from Flavobacteriales bacterium, assembly GCA_039933875.1. Lineage (GTDB taxonomy): Bacteria > Bacteroidota > Bacteroidia > Flavobacteriales_F > PHOS-HE28 > PHOS-HE28. The sequence continues at coordinate 15,191 of JBDTNF010000278.1, read as the reverse complement.
GGTGCGAGTGATGCAGGCACCGGCGGGGGCATCAGCATACGGGGTGCGCGTACGGAGAACACCTACTACTACATCGACGGTGTGAAGGTGCCCGCAGGTGCCGGTACGGGCCTGCCCAAGAGCGCCATCGAGGAAGTGCAGGTGATCACCGGTGGTGTGCCGGCGAACTACGGTGACGTGACCGGTGGGCTGATCAACATCACCACACGGGGTCCAAGCCGCAATTTCTTCGGCGGGGTGGAAATACTCACTTCGGGGTTCAAGGCCGGTGATGACATCACCGACGTCGTGGGACTGGATCGCTTCGGCTACAACCAGGTGGAGGCCAGCCTTTCAGGTCCTATCCTCTTCAAGAAGGACAGCGTGGGCAATAAGACCAAGCCCCTTATCGGCTTCTTCTTCTCCGGTCAGTTCACCGACCAGGTCGATAATGGTCCTTCCTACCTCGGTGATATACGTGTGCGACCCGAAGTGCGGGATGAACTGCTGGCGAACCCTGCGCGATTGCTGCCCTCGGGTGCGGGTGATTATGCGCTCGGCTACAACAGCCAGTTCCTGCGCAGCACCGACATCGAAGAATTGAAGACCCGCCAGAACGCCGGACAGACCACCTATCTGGCCTCGGGCAAGATCGACATCACCACCACTCCCACAGTGAACCTCACAGTGGGCGGTTCGGTGGACTACAGCAACCGGCAGGACTTCAACCGGCGCAACTCGCTGCTCAATGCCGAGCATAACACCCGGGTGAAGGAAACGAGCTGGCGCGGGTTTGTCAAGTTCACCCAGCGGTTCACCAACCGCAGCGAGGAACAGGAGCAACGCTCCACCATCAAGAACGCGTTCTACACGCTACAGATGGATTACAGCCAGTACCTGAACAATGTCGAGGACTACGTTCACGGGGACCGTTTGTTCGACTACGGTTATGTAGGCCGTTTCAACACCTACCGGGCCCCGACCTTCGAACTGCGCGGGACCAAGTGGGTGCAGATCGGGGAGACCGATACGCTGGTCACGTTCACCCCGGGCAGCCAGAACCCCGATCTGGCCTCCATCGACAATTATTACTTCGGTGCGCTGCCACACGAGCAATACCCGATCCAGGAACTGTTCGGCGCGCCTCCCGGATCGGACCCGAACTATCAAGGGTTCTACCAGAATTTCAACGAGACCCAGGGGCGCGGTGTGCTCTGGAACGGTGATCGCCCGGCCTCCCTCTACAACATGTGGAACAGCATCGGGTTCATCGATGACCCCAACGGTTCCGAATACCGCAAGCGGGTGAACGACCAGGTGCGCTTCACCGCGATCGGTAGCGCCGACATCGGTCAGCATGCCGTCTCCGTGGGTGTGGAATATGAGCAGCTCACGCAGCGCCGGTACGATCTTGCACCCGGTGGACTTTGGACGCGTGCTCGTTCGCTCGCGAACTTCCACTTGCAGCAGTGGGAGGACCCCGATTCGGTGGACGCCTATGCCATCGTGGACATCGGCATCCCCGGCGCGTTCCCCTTCTATCTCTATCACCGCCTGGTCGGTTCTGACCAACGGTACATGGACCGCAGCCTGCGCAGTGCGCTCGGCCTCGACCCCAATGGAAGGGATATCATCGACGTGGACGCGTTGAGCCCCGAGACGTTCTCGCTGGACATGTTCTCCGCGGACGAGTTGATCAACAACGGGGACCAGAACCTGGTGAACTTCGTGGGTTTTGACCACCTCGGCAACAAGCTCACAAGCCGTCCAAGCTTCGATGCCTTCTTCGATGGCAAGGATGCGAACGGCAACTACAGCCGTTTGCAGGCGCCCTTCCAACCGATCTACATGTCGGGCTATGTCATGGACAAGTTCGCCTTCGACGACATCATCTTCAACGTCGGTGTGCGTGTGGACCGCTACGATGCGAACCAGAACGTGCTGAAGGACAAGTACCTCTGGCGTGAGGCGTACACCGCTGGTAGCGCCGTACCGGATGGCACCATCGCCGGACAACTGGCGAACCGCCCGGGCAACATCGGCGACGACTATGTGGTGTACGTGGACAGCTATGAGCAGCCCAACGTGGTGAAGGGTTACCGTGACGGTGATACCTGGTACAACGCCGCAGGGGTGGAACTGAACGATGGTACCGCCTTGCAGGAGTCGGGCAGGATCAATCCCTACCTGATCGGTGGCGATAACCGGGATGACCTTCAGGGTACCTCGCCGCTGAGCAAGAGCGCGTTCCGTGACTATACCCCCGTGGTGAACGTGATGCCGCGTATCGCCTTCTCGTTCCCGATCTCGGACGAGGCGGTATTCTTCGCGCACTACGATGTGCTTACCCAGCGTCCCGGTGCCACCCAGTCGCGGTTGGACATGGTGGGCCTCGCGGTGATCGAGCAGGACGGTGCTGTTCAGAACAACTCGAACCTGAGCCCGACCAAGACCATCGATTACGAACTTGGTTTCCAACAGGTACTGAGCAAGTCATCCTCCTTGAAACTGGCCGCCTTCTACCGCGAACTGCGCGACCAGATCCAGGTGCGCAACGTGGTGAACGCATGGCCGCGTGACTACCGCACTTACGACAACTTCGACTTCGGTACGGTGAAGGGCTTCACGACCACCTTCGACCTGCGCCAGACCGGCAACGTGTGGATGCGTGTGAGCTACACCCTGCAGTTCGCCGATGGTACGGGTTCGGGCCCCACCACCGGGATCAACCTGATCAACTCGGGCCAGCCGAACCTGCGGACCATTTCGCCACTGGACTTCGATCAGCGGCACCGTTTCCAAACCACCTTCGATTTCCGTTACGGAGGCGGCACGGACTACAACGGTCCGATGCTTTTTGGAACACCCTTCCTCCAGCGCACGGGCATCAACATCGTGAGCATCCTCGGAAGCGGTACACCGTATAGCCGCAGCAGCACTGTAGTGAGCGAAGCAACCGATGCCACCAACTACCAGCTCGATGGCACCCTGAACGGTGCACGCCTGCCCTGGCAATTCACCACCGACCTGCAACTGGACCGCGACATCCCGTTGACCTTCGGTGGCGATGATGGCAACAAGGCCAAGAACACGAACCTGAACATCTACCTGCTGGTGACCAATGTGTTCAACACCGAGAACATCACCGGTGTTTACCGCTACACGGGTTCGCCCACGAACGATGGATACCTCGCGCAGTTGACCGATCGCACCCAGGTCGATCCGAACTCCTACCGCGACCTCTACACGTTGAAGATCAATGACCCCGGCAACTTCGGTGCACCACGCACCATCCGCCTGGGCCTCCGTTTCGATTTCTGATGAACGTAATAACGTCGACCATGAAAGGCTACCAAAGCGCACTCCTGACCAGAACCTTCGCTCTGAGCCTCGCTGTTTCCCTGAGCTTCGGCTCCTGGGCCATCGCTCCACCACGAGCCACCGGCGGTGGCATGGTGCAGCAGGGCCGTGGGGCGGCTGGTGGGCCGAAGGCCGCGCCATGCACGCCGGCCACGCAGGTGATCCAGCTGGACTTCAACAACGCGAGGGCGGTGATCGAGAACGGCGGTAACATGTGGCAGCGGCGTTCAGGCAGTTCGCGCCCCGGTTACGAAGTGCCCAAGACCGATGATTTCTCGGGCGCCTGCTCGATCTTCGCCGGTGCCCTTTGGATGGGTGGCGTTTCGCCCACCGGGCAGTTGAAGATCGCCGCGGTACTCTACCGTACCGATGGGAACGACTTCTGGCCGGGTCCGTTGACCAACACCGGCGATGCGTCCGTGACCAAGCCGGTATGCGACGACTACGACCGGTTCTGGGTTACAACACGCGCACAGGCCGAAGCGCACTTGCAGTGGATCAACTGCGCGAACGACCCCGATTGCAACATGGCGGAGATCTTCCCCAACGGTTACTCGATCCCCAGTTCCTTCACGAACTGGCCGGCGTTGGGTGACGTGGAGGCGGGGCAGGACCTGTACCTCGCGCCGTTCTTCGATTACGACAGCGACGGGAACTACACACCGACCTCGGGTGACTATCCGGATTACGGGTTCGAGACCACCGTGGAGGAGTGCAAGAACAAGCTCCGCGATGATCCCGTGAACCTCTTCGGTGACTACAACATCTATTGGATCTTCAACGACAAGGGCAACAGCCATACCGAGACCAATGGACAGCCGATCGGGTTGGAAGTGCGCGCGCAGGGCTTCGCCTTCGCCACTACCAACGAGATCAACAACATGACCTTCTACAACTACGTGGTCATCAACCAGGGTTCGCAGACCTTGCTGAACACCTACTTCGGGCACTTCGTTGACGCCGATCTGGGTTGTTCCAACGATGACTTCACGGGCTGCGATGTGCGCCGTGGTCTTGGCTTCGCTTATAACTGGGACGATAACGATGAGAATTGCCTGGGGTCCATCGGTTACGGTGCCCAGCCACCGGCCATCGGTGTGGACTTCTTCGAGGGACCTTACCAGGACGCCGACGGGGTGGATAACCCCGGACCTGCGGATTACAACGACACCTACGACTGCGAGGATGCCCGGTTGCAGAACGGTATCCCGTACAAGGGGATCGGTATCGGCTACGGCGACGCCATCGCGGACAACGAGCGTTTCGGCATGCGCGCGTTCATCTACTTCAACCGCGAATCACCGAACGCGAACATCACCGACCCGAGTAGTGCCCAACAGTTCTACAATTACCTGCGGAGCATCTGGAAGAACAACCTGCCGCAGAGCTACGGTGGCACTGGGTATTCCGAGGACGTAGGCGCTGTGCGTGCCTACTACATGTTCCCTGATGAGAGCGATCCAGTGGGCTGGGGTACCGATTGCGTACCACAAGCCGCTTGGAAGGAGGTCACCCCAACGACGGCCACGCCCGATCGTCGCTTCGTGCAGAGCGCAGGACCCTTCACCCTGGAGCCCGGCGCTTACAACAACATCACTGTTGGTGTGGTCTACGCCCGCGCGGTTTCCGGCGGTGCGGTGGCCAGCCTTGGTCCCTTGCGCGTGGCCGATGACAAAGCGCAGGCCCTGTTCGACAACTGCTTCAAGATCCTCGATGGCCCGGATGCTCCGGACCTCACCATCCGTGAACTCGATCGCGAGCTGATCCTGTATTTGAGCAACCCTCCGGGTAGCAACAACGAGAACGAGCTCTACGAAGAGGTCGATCCGCTGATCCCGCCAGAGGATACGAGTGGGGTTGCGAACGACCGGTCTTACCGCTTCCAAGGCTACAAGGTCTACCAGATGGCCAACAGCGAGGCCAGCGTGGCCGACCTGAACGATGTGAACCTGGCGCGCCTGGTCTACCAGGGTGATGTGACCGATTCCATCGGCCAGGTGATCAACTTCCCCTTCAGCGATGTGCTGCAGCAACCGGTGCCGACGGAGATGGTGAACGGGGCCGATGAAGGCGTTGTACATGCGATCCGTATCACCGAGGACAAATTCGCCCAGGGTGATCCGAAGCTGGTGAACTTCAAGACCTATTACTACATCGCGCTCGCATACGGCTACAACAACTATGAGGATTACGACCTCGCCAATGGCACCGGTCAGGCCTTCCCCTATGTGGAAGGTAGGAAGGGCGCTTTCGGTGCGATCCATTCCTACGTGGGCATCCCGCACAAGCCCGAACCCGGCGCTGGTGGAACCACGCAGAACGCGCAGTTCGGCGACTATTTCCAAGTGACCCGTCTCGAAGGGCAGGGCAATGGGAACTTGATCCTCGAATTGGATCCGGCGACCGAAAGTGGCATCGTGGCCGAAAGCCCATGGCGCAAGGATGAGGTGACGTACAAGCGCGGCTTCGCTCCGATCAACGTGCGCGTGGTGGATCCCCTGCGCATCCCCAACTCGAAGTTCGAGGTCTGGTTCGCGGACAGCATCACGCCGGGCAACCTGAATGACGCCTATTGGTTCCTCGTGAACCTGAGCACCGGCGACACGGTGTACAGCGACCGCACCATCACGCTTCCCTATGAGCAACTCTTCCTCGATTGGGGCTTCTCGGTGAGCATTGGCCAGGCCTATTACGATGCTGATTTCGCACTGCCATTGGGCGCGGGTTCGCTGACCTTCGCGGATGAGTCCAAACCTTGGTTCACCGGTGTGCCCGATGCGGATGGAGCGAACGTCTTCAACTGGATCCGATCCGGTGTCACCACATTCACCGAACCGGCTGAGACGATCTACAACGACCGCACGGGTCGTGACGATGACCAATTCTATGAAGGCATCCTTGCCGGAACATGGGCTCCCTGGCCGCTTGTGGGCCAAGCCCCCTTCCAGCCGGGTGCTGTCTCGGAGGTGAACCAGTCCATGGCGCTTTCCAAGGTGCGTGAAACGCCCAGTGTGCAAGTGGTGCTCACCGCCGACAAGAGCAAGTGGACCCGCTGTGTGGTGTTGGAACAGGAGGAGGATGCATCGCTTGCGGAAGGTGGTGCTGCCCGCCTGTCACTACGCAAGCACAACAGTGTGGACAAGAACGGACTGAGCGACGGCATGCCGGGTTGCAACGTGGCCGAAGCCACACTGAACGGCGACCAGCCGACCGGTGCGGGCTGGTTCCCCGGTTATGCCATCGATCTGGAGAACGGCGAGCGCCTGAACATGGCCTTCGGTGAGAACAGCTTCTGGGGCGGTGACATCGGGCGGGACATGATCTGGAACCCGAACGATCAATTTCTCACGGGTGCAGGAGAACCTTATTTCGGAGCGTGCCACTGGATCTATGTGTGGAAGAACGACAGGCGTCAATCCGACAATGCGGACCGTGTGCCCAAGTACGATGAGGCACGTTACATCTACACCACGCTGCCCGCACCGGGTGTGCAGTCACGCCTGAAAGTGATCCGCGGAGTGGCATGGGTGGGTACCGCCATGCTGGCCGCCGGGCAGGAGTTGCTCTCCACCGATGTACGCATCCGGTTGAGCGTGACCAAGCCCTACCTGCCATATGTGAACTACGCCGGTGCACCGGAACCGATCGATCCCCAGCGTAACAATGGGCTGCCTCTTTACACCTTCGGCACCGACGGGTACACCACCCTCACCGGACAGCATACGGTGGCTGAGACCTTCCTGGATGAGATCAACGTGGTGCCCAACCCGTATTACGCGTTCAGCGGTTACGAGACGTCGCGGTTGGACAACCGGGTCAAGTTCATCAACCTGCCCCAGACCTGCACGATCTCGATCTACAACGTGGGGGGCACGCTTGTGCGGAAGTTCCGCAAGGACAATGACCTGACCTACCTCGACTGGGACCTGAAGAACGCGAACAACATCCCGATCGCTGGTGGTGTGTACATCTGCCACGTGGAAGTGCCCGGGGTGGGTGAGAAGGTGATCAAATGGTTCGGTGCATTGCGGCCCTTGGACCTCCAGAACTTCTAAGCCGGACGCACTATTAAGAGAAGCATGGACATGAAGCGTATGATGAAACGACCAGCGGTGCTCTTGGCGGCCATCGCGACCCTTGCCAGCGGAACGGTGCTGGCCGGGAACCCGGATCGTGCCGGGTCAGCCGGTGCTACACAGTTGTTGGTCAACCCATGGACGCGTTCGGCTGGCTGGGGTCTGGCCAACTCCGCATCGCTCCGCGGGGTCGAGTCGATGTTCGGTAACGTGGCCGGTCTCGCGCAGACGAACCACACCGAAGTGGTCTTCTCCAACACGCGGTGGATGTCCGGCTCTGGCGTTTCCATCAACAGCATCGGCATCGGGCAGAAGCTCGGGTCCTCCGGTGTGCTGGGTATCACGGCCACGACCATGTCGTTCGGGGAACTTGAGGTGACCACCACCGAGACCCCGGAAGGTGGTCGCGGCACGTTCAGCCCCACCATGGCCAATATCGGTCTGGCCTACGCGAAGAGCTTCTCCAACAGCATCCATGGCGGCATCCTGGTGCGCATGGTCTCCGAGTCCATCGCCAACGTGCGTACATCCGGTGTGTGTTTCGATGCGGGCATCCACTATGTCACAGGGCCTGAGGATAACATGCACTTCGGCATCGCGCTGAAGAACGTTGGACCTGCCATGAGCTTCAATGGAGATGGCCTCGCTGTGCAGGGTCTCATCACCACGGGCAGCGACCAGCTCACCTTGGAACAGCGTTCCGGCAAGTTCGAGATCCCTTCGCTGTTGAACATCGGGGCGGCCTACGACTGGAACATCAGTGAGATGCACCGGCTTACGTTCGCTGGTACGTTCATCTCCAATTCCTTCACCAAGGACCAGGGCATCGTCGGTGTGGAATACGCGTTCCGGAAAATGGCCCACCTCCGTGCGGGCTACCTCTACGAGGAGGGGATCACCAGCGAAGAGAACCGGACCAACGTGTTGACCGGACCTTCGGCGGGCGTGAGCTTCGACTTCCCGTTCGGGGAGGAGAAGAAGAGCACCGTGGCCCTGGACTACAGCTACCGTACCACCAATCCGTTCTCCGGTGTCCACAGTGTGGGCATCCGTATCAGCCTCTGAGCGGACATAATTAACTTTGGGAAGAGGACCTCATGGGGTCCTCTTCCATGCTTACACCCCCATGGTCATGAGCACAACCGCCTACTATACCGAAGAGGGTCTGAAGAAACTGCTGGACGAACTGAACCACCTGCGCATGGTGGAGCGCCCTCACCTGAGCCAGCAGATCGCTGATGCCCGCGATAAAGGCGATCTGAGCGAGAACGCCGAGTACCACGCCGCCAAGGAGGACCAGGGTCTGCTCGAGGCACGCATCGCCAAGTTGGAGAAGGTCGTCGCCAGCGCCCGTGTGATCGATACCGAACAAGTGGATACCAGCAAGGCTTACATCCACAGCATCGTGAGGGTAAAACAAGTGGGCAGTGGTGCGGAACGCAGCTTCACCCTGGTGGCCGAGAGCGAGGCGGATATCAAGACGGGCAAGATCAGCGTGAACTCGCCCATCGGGAAAGGGCTGCTTGGGAAGGCGGTCGGTGAGGTGGCTGAAGTGGTCACGCCGACGGGCAGCACGAAGTTCGAGGTGCTCGACATCAGCCGCTGAGCCATGGCCAGCATTTTCACGCGCATCATTCAGGGCGAGATCCCCTGCCACAAGGTGGCCGAGGATGATCGCTACCTCGCCTTCCTCGATATCAACCCGCTGCGCGAAGGCCATACCCTGGTGATCCCCAAGGTTGAGGTGGACTACCTCTTCGACCTGGAGGATGAGGTGCTCGCTGGCCTGCTGCCTTTCGCCAAGCGTGTGGCCCGGAAGATCAAGGCCGTGGTGCCCTGCGAACGCATCGGCCTCACCGTGATCGGGTTGGAGGTGCCCCATGCGCACATCCATTTGATACCCATCGAGGGTGTGCACGACATGGAGTTCAGCCGGGCCAAGTTGAAGCTCACGCAGGAGCAACTCGCGGCGATCGCGGAGCGGATCCGGAACGCCTGATCAGGGCGTATCCGCTATTTCACCCGGTCTGGATTGTTGCGGAGGAACGCGCTCCAATCCTTGCTCGATCCTCGCGAAGCGTTGCGCGTGATGCCGCCGCCGCTCGCGAAGTGATGGCACACCGCCACCGCCACCGCATCCGTTGCATCGGTACTTGAAGGAAGGTCCTTGATGCGGAGGATGCTCAACAGCATGGCCGCCACCTGCTCCTTGCTCGCGTTGCCATTCCCGGTGATGCTCTGCTTGATCCGCTTGGGCGCGTATTCAACCACGAACAGGTCGCGCTGCAACGCGGCCGCGATCGCCACGCCCTGCGCGCGTCCCAACTTCAACATGCTCTGCACGTTCTTCCCGAAGAACTGCGCCTCGATGGCCAGTTCGTCGGGGTGGTGCTTCGCGATGATCGCGGTCGTGTGGTTGAAGATCGCGCGCAGCTTCACGGTGTGGTCGTCGGCGGCGGGGAACCGGATCGCACCCGCTTCGAGCAGCCGGGCTTCCTGGCCCGACACCCGCAGCACGCCGAAGCCCATCACCGTGGTGCCGGGGTCGATCCCCAGGATGATCCGCTCTGTGACCACCGGCCTACTTTTGGCCGCACCACCGTCTTGTTGGTAACCGTTGTCCGTGGGCCGCACGCTGCTTCTCTTTTTCCGCTGGGGGATCTTCCTCCTGGCCTGCCTGTTCCTCTATACCCACCTCTCGGCGGATAAAAGTAGGCAGGCCCTTGACGCCCTTCTTCATCCGCCGACGAACGGCATGGTCCAGTGGGCATTGCTCCTCACGTCGGCGCTCATGCTGGCGAACTGGGGTGTGGAATCGTACAAGTGGCGTTGGCTGATGCGACCGGTGGAACGCGTTGGACCATGGCGTGCGCTCGTCGCCACCATCGCCGGCACAAGCGTGGGCTTCGTCACTCCGAACCGCACCGGCGAGTTCCTTGGGCGCGTCCTCTTCCTTGCACCGGAGAACAGGGTACGGGGTGGTTTCGCAACGGCTCTTGGGAGTATCGCCCAGTTCGTGGTCACGCTGGTCCTCGGTGGACTCGCGCTGCTGGCGATGCAGCTGTTCCACAGGCCTCTTCCGTGGCCCTCCGGCTGGATACCTGCGATGCTGGTATCGCTCACCGCGTTGGTGTCGATCGGGGCGTTGGTGCTTTACCTGTATCCCGGACTCTTGCGGCAACTGCTCCTGCAACTCCCGTTCTTGAAGCGAATGGAGAAGGCCTCGGCGGTGCTCAGCGCATACGCGCGTCACGAATTGCTCGTGGTGCTTCTTCTCAGTCTCCTTCGCTATGCTGTTTTCGCCGGACAATTCGTTCTCCTTTTGCGTGCGTTCGGGGCGGGGGGCACCCTGTTCAATACTGTGCTCGCGATCCCGGTCGTTTACCTGATCTCCACGTTGGTGCCTACCATGATGCTCACGGAACTCGGTGTTCGCGGTTCCGTTGCCGTAGCGATGTTCGCACCGCTCGGTGGTATGGAGGGCGATGTGCTGCTGGCCACCACGGTGCTCTGGCTGATCAATATCGTCCTACCCGCTCTGGTCGGCAGCGGGATCCTGCTCGTCGCGCGCATTCGCACGAAACAACGAACGGCATGACGGTGTGGCTGGTGGCGGTCCTGGTGCTCTTCGTGTGTGCGATGGTGCATGCTTCCATTTTGGAAGGCTGGAGCAGGAGGATCGAGAACGTCGGATCGAGAACGGAGGGAAAGCACGCGGTCGGTACCGGGGTCTTCGTGTCGCTGATCGTCCCTGCGCGGAACGCGGCGACCACGTTGATCCCGCTGCTGCAGGACCTGCATGCCCAAAGTTATCCCAAGGATCACTGCGAAGTACTTGTCGTTGATGACGGCAGCGAGGACAGGACCGCGGAGGTCGTGACCGGCATGATGCGCACATGGCCACAGTTGCACCTGATCACACTGACCGAAGACCGGGGAAAGAAGAACGCGATCACCAAAGGCGTGATGGAAGCGAAGGGGGAATTGATCCTGCTCACCGATGCGGATGCGCGTTGTGGTCCGGGTCGACTTGCGGCTCTTGCTGAGCACTGGCGAGCGATGCGGTCCGATCTTGTGCTGATGCCCGTAGGGACGCTCGGCGGAGAGGGGGCGGTCGCCTGGTTGCAGCGCGAGGAACAATTCGCTCTCCAGGGTGCCACTGCTGGTAGCGCGATGGAGGGAGCGCCCGTGTTGGCGAACGGCGCCAACCTCGCGTTCGCGCGCGATGCGTTCTTCGCGGTCGGTGGTTTCCGGGGGGATCGCTGGGCGAGCGGCGACGACTTGCTGCTGTTGAAGCGGATGCTTCACGCGAACAGGCCCGTGAGCTATCTGCTGGACCGGGATGCCATCGTTACCGTGTCACCCGAGGTGGGCTGGAGCGGCTTCTTGGCGCAACGGTTACGTTGGGCCGGTAAGATGCGAGCCTATCGGAACACCGCTGGCTTCATGGCCGGGCTCTTCGCGATCCTCTTCCCCCTGGGGCTGTTCGCCCTCACCCTGCTCATCGCCCGCAACGTGTCCATCGGCGAGAACCTCCTTTACACCTGGACGCTGCTTGCGGCGGCATGGCTGATGTGGGTGCTGCCGATCGTGCGCCTGGCGCGTGGCATGAAGCGGTTCTTCGCTTCAGCGAGCAGCCCAAGCAGGTCGGTAGCGAACGCGATCGGCACCCTTGGTGCGCTCGCCGTGTTCGCGGTCTATGCACCGCTCATTGCAGCACTCGCACTGTTCATTCGGCCCCAGTGGAAAGGGCGACGGGTTTGAGCGCGATCAGAACGGCAGGTCATCATCCCCGCCCACCGGTGGCATGTCCGCTGCGGTAGGGGGCGGTGCGGATTGGTAACCGCCGCCGTTGCCGCCGCTGGAAGCGCCTGTGCGTTCGATCCGGTTGCCGCCGAGGCTCAGGAAGAACTTCACCACACCGTCCTTGCCCGTCCATTCGCGACCGTTCACGAAAGCGGTCACCGTCACTTCCTCGCCGGGCTTGAAGCTGTCGAGCAGCCCGGTGCGGTCCATGGTGAACTCGATGGGGATGTGCTGCGCGCGCTGGCCGCTCGGCTCGGTGAGGATCAATTCGCGCTTCTTGAACTTGTCGGAGACGTCCTGTGTCTTGCCGATCTGTCTGATGGTGCCGGTGATGGTGACTTGTGCCATGGTTATCGTGGGTTGAAGGCGAGCAGGGTCTTCCATGCTTCCTCCACGAGCCCCTGTTTGAGCAGGGCGTGAGCGTGGCGGTGCAGGTGTTCTTCCAATTCGCCGGGTTTGTGCTGGAAGTTGATGAAGGTATCGCTCAATTCGGTGAGCTTGTATTCGTTCACGCCGGTCTCGTCGGGCACGAAGAGCGCCGCGCCGAGTTTGCCGAGGTCGTTGCCGCTAAGGATGCGGCTGTTGCGCACCGCATACGGTAACGCGTCCACCCCCACACCGATGTGTGTGTTGGGCTGCGTCAGTTCGAAGAGGGCATCGCCGTGGGCACGTGCATAGAAGCTCCCGCCCATGCGACCGACGAGGTCGATCTTCCGCTGGTCGATCTTCCCTTTCTCGTCCAACACCGCCTCGTCGATGTGGATCATCACCACTTCGCAGAGCACGAGGTTGCCAGCTCCGCCTTCGGTGCCCGTTTCGATCACCTGTTCCACCACGCACTCGAATTGCACGGGGCTCTCCTTCACACGGAAGGGCTTCACCTTTTCCGAAGCGATCGGCGTGAAACCGGCCTTCTCGAATTCGTTCACGCCTTCCGCGAATTCCCCGCTCGCCACCGAGACCTGCTGCACCATGGCATAGGTCACCACGTTGATCACCACCTCGGGTATGGCCTTCACATTGTGATACGTGTGCTTCGTGGTGTTATCGCGTCCACGCCGTGCCGGGCTGAAGATGAGCAGGGGTGGGTTCGTGCCGAAGCAGTTGAAGAAGCTGAACGGACTCAGGTTCGGGCGCCCCTGCGCATCGAGGGTGCTGGCGAAGGCCACAGGTCGCGGCCCAACAGCGCCAACGAGGTGACCGTGAAGTTCGCCGATGCTTAGTTCCTTGGGGTCGAAATGCTTCATCACGGGCTGCTCCCGAAAGCGGGAGGGCGAAGGTAAGTGCGCCTCGCAACCACCGGATCGGGCGTCTTCAACGGCTATCTTTGCGAGCCTTTTTTACGGACGTGGCGGAATTGGTAGACGCGCTAGCCTTAGGAGCTAGTACCGCGAGGTGTGGGGGTTCGAGTCCCCCCGTCCGTACTGGAACATCGGATCAAGTAAGGGTGCGGGACCGCGCGCCCCAACCAACCAGACCATGAACATCGAACGCGAAAACACCGGCTCGCTCACCGCCACACTCAAGGTGAAACTGGGCCCTGAGGATTACACGCCGGGCGTGGAGAAGGCCCTGAAGGAGCAACGCAGGACCGCGGTATTGCCCGGCTTCCGTCCCGGCCAGGTGCCCATGACGATCATCAAGAAGCGGGTGGGCAAGGCCGTTCTGGTCAACGAGGTGGAGCGGTTGATCGACGCGAACCTGAAGCAGTACATCCAGAGCAATGCCATCCGGGTTCTGGGCCAGCCACTGCCCAGGAACGAGAACATCGAGACGAACAATTGGGATCAGCCCGGTGAGTTCACCTTCGCCTACGAGTTGGGCATGGCCCCGGCGTTCGAAGTGGAACTGAGCAGCAAACTCGGCGTGGATTACCCCGTGGTGGACGTGAACGATGAATTGGTGCAGCGTGAGATCGCGGACATGCAGCGTCGCTTCGGCAAATTGGAGGATGCCGAGACCAGCGGGGCGAACGACATGTTGCTGGGCGATATGATCGAACTGAACGAGGACGGTTCCGTGAAGGAAGGCGGCATCATGAACCGCGCGACGATCAGCGTGGAGTTCATCGAGGATGAAGCGACGAAGAACAGCCTGGTCGGCAAGGCAAAGGGCGATGAGGTGACCGTGGATCCGCACAAGGTGACCAAGGACCATGATGATCTCACGCGCATGCTTGGCGTGGATCACGACCGCGTGCACCACATCGCAGGGAACTTCCAGTTCCGCATCTCGGAGATCAAGCACATGCTGCCGGTCGACCTCGGCCAGGACCTGTTCGACCGGGTCTATGGCAAGGACGCCGTGACGGATGAGGCCGGGTTCCGGGCAAAGGTGAAGGAGGGCATGGAGAGCATGTTCCGTCGTGATAGCGATCGCATCTTCAAGCGCTTGGTGATGAAGAAGCTTTACGAAAAGGCCAACGTGGAACTGCCGGATGCCTTCCTCAAGCGCTGGATCCAGGAGACCAGCGAGAACCCGGTGACCCCCGAACAGGTGGAGGAGAGCTACACCAGCTATGCCGAGGGGTTGAAGCGGCAGCTGCTTGAGGACCGGATCGTGGAGAAGTACGGGCTGGAGGCCAAGGGAGAGGAAATGGACGCCTTCGCCAAACGCTACATCGCCGATCAGTTCATGCAGTACGGCATGCCGGCACCCGAGGGTGAGAAGCTGCAACAGATGGCCGGCCGTATGCTGGGTGATCGGGAACAGCTACAACGCATGCGCGACACCATCGTGCAGCAGAAGCTGAACCTGCATTTCCGCACCTTGCTGGAGCCCAGGGAGGAACGGATCAGCTATGATGCGTTCGTAACCTTGGCCCGTACCGCTTGAAGTATTCGGGGCGCGTTGCCGTCCTTTACTCCATAACCGAACCCGGATGTTCCCCCCAGACGAATTCTTCAAATACGCGGTGAAGCACCGCGGCATCAGCAGCACCGCGCTGAACGGCTATGTCACCTCATCGAT
>JBDTNF010000277.1:0-26964 GCA_039933875.1 Flavobacteriales bacterium | reverse complement strand
GATGCGTGCGCTCTGCTTGAAGAAGCCTTCCTTCTCCACCTTCAGGCGGTAGTCGGTCTCGGGCTTCAGCGGGAACTGGTACTTGCCGGTGGCATCGGTGATCACCTCGCCGATCACGGCCTCGGTGCCATCGGTGAGCACCACCTTGGCGCCCGCGAGCGGCTGTTCGGTCTCGCCGTTGAACACGGTGCCCTCGGCGGCGTAGTCGTACTTGGTCATCTCCACCACGATGTTCTCCAGCGGGTCGGCATCGGTCACAATGGGCAGCTCGGCCTGGAAGTAGCCGTTCTTGTTGGCGATGAGCAGGTAGCGTTCGTGGTACTCCACATCGATCTTGAACTTTCCACCGGGCTCGGTCTCCAGCTGGAAGCGCTTCACGTGCGCACCGGTCTCGTCCTTCAGCAGGATGGTGGCGCCCTCGATGGGCTCGCGCGTGTTCTTGTCGATCACGATACCCGAGAGGAACATCATCGGCGGGCGGATGGTGCAGCCATAGATGTCGTCACTGCCCATGCCACCGGGGCGGTCGCTCACGAAGAAGCCGCTGCTGTCGTTCACCAGCACCAGGCCCTCATCGTTGTACTGCGTGCTCATGGGATAGCCCATGTTGAACACATTGCCCGGTCCGGCGGCGGTGATGCGCGAGTAGAACAGGTCGAGCCCACCCAGGCCGGGGTGGCCGTTGCTGGCGAAGTAGAGCGTGCCGTTCCTGGCCGCGTAAGGGAACAACTCGTTGCCGGGCGTGTTCACCTTGGGGCCCATGTTCTGCGGGGCGCCCCACTGGTTGCCGAGGTTGTCGCAGAACCAGATGTCCGTGCCGCCCTCACCGCCCGCGCGGTCGCTCACGAAGTAGAGCTTGCGCCCATCGGGGGTCACACAGGGGTGCCCGTAGTTGGCGTTGGGGTCGTTGTGGTCGAAGGGGACCAACGGACCCCATTCGTTCTCGCCGAACTCGCCCTTCTGCACATCGCTGAAGTAGATGCCCAGGTTCAGGTCGCCGCCATCGCTCTTGGTCACCGTGCCATAGAACACGTTGTTGCGCGTGAAGTACAGGCGCTTGGCGAGCGAGTCGTAGCTCACGGTGCCATCGTGGTAGCGGCTGTTCACGTCGTTGCGCATCACCACGGGGTCCTCGGCGGTCTCCCCTTTCAGCAGCGCGGAGTAGAGGTTCAGGAAGGGTTGGTCGTCCCACACGTACTTGCGGCCACCGCCGGCGCCTTCGCCGCGCGCACTGGAGAAGAGCAACAGTTCGTCCATCACACCCATGCCCAGGTCGGCCTCGGCCGAGTTGATGGGCAGCTTGCGGATGGTGGCGCTGGTGCTGTCGCGTTTCAGGCGGTAGAAGAGCGTGGAACTCGCGAGGTAGCCCTTCGCGCGCACATCGTCCGGATGTTCCTTGGCGTAGATCGCGTACTGGTCCAGGGCCTCGTTGTACTTGCCATTGGCGCGCAGCTGGTCGGCGAAGTTGAGCACATCGTCGGAGGTGTGGCCCGGCATGATCATCAAGCGGCGGTAGGCGCCCTCAGCGTGCGGGGCATCGCCCATCTTGCGATAGGCCATGGCCAGGCGGCGGATGTCGGCGGCATCGGCCTTGCCCCTGGCGTCGAGGTTCTCGTAGATGCTGGCCACCTTGGAGTAGTCGAAGACCTCCGTGTAGCGGCTGGCCATGCGCTCCTGCAATTTCTGCGCGCTCAGCGCGAAGGGCAGCAGGAGGATGACGCCGCAAGCCACGAGGGCGTTCCGGTATGTTCGCGTGCGTGTGCTCATGGTCAGAAGTAACGGGGTGAGCGGATGCCTTTGGTCTTGTTGCCGAACTCGTAGCCGATCATGAACTCGTGCGATCCGCCACTGTAATTGTGGATGGGCGATAGCGGGTAATCGTACGAGTAGCCGATCGAGAAGTCGTTGGTGATCTGGTATTGCGCCAGGGCACCCACCGCATCGTTGTGCCGGTACATGGCACCCAGCCAGAACTTCTCATAGAAGAGGAAGTTCGCGGTAAGGTCGAAGCTTATCGGTGCGCCCTGCACGCCCTTCACCAGGAAGGTGGGTTTGAACTTGTGGTACACCCCCAGGTCGAACACATAGCCACCGGTGAGGAAGTAGTGCGAGCGCTGGCCCTTGTCCGATACGAAGGCGAGCGAATCGGTCTCGAAGAATTCGGTGCGCAACAATGTGGGTGTGCTCAGGCCGAGGAAGTAGCGGTCGCTGTACCACATCACCCCGAAGCCGAACTGCGGATCGAGTTTGGTGTTCACGTTGGCCTGGAACACCTGGTCGCCGGACTGCAGGGGATTCAGGTCCGCGTAATTCCCTTGCAACATGTTCAGCCCACCCCGGAGCCCGAAGGCGAGTTTCGAATCGCCGAGGAAGAGCCGGTACGCGACATCGGCCATGAATGAATACTGCGTCACAGGCCCATTGCTATCGCGCGTCAACGTGCCACCGATACCCAGGCTTTCCTGCCAGACCGGGCTATGGATGGTGAGCGTTTGCGTGGTGGGCGCGCCCTCGAAGCCCACCCATTGGTGGCGCGTCAGCGCTTTCAGGCTCACCCGATCGGCACTGCCCGCGTAGGCGGGGTTGATCGCGAGCAGGTTGAACATGTACTGGGTGAACTGCGGATCCTGCTGGGCGAAGAGCGCGGTGCCGAGGAACAGCCCGAGCGCTGTCCCCATCCATCGTTTGGCCTTGTTGATCATCGTTTCTTTCGTTGTGATCACGCGTTCGCGCGACCGTACATGTTATCGGCGCAGGTAGATGAAGCCGGTGTAGGCATCGGTGCCGTTACCGAGGTCAAGGATGTAGTAGTAGGTGCCCTCCGGAAGCTTCTCACCAAGGAACGCCCCGAATTGGCTCGTGCCGTCCCATGCCTGGGCGACGCCATTCGTGTAGGGCGATGCTTCGAAGACCTTGTTGCCCCAGCGATTGAAGATGGTGAAGTCGTTATCCGGGTACGATTCGATGTTCTGGATGTTGAAGACATCGTTCACCCCATCACCGTTCGGCGAGAACGCGTCGGGGATGATGATCGTGAGGCAGTCCTTGACGAACACGTACATCGTATCGCTGGTGGTGCCGCACGTGCCGTTGTCCACTGTCCAGGTGAACCAGTTGTACCCGAGCACGAGGCCGTTGACCTCGGTACCCGCATCGCCCGGCTGGGTGATGTTGCCGGTGCCAGCCAACAGGCTCCACACACCGGTGGCGGTGCTCGTGGCAGGCACAGCAGCGAGGTTCGTGGTGGTGATGTCCTGGCAGAACTGCTGGCTTGGGCCCGCGTCCGCTGGCGGCACGGTGCCGTCGTACACCGCGATGGTGATCAGGTCGCTCGTGGTTCCACACGCGCCATTGTCCACTGTCCACTGGAACACGTTGAGGCCGAGCCCCGGGTTGGTGATCGCCGTGAACGGATCATCCGGTGCGCCGATGGTGCCCGAGCCACTGATCACGCTCCACGTACCGGTGGCCGGTGCCGCTGGTGCGCTGGCGAGCATGGTGATCGGATCGGTGATCGGTGTGCAGTAGTCCTGGTCCGGACCGGCGGCAGCGGGTTGCGCCGCGCCGTCGTAGATGGTGATGGTCATCTGGTCGCTCGTGCTGCCATTGGAACACGGACCATTGTCCACCTGCCACTGCAATGTGGTGACCCCGATACCCAAACCGGTGATCCCACTGGTGGGTGAGGTCGGATCGGTGATGAAGCCGCTGCCTCCAACGAACACCCACAGGCCCGTTGCGGGGAATGTGACCGAGCTACCCGCGAGCGTGGCGGTGCTCACCGGTGTGCAGAAGCTCTGGTCCTGACCTGCATCGGCGGACCCTTGTGTCTGGTCGTACAGGACGATGGTCACCGCGTCGTTGGTGCTGCCGCATGGTCCGTTGTCGATCGTCCACACGAAGGTGTTGTTGCCGATGGTGAGGCCGCTCACCGTGGTCGCGGGGTCGGTGGCATCAGCGAAAGTGCCGGTACCCGCCGTCACCGTCCACAGGCCCGTGCCGGGGAACACCACCGTGTTGGCCGCGAGCGTGGCGCTGGTGGTCGGCGTACACAGTTCCTGATCGGGACCTGCGTCCGCAGCAGGGCTTTGATCATCGTAGATCAGCACCGTGAGCGTATCGCTGCTGGTGCCACATGCACCGTTGTCGATCGTCCACACGAAGTCGTACTGGCCCACAGCCAGACCGCTGACGAGCGTGTTCGGATCGTTCGCGTTGGAGAAGTTGCCACCGTCGAGCGCGGTCCATGTGCCCACAGCGGGGAACACTGGATCGTTGGCTTGCAACACCGCGCTGCTTGCTGGTGTGCACAAGCTGATGTCGCTGCCGGTCTGCGCGAGCGGCGCCTGGCCGTCGTACACATTCACACGTACCGTATCGGTGCTCGGTGGTCCGAAGCCGCACTGGCCGTTGTAGATCGTCCACACGAACTCATGCACGCCCACGGTCAACCCGGTGACGACGGAGTTCGGATCGTTCGGTGAAACGACCGTGCTTCCACCCAGGGTGACCGTCCATGTGCCCACACCGGGGATCTCCGGTGTGTTACCCTCGAGGACCGTCGTATCAGCAGGTGTGCACAGCGATTGATCGGGGCCCGCGTTCGCCACAGGCGCGGCCGGGTTGTAGATCAGTACGTTCACCGTGTCGGTCAGTAGACCGTTGTTCGGGCACGGATCCCACTCAAGGGTCCATACGAACGTGTTGGTCCCTTGCACCAGTCCACTCACCGAGCTGACCGGATCATGGATGTCCACGAAGTTGCCGCTGCCTGCGATCACGGTCCAGGTGCCTTCGGCCGGTTCGGGCGGCTGCACGCCTTGCATGGTCACAGTGGTGATCGGCAGGCACGATTCGAGATCGGGTCCGGCGTTCGCTGCTGCGGTGGTATCACCGTAGAGGATGATCGTCACCTCATCGGTGGTGAGGCTGTTGGCGCACGGACCGTTGTACACACTCCACTGGAACGTGTTCACGCCGACGGTCAGCGTTGTGATCAGCGTACCCGGATCGTTGGGGTCCACCGGCACACCAGTACCAGCGAGCGTGGTCCATGTGCCTTGCGCCGGGAAGATCAACGAACTGCCCGCCATGAACACGCTGTCCTGCGGCATGCACAGCTCCTGGTCAAGACCGGCGTTCGCGATCGGGTTGTTCGGGTCGAAGACGAAGATGCTCGTGGAGTCGACGGTCGTATTGCACACTCCGCTGGAGATGGTCCAGGTGAAGATGTTCTCACCCACGGTGAGGCCGCTCACGCTGGTGCCCGGTGCGGTGTCATCGGCGATCACGCCTGTGCCCTGCACCAACACCCACTGGCCGGTGGCAGCACCCACCGGTACGTTACCGTTAAGCGGTGCCGTGTCGTCCGGTGAGCACAATTCCTGGTCGGGGCCGGCATCGGCCGGGGCCGCCTGTGCATCGAAGAGGATGACGGTGACGATATCACTGGTAAGGCTGTTCGCACAGGATCCGTTGTACACCTCCCACTGGAATTGGTTCACACCGATGCTGAGCCCGGTGATCATCGTGTTCGGATCGTTCGCGTCGGCGAAGGTGCCTGTACCCAAAACCACGGTCCATGTGCCCACCGATGGGAAGATGACAGGGCTGCCCGCCATGAGCGCACTGTCCACAGGCGTGCACACCTGTTGGTCAGGGCCTGCATCGGCATCGAGGTTGTTCTCATCGAACACCAGGATGCTCACGATGTCCGAGGTAAGCGGGTTCGCGCATACGCCGTTGGTAACCGTCCACTGGAAGATGTTCTCACCGATGCTCAGGCCATCCACCGCACTGTTCGGATCGCTCGGATCGGTGATGTTGCCCGTACCGCTCACCAATTGCCAGGTGCCAGCGGCCGGGAAGATGATCGCACTACCCTGCAAATTGGTACTGGTGGTGGTGCCCGTTGGTGTGCAGAGTTCCTGCGCCGGACCAGCGTCCGCGATCGGGTTGTTCTCGTCATAGAGCGTGATCACCATTTGATCGCTCGTGATGCCGTTGGCGCAGGGTCCGTTGCTCACGGTCCACTCCACGATGATCACACCCACACCCAGGCCGGTGATGGTGGTGGTCGGGTTGTTCTCATCGGTGACGGTACCCGTACCACTCACCACGGTCCATGTGCCGATGGCCGGGAACGTGACCGCGCTGCCCGTGAGATCCGCCGAGGTGACGGGCGTGCAAAGGTCCTGGTCGGGACCTGCGTTCGCGTCCGGGTTGTTCTGGTCGAAGATGAAGATGCTCACCACGTCGGAGGTGATGCCGTTCGCGCACGGTCCATTGTCCACCGTCCACGCGAAGACACTTTCACCGATCGTCAGGTCGAACACCACGGTGTTCGGATCGCTGGGGTTGGCGATCGTGCCGCTGCCACTGACCACGCTCCATGTGCCCACCGCAGGGAAAGTGACGGGGCTGCCCACAAGTGTGGTGGTGGCGATGTCCACCGTGCACATCTGCTGGTCGGGACCGGCATCAGCGACCGGGTTGATGTCGCTGTACACGAAGATGCTCACCACATCGAGGCTGCCGCTGTTCTCACATGGGCCGTTGTCGAACGTCCACATGAACACGTTCTCACCAACACCGAGGTTGGTCACTTCAGAGCCTGGATCGTTCGGGTCGGTGATGTCGCCCTGGCCGCTCAGCAACGTCCACGTGCCGAATGCGGGGAAGATCGGCGTGTTGCCTTGCAGGTTCGTTGTGGTGTTCGGCGTGCACAGGTTCTGGTCCGCACCGGCATCCGCTGGCGGGTTGTTCAGGTCGTACAGGAAGATGCTCACCTGATCGCTGGTGCTGCCGTTGGCGCACGGACCGTTGTTCACCGCCCACTGGAAGATGTTCTGTCCGACACCGAGGTCGGTCACCGTCGTGGTGGCGTTGGTGGGATCGGAGATGGTGCCCTGTCCACTCACCAGCGTCCATACGCCGGTCGACGGGAAGATCACCGCACTACCGAAGAGCGTGGTGATCGTGTTCGGCGTGCAGAGGTCCTGATCGGCACCAGCGTCCGCATCGAGGTTCGTGTCATCGAAGACGAAGATGCTGACCTGATCCGTCGTAAGGCCGTTCGCGCATGGACCATTGCTGACCGTCCATTCAAAGATGTTCTCACCCACGGCCAGGCCGCTGACCGCACTGGTGGGGTTGGTCGGATCGGCGATGTTGCCCTGGCCGCTGACGAGGGTCCACTGGCCAGTGGCAGGCGAGATCAGGTTGCTTCCGGCGAATGTCGTGCTGGTGTTCGGCGTGCAGAGCTGCTGATCGGGACCGGCATTGGCGACCGGGTTGTTCACGTCATAGACGCGCACCGTCATATCATCTGTGGTGAAGCCGTTCGCGCATGGACCATTGCTGATCTGCCATTGGAACACGTGCGTACCCACAGGCAGGTTGGTCACCGTGGTGTTCGGGTCGGTCGGATCGGTGATGGTGCCGAACCCGCTCAACTGGAACCACATGCCATCCGCAGGGAAGATGACCCCATTACCCGCTAGCGTCACCGTGCTGGTCGGCGAACAGATCTCCTGATCGGCGCCGGCATCAGCAGCGGGCTGTGTATCGTCGAACACGAAGATGTGGACCACATCGGTCGTGAGGCTGTTCGCGCAAGGTCCATTGCTCACCGTCCACTGGAAGATGTTCTCCCCGACCGTGAGCCCGGTCACACCGCTCGCCGGGTTGTTCGGCTGCAGCACCGTGCCGCTGCCGCTCACCAGGGTCCAGGTGCCCACGGCAGGAACGATGACGTTGCTGCCCGCCAGCGTCACCGTACTGTTCGGCGTACAGATGGATTGATCGTTGCCCGCGTTCGCGATGGGGTTCAGCGCGTTGTAGACGCGGATCACCACTTCATCGGAGGTCGATCCGCACGGCCCGTTCACGATGGTCCAGGCGAATGTGTTCACACCGACAGGCAGGTTGGTGATCGCGGTGTTCGGATTGTTCGGCTGTTGGATCGTACCGCCTCCACCGACGAGCGTCCACGTACCAACAGCGGGCACGACCGAACTGTTGGCGGCCATGTTCACCGTCGTGGTCGGGGTGCACACGTCCTGGTCAGGACCTGCGTTCGCGATCGCTGCGGTATTGTCGTAGACGAACACGGTGATCTGGTCCTGCGTGATCGCGCCGGGGCACGCACCATTGTTCACCTGCCATTGGAAGACGTTCACGCCAACGGCGAGTCCGCTCACGGCGGTCGAGGGTGAGGTGGGGTTCGCGATGGAACCACTGCCACTGATCAAGGTCCATTGTCCCACAGCGGGAATGATGAGCGAACTTCCGCTCAGCAGGGTGCTCGTGGTCGGTGTGCAGAGTTGCTGATCCGGACCCGCGTTCGCCACCGGGTTGGTCGGGTCGTACACCAGGATAGTCACCTGGTCACTGGTGATCCCGCATGCACCGTTGTTGATGTTCCAGCTCAGAATGTTCACGCCGATGCTAAGTCCACTGACGGTGGCGGTCGGCGAAGCGACGTTGCTGAAGTTGGCCGTGCCTTGTATCACGCTCCAAGATCCAGTGGCCACACCCGTGGGTGCGTTCGCCGCCATCACCGCGGTGCTGCTGGTACCGCATAGGCTCTGGTCCGGTCCGGAGGTCGCCGCCTGGGCATCACCATCGGCGAGCGTGATGGTCATCGCGTCGCTCGTGATCGGGTTGACGCAGGGGCCGTTGTTCACCGTCCACACGAACTGGCTCACACCGACTCCGATGTTGGTGACCGGGGTGTTGGGGTCGTTCACGTTGGCGATCGTGGCAACAGGACCAAAGGCCTGTGTCCAAGTGCCCGTGGCCGGGAAAATGACAGGACTACCCTGCAGTATGGTGTTCGTCACCGGTGTGCAGAAACTCTGGTCAGCACCCGCATTGGCCACCCCATTGGATGGGTCGTAGATGAATATGCTCATCTGGTCCGTGGTGATCCCGTTCACGCACGGTCCATTGTCCACGGTCCACTGGAAGATGTTCTGTCCAACACCCAATCCGGTCACGGTGGTCGTCGGACTGTTGATGTTCGTGATGGTACCTGTACCACTGACGAGCGTCCATGAGCCCACCGCTGGAATGATGATGGCACTCCCCGCCATCGTCGTGGTACCGCTCACCGTGCACAGCGACTGATCGGGGCCGGCGTTCGCATTGGGATTGCCTGCGTTGTACACGTTGATGCGCACAATGTCGAACGTGATCCCCGAAAGGCATGGACCGTTGTTCACGGTCCAACGGAACTCGTGTATACCGACGGAGAGGTTGGTGATCTGCGTGGTGGGACTGTTCGGGTTCACGATCGTACCACCCGCGCCGCTCTCAATGGTCCACGTACCCACGGCGGGCGAGGTAACCGTGCTCGCGTTCATGAACACCGTGTTGGGCGCGACCGGAACGCAGATGCTCTGATCGGGGCCGGCATTGGCCACCGGATTGTTCGGATCGTAATTGAGGATGCTCACATCATCGGTCGTCGTACCGCACGGTCCGTTGTTCACGGTCCATCGCATCACGATCGTACCCACGGTCAATGCTGAGATCGCAGTGGTCGGGCTGTTCGGGCTTGCGATGGTGGCCGTACCACTGATCACGGTCCATGTACCCACCGCTGGCGCTGCGACCACATTGGCGCTGAGCGCGGTACTGCTGGCACCGCACACCTGTTGATCCGGGCCCGCGTTGGCCGTTGCGGTCGCCGGGTTGAAGAGACGGATGGTGACATCATCGGCGGTCACTGCGCCAGGACAGGGTCCGTTGTTCAGCGTCCAGCGATAGATGTTGTCACCGATGCCCATCCCTGTTACCGTGGTAGTAGGACTGTTCGCGTTGGCGAACGTACCCGTGCCGCTCACCAGGGTCCATGTGCCCGATGCGGGTGCCGTTGCCGCGTTCGCAGCGAGCGTCACACTGGCCACCGGTGCGCAAAGGTTCTGGTCCGGTCCAGCACTGGCGACCGCGGCGTTGCGATCGAACACACGGATGGTCACCTCGTCGAAACTGGTGTTCGGTACACAGGGTCCATTGTTGATCGTCCAGCGGTACACATGCGTACCCACCGGGAGGTTCGTGATCGTGGTGGTCGGCGAAGCGGGCGATGTGATCGTACCGCCGATACCACTGGTCAATGTCCATACGCCAGTGGCCGGTGCAGCGGGCGCATTGCCGGTCATGCTCGTGGAGGTCTGACCGGACACGCCGACCGAACAGAGGTCCTGGTCGGGTCCGGCGTTCGCTGCTGGCGCTGTTCCATCGAACCGGGTGATCGTCACCTGGTCGGTGGTGATACCGTTCGCGCACGCACCGTTGTTCAAGGTCCATTGGAACACGTTCGCTCCGATGGAGAGCCCGCTCACACCACTGGTGGGACTGTTCACGTTGGCGAACGTTCCTGTACCGCTCACGAGGGTCCACGTTCCGGTCGCGGGTGCGAGCGGTGCGTTGCCCGCCAGGGTGGCACCCGTGCTGCACACCTGCTGGTCCGGTCCGGCGTTCGCGTTCGGGCTCGCCGGGTTGAAGACCGTTACGGTCACGTCATCCTGCGTAGTGGAAGGGATGCAGGGTCCGTTGGTGATCGTCCAACGGAAGGTGTTCACCCCGATGGTCAACCCGCTCACTCCGGACGTGGGACTGCTGGCGTTGGCGAACGTGCCGGTACCTGCGGTCACGGTCCATTGGCCAGTGGCGGGGAAGATGGTGCTGTTGCCCGCCAGCGTGGTACTCGTGGTCGGCGAACAGAGTTGTTGATCCGGCCCGGCGTTCGCTGCGCCCTGCAGGTTGCTGAAAACGAAGACCGTGATCTGGTCATTGGTCGGCGCACCACACGGTCCGTTGTTGATGGTCCAGCGGAAGGTGTTGGCTCCAACGGAGAGTCCACTCACCGTGGTGGTGGGGCTGTTCGCGTTGGCGAAGGTGCCCGTACCACTGACCAACGCCCATGTTCCAACAGCGGGCGTAACGGCGGTATTGCCAGCGAGCGCGGTGCTTGTGCTCGGCAGGCAGAGACTTTGGTCGGGGCCGGCGTTCGCCGCCGCCTGCGCAGGGTTGAACGCGGTGACCACCACATCATCGCTCGTGGTGCCGCAGGTCAGGTAGTCCACGGTCCATCGGAACGTGTTGATGCCGGTGCTCAACCCGGTAACGGCCGTTGTCGGACTGTTCGCGTTGGCGAAGGTGCCCGTACCGTTCACGACGGTCCATGTCCCCTGCACTTGTGGGTATGGAAGGACACCCGCGAGCGTGGCGGAAGTACCGCAGACGCTCTGATCCGGTCCCGCGTTGCTGCTGGTGAACGGAGGGGTGACCTGGATGGAGTAGCCGAAGTTGTTCAACCCCACCAACGGGCAGGCATTGTCCTGCACGTTCACCGTAAAGAGGTTCTGTCCGATGTCCGCCACGGTCGGCGTCCAACAGAACGTACCCACGGGGAATGGTGATCCCGAAGTAGTGAAGGTGGCCGCCGGAATGCCGTTGTTCCAGGTCATGGTCACCGTTTGCCCGGCGTTGGAATCGCTGCTGTTCACGGTGAAGCAGAACGGCGTACCGGCGCACACGCTGAAGCTGTAGTTGCCCGTGCCGTTCACACCAGTCACCGAAGGCAGGTTGTTGTTGCACGCGATGATGGCGAACTGGACGTCACGCAGGTAACTGCCGATCTGCACATGGTTACGCCACTCCCGCACGCGCACGGTCACCACACTGAACTGCTGGATGCTCGGCACGAACGTGATCGTACCGGTCACTGGGTTAACCTGCACGGCGTTGGCACCGCCTGCGGTAACGATCGGCTGCAGGTAGGTGTAGCCTGCATTATAGGGTATGGTGGTACCATTGGTACCCAGCGCTGGTGCCAGTTCGAAAGAGAGCGAGTCACCGTCGATATCATTGAAACCGTGGTTGTAGCTCACTGCCTGGCCCACGCATGCGAAGGGCGTCGGATCGTTCAGGAAGCGCGGCGAGTTGTTGCACGGTGTCAGCGTATTGTTCAGCGTGGCAGTAAGGTACAGGTTGCGGCTGCCCGGGTTATTCAGCGAAGTGATCGCGTTGTTGCGGCAGCAGAGATCCCAATCGATGAGCCAATCGGTACCACAGCCCGCGTAGGCGCTCAGGTTCACCACGGCGCTGTACCGGTAGCGTTCGATACCGTAGGTGCCCGTCGGGCTCGTGCAACGATCGGCGGCACCGAAGCACAGCGGCGTAACAATGTCGACCCCATCCAGACTAAAGCAGGGGTTGAGTGTGGCATTGCATTGTGTGCTCCGCATGCGGAACTGGCGGCCATTGCTACAGTTGGTAGGTGCCTCCACCCCGTTGCAGTCCCGATAGAAATTCAGGCGCACACGATAGATGTTGTTCCCTATGCACTCATAGGTGAGTTCACCACCCATCGCGTGGGTGGCACGTGCCTCGCTCTGCCAGAGCAGCAAGGCCGCTAACGCGGGCACCAGGGTGCGGAGGGACTTTACCAGTGCGTGCCCCGCCTTGCGGGCCGCGGTCGAGAGAGAGAAGTGTTGCGCCATGTACCTACCAGCTTATTGGTACCTGATCGCAACGCCG
Organism: Flavobacteriales bacterium; assembly: GCA_039933875.1. GTDB lineage: Bacteria > Bacteroidota > Bacteroidia > Flavobacteriales_F > PHOS-HE28 > PHOS-HE28. The sequence goes on along the minus strand of JBDTNF010000277.1, from coordinate 14,415 downwards.
CAAGATGCTCACGCCTCTTTGCGGTTGTCGGTTGCATGGTCCGCCGGTCGAACTACCGGAACACGATCCATACACGTTGCGGATAAGGTACCGGGCAAACCTAGATCGCGACCTGTGCCACGACTTTACGCGGTAATGACAGTTGTCAACACGCGCGTGTTGGGTTGAACAGGTGATTATGATCGATGGAACAACAGTGGTGTCCGACATGTCGCGAGACATGCCCGCAGTGACCGACACATGATCACGAGACCCTCAGCACCCCTACTCCACGGGCCGATAGAAGACGATCTTGCCGCCGCGCACATCACTCATCGCGAGTTCGCCAAGACCCACCTTGCGGCCGAGGCCTTGCATGTTCTGTTGTCCGATGGTGTAGACACCCTTCTCACGCACCTCCAGGATCACCGCCGTGTGGTGCCCATAGCGTTCGCGGCGCACCATGTCCCCTTCGCGTCGTTCCACTTCCACATTCTCGAACTGGACGATGTCCCCCGCGAACACTTCGGCTTTCTTCCAATCGACGACCTCGCCGAAACCGTAAAGCCCGTCCCAGCGCGCACCAGCTGTGTTCAGCGCCTCGGCCGCAAGGTCCCAGCATTCACCGGCGCCCACCTTCTTCCCCATCTTGCCCTTGACGAAATCAACCACCCGCTGGTTGAGCGCCGGGACATTGTCCTGTTCGGCCATGCCTGGCGCAATAGGATGCGTGGGTAGTGCGGTGAAGGCCGTCGTCAGCGCGCACAGCAAGAAGATGTGGATCATGCGTTCCATGCCTGCAAAGGAACAACCGTTCAATCGCTCCAAGCCGTCTTACGAGAACGGAGCACCTACGAAAGCAGGTAGAGCATCTTCGTCTGGTGATACCGCGACCATGGCACCGATCCCCTCATCCTACTTCTTCCTCCTCCTTGGCGTATCCGAGATCGCCCTTGCGGTGTTCAAACGCGCAGGCAACTCGACCACGAACAAGAATGGCGGGTCGTTCTTCGCGCCTTGAGGTATGATCGGTGTTTCGATCTATGCGGGACCCACATTACGTTCGCCCCGCCACAACTCCAGTTCCCCTATCCGGATGCTGTTTTTTGGTCTACCGCATTGCTTTTCCCAAGCGGCTCGTTCCTGCGGTGCGGATCACAAAGCGTACATAGATCGCACGAAGCGGCTTGTGCCTTTCGTGTATTGAGAGGTTCGGGGTCCTGAAGGGCAATGGGATAACTTGTGCGGTGATGTCCGTTGCGCGCACGACCTTCTTCCTCTCCATGGCGTTCACGACGGTGGCACTGAACGCGCAACAACGTGCGCGTGACAATGAACCGCGCATTTTCGGCGGCCTATCCATTGACATCCAGGTCCCCTCGCTTGGATCGTACACCACAGCCACAGCCAGCCAACTACCCTGGATCGGTGGCACGCTGGATCTCGGCGGATCCCTTACGCACCGCGACCGCTGGGGGCTGGCGGTGCAGGGTACGCTGGCGCTCAATGGGTACCTGCTTTGGATGGATACGGTGTGCTTCGACATCTACCACCTGACCACGCGCGCCGAGGTCGGGGTTGGTGGCAGGTGCCGGTGAAGTCCAAGTATGGAGAATGGCTCCGTTTCGGTGGTGCCTTCGGTTACAGCTTCCGAACCGATGATGAACTGCGCAGCACAGAAGACCCCTTCACCGTTGTGACCACCGCCGAACAGGGATCCTCTCCATTCATCGCTCCGGAGATCGGCTTCACGCGCGAGGACGACCGGGGGCGCATTGAACTTGGGCTGCGCTACCTGTACCACCTGGACCGCTCACCCGCATGGACCAGTGTATCCACGAGCACCGGAGGATCCGCGACGTTCACCGGTACCGACGATCACATCGCCCTTGTGCTCCGCTATCATTTCGGGTTCAACCGGCCCGAGCTTCCCCCACTGCCGCTGCCCGACGTGGACTATGTCGCGCGCCTAACCGATACGCTCACGACGCTGCCCACTCACCGGGACCGGATCACGCTCGTGTTTTGGGACAACGCCGAGTACGACGGCGACACCATCTCCGTGCTACTGAACGAGGAGACCGTGCTCTCGCATTACGAACTCACGGGGCGAAAGAAGAAATTGCGTCTGGATCTGAGGCGCGGTACCAATACCTTGCTCGTGGTGGCGCACAACGAAGGCCGTGTGCCGCCCAATACCGCCAGTTGCATCGTGCATGCCGGACGCAAGCGTACACAACTCCTGTTGCGCACATCGAACCGGACGAACCAGGCAGTGGTGCTTCAACGAGAGTGAACGTCGCGGGACATATCGTTCGCACCACTATCGATGTGTTCGAGCCATCCAGTCCTTGTACTGATCGGCCCGCAATACACCTTTGACCTCCTTCCGTCGATCCGTGGCGAACCGGTGCAAAGCAGCATCCCTTGCTCCAGTGGAGAGCGCTGTGTCGCTCATCACCTTTGCGCGTTCCTCGTCATAGTCCTCTTCGATGATCCCCAATCGTCGCACCTGGTCGCTATCCAGCTTCCAGATCAGGAACAACGTGTCGGGCAGCGGATCCCATCCCGCTCGCGCCAGGACCGGATCAGCGTTCTGTGCATGTATTGACGTCGACAGGAGAAGCGCGATGACAAAATGAGGGGAGCGCATCAGTGAACGGATCATCCTAAGTTGAACCCCGCGCCGGTCATGCCCTAAGTCCAGGCACGTTCACCTTCACGAACCGCAGGTCGTTCAGGTTTTCCTCCGCCTCATTCAGCAGGTTAAGGATCATCTGCCGCGTGCGACCTGCAAGACCCGGCTGGACCATAAGCTCGTTCAATTCGGTTTTGAGGTAGGACTCCTCCTGCTCACACGCGTTCACGAAGGAGTCTGTCGGCCGTGAAGAGGAATTGTTCAGCGGATCCACGACATAGTGGTCGAAGTGCCGCTCGGCCTCCGGGCCCGGCTTGTTCACGACACCGAACGTACCCAACTCACGATCCAGCAAATTCAGCATAATGAGCCGTCGGCAGGACATCATGAAGAGAAGATCCTTCATCCATTTGTTGCGCACCATCTCGCTCGCTTTTTCAAGTGCGCAGCGACTATCCACCAACACGCGCTGCATCTGGCGTAAGCGCTTCCGAATGGCCCAACGTTCCATGATCTTGCGGTTTCTCATGGGATAGCCACAACCGGGCCGGTCAGGACAGGGGTCACCTTTCGGCTGATCATCAAAGCATTGCGGGACCATGCTGGCCATATCCCATCAGGGGTGCCTGCTCCACAGTTGTGTAGCGCATTGCACGCCATCATGCCCACTGATCAGCCAGGTGCATCGAAGTAAATCGGTCCTTTGCACGTCCCTCTTCGAATGGAAACCGCTGCGACGATCAACAAAGCACCCGCGTTCTCCGGCTACCAGATCTTCCTGATCGCGGTACTCGCCTTCCTGCAATTCACCGTGGTGCTCGACTTCATGGTGATGGCCCCGTTGGGCGCGATCTTGATGCCGGTGCTGCATGTGAGCACCGCGCAATTCAGCCATGTAGTATCGGCTTACGCCATTGCGGCGGGTGCATCGGGCCTGCTCGCTGCCGGTTTCGCGGACAGGTATGATCGCAAGAAGTTGCTGCTCTTCTTCTACACGGGTTTCATCCTGGGCACGCTGCTGTGCGCCATCGCACCCACCTATGAATTGCTGTTGCTCGCACGCATCGTCACGGGCATCTTCGGTGGCGTGGTGGGGTCGGTGTCCATGGCGATCGTCACCGATGTGTTCGCCATGAACGTGCGCGGACGCGTGATGGGGTTCATCCAACTCTCGCTCGCGCTGAGCCAGGTGGCGGGCATACCGCTCGGGCTCTACCTCGCCACGAAGTTCGACTGGCACGCGCCTTTCGCGCTCATCGTTGGGCTTGGCACGCTCGCTGGCATCATCATCTTCCGGGTGATGCGACCGGTGGCCGAACACCTGCACCTGCACGGCGACACCAACCCGTGGCATCACCTCTGGCATACGTTCAAGCATCGCTCCTACCGACTTCCCTACATCACGGTGGTGATCCTGGCGACCGGGGGCTTCATGATGATGCCGTTCTCCACCACCTTCCTGGTGAACAATGTGGGTATCGTAAAGGAGAAGCTGCCCCTGATCTTCATGATCGTTGGTGCGTGCTCCATGGTCACGTTCCCGCTGGTCGGCAAGGCGAGCGACCGACTGGGCAAAGTCCCGGTCTTCGCCGTAGGTACCGTGATCGCGATGATCCTCACGGTCATCTACTCACACCTCTCCATCACTCCGATGTGGCTGGTGGTGGTGTTGAACGCCACGATGTTCGTCGGGATCGCTTCGCGCATGGTCTCTTCGTCGGCGCTCATGACCTCCGTTCCGGACCTGAAGGACCGTGGAGCGTTCATGTCCATCTTCTCCTCGATACAGATGTTCTCAGGCGGCGTAGCAGCCGCCATCGCAGGGCTCATCGTCGTGCAGGAGAACGAGACGAGCCCGCTGAAGCACTACGATACGCTCGGCTTCGTCTGCTGCGCAACGATGCTGTCTTGCGTACTGCTAGTATACCTCGTGGACAAGCAGGTGAAGCGGCATCGCTCCGTCGCCGAAGCGGCGCAAGCGATCGTGTAGGCCGGGCGGTTCAGTCCTTCACCTTCTCGAACACCATGCGGTAGTGCTCGAAGATCTCGCGCTCGAACACCTGAAGGTTCGGAGCGATCTGGTAACGGCGCACCCACTTGCGGAAATCGCTGCTGAACAGCTTAGGGAGCAGCGTGCTGTAGAGCCCGTATTTCTGAAGGTTGAACTTGTTGAACGCCTTGGTCCAACGGTCGATCGTTTCGATGTAGTCGAGGCGACCACTGTCCACGTGCACCAATTTGAAATGCTCTTTCGCGGGTTCGATCATGCCCTCCTTGCCATAAGGCAGCCACGAACCCGGGAACACATCGCACACCAGGTCCATCAACTCCTCGCCGCTATAGTCCTTGCGGTTCTTCCACACGTTGGTCTGGCCGAACTTGATGTCCTCGAACTTCACCATGTTGGGCCCGAACACCATGGTCTGGCAATAGAAGCGGCCGCCCACCGGTAGCAGATCGCTCACCTGCTTGAAGTAGGTCTTGTAGATCTCCTCCTGCTTGCCTTCCCGGAACTCATCCACAGAACACAGGTGCTCCGGACTTCCCATGGCGCACACCGCATCGAACTTCCCAAAGGTCGCAGGGGTGATCGCCTTGCTGTCCATGTGCTGCACGTTCAACCCGTTCTTGCGACAGGCATCAGCTTGACCCTTGGCGAGTACAACACCCGTGGTGGCCACACCATGCTGGTTCAGGTAATCGATGAACGCGCCCCACCCGCACCCAATGTCCAGCACTTTGCTGCCTGGCTTGATGTTGCAGTTGTCCATGATGAATTTGTGCTTCTTCTCCTGCGCCTGTTCGAGCGTCAGTGAGAAGTCGCCATCGAACCGCGCACCGCTGTATCCGCCCTTCTCGCCCAAGCTCAGGCGGAAGATCTTGTCCATGGTGGTGTAATGCGCGTCGAGTTCTTTCTGGTCGGCCATTGTGATACGAGTGTGGTGGGGTCACGGCAAAATGCGCGTGAGGGCGCGCAAGGTAGCCCGAAGTCCGCTTAGAAGATCCGCACATACACCATCCGGTCCCATCCGCGCGGGTCCGGCACATCACGATCGGGATCACGAACGAACCCGAGACGCTCATAAAGCCGCTGGGCCGTGGGCATGGTGGGCTGTGTCCACAGGACAAGGCCCAGTGCATCATCCGCGCGTGCCAGAGCGATGCAAGCCTGAACCAGCATTTCGCCAACACCTGCGCCACGGGCTTCGGGGTCTACGGCCAGCATGCGGAATTCGCGCTCACCGGCGATGGCGATCTGCTGCAGCCCGCTGCCTTCATGGAGGAAGAGCACAGCACCCTTCACATCACCGGCATCGTCCACAGCCAGCAGGAACACGCCGGCAGGCCCCATACGCTCACGTGATTGGAATTGCGCTGCACGATCGGCATCGGTATAGCCTTCGCCCACATAAACCCGCCGCAGGAGCGAACAGCCCTGCCCCCATTCCTTGTCGGTGCGCGCTTCGATGATCCGCGTTCCACTCATGGTGCGAAGATCAGTACATCGCACCAGTACACCGTGCATTCCGTCACTGGTACATTCGCAGATATGAGCGCCCTGCGCATCCTTGTCCTGCTGAACGGCCTGTGGGCTATAGGCAATGGCCTGTTGCACGACGGCTTTGTGCTCGCGAAACACAAGGGTGTTTATGATCGCGACCTGCTGCGCCTGCTGATGGATGGCCACATCCTGCTCACCTGCGGTGTGGTGTACCTGTTCGCGCAAGTCCTCGTCGATGAGAACCGGCCGGTTGTGCTTTGGCTCTGTGCGGCCATCAGCCTCAGCATGCTGGTCTACTGCGGCATGATCTTCCCCTTCCTGAAGTCGGTGGTCACCATCGCGTTGAACGCAGCGGTGCTCGTCTTGGTGATCGGAAAACTATTGCGCTTCGGCGCCTGATCACTTCGCGCCGAACACGCGCTGCAACAAGTCGCTGGTGCGCGCCATCGGATCCTTGCGGATGCGGGCCTCCTCCTCCGCGATTAGAACGAAAAGTCCGTCGATCGCCTTCTGCGTCACGTAGGCATCGAGGTCGGGATCAACGGCTTTGGCACCGGTGAACATGCCGGCCTTGTTATAGCCCTTGGCGAGCGGTGTCCAATAACTCGTTAGTGCGACCTTCTCTGTGGCACGTGCAACGATCGGGCTGAAGCGTTCGGTCAGCGTGGTGCTTGTCTTCTGGCTCAAATACGTCGTGGCCGCGTGATCGCCGCCTTTCAGGATCGCGAAACCATCGCTCACGCTCATGCCCGTCACCGCATCGCGCAGCACGGGCAGCGCCTCTTTCGCTGCTTCCTCGGCGGCGCGGTTCATCGTCAGTTCGAATTCCTCCACCTGTTTCGTCATGCCGATGCTTGTCAACGTGCCTTTCATTTTCGCCGCTTCCTGCGGGAAGGGGATGCGGATACGTTCATCCTTCCAGAAACCATCCAGTGCGGAGCCCTTCGCAACACTCTGTTCAGCACCCTTGCCAAGCGCTTCCTTCAATCCAGCGATCACCTCATCGTTGGTGAGACCATTGGTTCCGCCACCTGTCACCGCATCGGTCACACCCTTGAATGTCTTGGGGAATTGGGCATTGCACGGCAGCGAAAGAGCCAGCAGCAGGCAAAAGGCAAGAGTGTTCTTCATGATGGTGTGCGAAACTAGTCGTGCATCGCACAAGCCAAGGTTCATGCCGGAACGCGACATGTTCGTCACCATCCCTTTCTATTCCGTCCGGTCGCTTTCCCACTTGGGCGATCTTCCTGCGCATTTCGGAACACTTCCTTTGGGATAGGCCAGCGCGTGCGAACAACTTTGTGCTGTTCCCATCGCACCGTTGAAAGGTTTGGTGGTTGTGCGATGGATGTTCGAACCGGCACTGGTGGGTGCCTGGTAAAGAATGGGCCGCTCCGAAAGGGGCGGCCCTATTTACTTGCTGGCTGTTGGATAGGACGGACCTACTTGCGCGGCACCTGTTGTCGCTCGACCGGGTTGCTGCGACCGGGAGGGGGCGTGGGGGCCACGCGCTCCGTAACCACCGAGCGTGATGTCGTCGTTGTGCGTTCGGGTGGTTTGCGTTCGATGTACCGTTCGCGATCGACAGGAGGGCGCGGGGCGACCGTTCCGCGGGCTCGCTCACGCACGCTGGCATCCACCGGGACCGAGGTAGGAGAAACCTTCGGAACAACAGGCTCTTCCTGCACCGCATCAGGGCAACCGACCGTTTCGGACGTGACCTGCGTGCAGATAACGCCGTGACCGCTGGCAACGTTGCCTGCTGCATCGATCACCGTTACGCACAGGTTACCCAACTCATCCGGCACACCATTGATCACCGTGTAGGGTGCCACACCGCCGACCACGTGCCAGCTCAAATGACCCTGCACACGCACCACACGCCTCACCACCATACCCTCTCCCACTAGATCATTGGAGCAATTCCGCCGGTATTCGATCACCTCCGTGTCCTGGGTGTGTATCACCAGGAACATGTTCCTAGCCGGGGCCCCCAAGGAGGCCAGCATAAGGCCCGTCATGATCATCGCGCGCATGGTTGCGGGTATTGGTTACCGAAAGGTAGCACAAGAACGGCAGAGATCAAGGGTAGCTGCTCCCACGGGAGCAAGCGCGGTGCGCTGCGGTCAGTGCTTGTGCCTGCGCTTCTTCACCAAGCCGCCGGTGATGTCCTTCACGGGGCTCATTACCACGAAGGCGTTGGGGTCGATCTTCTCGATGGCGTCGGTGAGCTGGCCCACTTCCAGGCGGGTGATGACGCAGTAGAGCACATCGGCATCGTGGGTGGGGCCGTGCGTGCCCACACCGCGCCGGCCACGCAACACGGTGATACCCCGCTGCAGTTCATCCGTGATCATCGTGCGGATCTCCTCATGGTGCGAACTGATGATGGTAACGCCGGTGTATTCCTCGATCCCTTCGATCACGAAATCCATGGTCCTGCTGGCCGCCAGGTAGGTGATGAGGGAGTACAGCGCGGTCTCGATACTGAGCAGGTAGGCGGCCACGGCGAAGATGCCCACGTTCATCACGGTGATCACATCGCCCACGGTGGTGTGCATGCGGCGGCTCACGGCGATGGCCAGCACCTCGGTACCATCGATCACGCCACCGCCGCGCACGGCCAGCCCGATGCCCGCGCCCAGGAAGAAACCACCGAACACGGCCACCAGCAACTTATCGTGGGTCACCTCGGGCATGTGCACCGTGGCCACCACCACGGCCAGCGCCATGATGCCCAGCGCCGTGCGAATGGCGAAGGGCTTGCCGATGATGCGGTAGGCGAGATAAACGAAAGGGATGTTAATGAGGGCGAGCAGCACCGGTAACGAGATGCCTGTTACCTGCGCGGCCATCAGCGCCACACCGGTGGCACCGCCATCGATGAATCCGCTCGGCAACAGGAAGCTCTCCAACCCGAAGGCGGCGCAGAACACACCAAGGCCGATCTGGATGGTATCCTTTACCGCGTTCCATGCCGTCAGTTTCAGCTCGCGGAAACCCTTCGCGATGACGAAGGCGGAGAGTTCTTCGTCCACGCAGTCAGGCTGTCGTGGCCGTATCACGAAACGGATCACCAGGTCACGGATGAAGGCCTGCATGCGGGCAAGATAACCAGCCACCGTTTTCTTGCCACGCGGGGTGCCTATTCCCCGATCCGTGGAAAGCATTGCCAACAATACGCCCACATGTGCTGCATGGATGCCTTCATTCCCAAGCGCTTGTGTTCCGGCATGGATCTGCTTGGGAGAAATGGAACCAACCAGTCCAACACGACACCTCATGTTCAAGTTCATCTCCCGCACGGCCCTGTTCGTCTTTATCACCAGCACGCCCTTCGCCACTACCTCTGCGCAGTCCTCAGGCAATACCGCCGGCATCAAGGCGGGCCTCAACTGGAGCAACCTCCATGTCGATGGTGAGGATGTAGGCAGCGAGAACGCCCGCATTGGGTTCAACGCCGGCATCTTCGGCAGACTCTCCCCCACCGAGCAACTCGGTATCCAAGCTGAATTACTCTACACTACCAAGGGAACGAAGGTTACCTACGATGGCTTGATCGACCAGGAGGTAACGTTCAACCTGGCGTACCTCGAACTACCCGTCTTCGCAGCGATCCGCTTGGGCGATGTGATCGAGTTGCACGGCGGCGTGTATGCCGGCTACCTGCTCTCGAGCAGCGTTTCCTCCGATGGCGACCTCGGCAGCAGCTCCGACGATCTGGACCGCGACAATTTCCAAGGTGCCGACTACGGTGTGCTCGGTGGTGTGGCCGTCAACTTCGGACCTGCCCAGATCGGCGCGCGGTACAACTACGGGCTGACGAACCTGGCCAATTCCGACGCGGCGAAGGCCTTCCTCGGCGATGCACGCAACGCATGTGCCCAGATCTACCTGGCCATCGGGTTGGGTGGCAAAGACTGAGCGAGCGTGTTCAACACACGGATGAGGCCGCACATCGCGGCCTTTTCCTTTTCTCAAGCCTTCACCCACGCTTGTCGAACACCAGCACCACAAGACCCAGTAGGGCGATGGCCACGAAACCGGCCACGCCCTCCGCACTTCCCCTCGGCCGAAGCATGTCAAGTTCGCATCGAGTCCTGGAGTCACCCCTTTACGACCACGTTGTCGCAGCAGCATGTGCACTAGGGGAATGCGACAACGACACATTGACCGGTATCCTTCAGTGCCTCGCACCGGACGACAACGTGGAATTCGACGAAACCACCGATCTCCTGAGAACCGTGCAACACAGGCTCGTCAGCTCAGTGCTCCTAGGGGAGCAGAGTTAGTTCCCGTTCACTGCGCGCCCGTCCCGGGGGCGTTTGGCGGCGTTTCGAAATTCCGTGGCCTTGCCCGTGCCTCCTCATCACCTACTCCACCACCAAGCATTGTGACCAGGTTCCCTGCGGTTCTTGAACGAACAAGACATACATACCGGTAGCAAGCCCCTGCAGTCCGATGCGGCCATCAGCAGGCAACACACCCGCACGCAATGCGCGACCTGCCGCATCGTGCAAGGTCCATGAGCTAGCGACCGCCACGCCGGTCACATTCACATGATCGCTGGCCGGGTTGGGACCCAGTGCCGGACGCACCCGCGCTTCGATGCCAGCGATGCCTGTTGTGAAGCATGGAAAAGGCATCGGTGTCACCGGCAGTATCGCTGTAATCGCGATGAACGAGGTGGTATCCACCTCATAGGGCGATAGGGTCACTAGAAAAGGTACAGGTCCTGTGAAGGTGGTGCCAGGCACTATTGTGGGCGGCAGGTAGCAAGGTCCTTCGGGTGCCGCCGCCAACGGGATGCGATGCAGTTCACCGGGATAAGCCCAACCGGCCAGCGAGAGCCACGCTTCATTGCCGACACCCGGCACCCAATGGGTATGCAAGGGGGCCTCGTTGTAGCGTACGGACCAGAGGGTGCTGTATGCACTGTCCAAAAGCAGCATGTGGCAAACAGGATAGTTGGTGCGGGCCAGCACCGCGATCTGGCCGAGCGGGTTCACCAGCACGTCGCCCTCGGTGAGCATGTCGCCGATGACTGGGCCGGTGTCGTACGACCGGCCTGCCAGTCGCTGTCCGTCACGGTCCATGGTGAACAAGGTGAATTCGTCGACGCCTTGCTTGATCACGTTGCCCGTCATCACCACCAAATTCCCCGAAGGGGTTTCGGCAGCATCGAACAGGGACTGGCTATTGCCCTCGCTATCCAATGCCATGCTCCACTCCACGGTACCATCCGCATCAACCAGTACCAGACCGTTCACCAGCAACTCGCCATTGGTCAATGGGGTCACGAAACCAGCGCTCCAGTCCTGGCCGCTGCTCCGCGCCCATTCCACGGCCCCGTCGTCGTGGATCTTGATCAATACCGAATAAGGAGCACTGGCACTTCCCCCGATCGCCGTAAGCAAATTCATGCCATCCGTCGTGCGCGCCAGTCCGCCGGCCCGCATCGTGTCGGCCATGAGGTAGGTCTTCGCCCAAAGCACGTTGCCGTCATGATCGAAGCAGAGCACCGCTGGTTGCGCGAAGCCCTCGGGTCCATGATGCGTAGCACCCACGAGCACATGGCCATCGGCGGTGCCCACCGGAGCTGTGAGGTCCATGCCGAGGTAATCGACACCAGGGCTCAACTGCCGCCCCCATAGCACCTCACCCAAGCTGTCCAGTTGGATCACGTTCAGCCACCACTCACCGCCACCGGTGAACACGTGCTCCCCGTTCGCGAGCCGGATGCCCTTGTTGAAGCCCTGGTCGTAGGCCCGCACCACCGGCGTTTGCGCAGCGAGTTGATCCCGTGCGCACATGAGCAGGAGCAGATAGGCAAGAAGTGCGCGTAGTTGCCGGCCTCGCATGATAGAGCGCTTTGGAAGGAAGACGAACGAACGCGCAAAGCGTTGTGCGCTGAAGGAGGCGTGACTACAACCCCAACAACACCTCGCCCGGCTCCTTGTTGCCGAAGACCATCTTGCTCGGATCCTCGATCATCTGTTTCACGGCCATCAGGAAGCTCACGCTCTCCTTGCCGTCGATGATGCGGTGGTCGTAGCTCAGCGCGAGGTACATCACAGGGCGGATGACCACCTGGCCGTTCACCGCCACGGGGCGCTCCACAATGTTGTGCATACCGAGGATGGCGCTCTGCGGCGGGTTGAGGATGGGTGTGCTGAGCATGCTGCCGAACACTCCGCCGTTGGTGATGGTGAAGGTGCCGCCGGTCATCTCGTCGATGGTGAGTCTACCATCGCGGGCTTTCAACGCCAGTTCCTTGATCTTCGATTCGATCTCCGCGAGGCTCATGCGCTCGGCATTGCGGATCACGGGTACCATGAGGCCTTTCGGTGAACTCACTGCGATGCCGATATCCGCGTAGTCGTGCATGATCATCTCGTCGCCGTCGATGTGCGCGTTCACCCCCGGGAACAACCGCAGCGCCTCGGTCACGGCCTTGGTGAAGAAGCTCATGAAGCCCAGGCCCACGCCCTTCTGCTCCTTGAACTTGTCCTTGTACTTCTCACGCAGGGCCATCACGGCGCTCATGTCCACCTCGTTGAAGGTGGTGAGCATGGCGGTCTGGTTCTTCACAGCGACGAGGCGCTCGGCCACCTTCTTGCGAAGCGTGCTCATCTTCACACGGTTCTGGTCGCGTTTGCCGCCCCAGCCGCTCAGGGCAATGGCACCGGCATCCACGCCACCCGCCACATAGGCCGCCACATCGCTCTTGGTGACACGACCGTTCGGGCCACTGCCTTTCACCTTGTCCGCGCTCACGCCCTTCTCGTCGAGCATCGCTTTCGCAACGGGAGTTGCTGATGCGGCCGCGAGCTTCGAGCCTTGAGCTTCGAGCTTGCCAGAGCTCGCGGCTCGCGGCTCGGGGCTCGGGGCGGCGGGGGCCGGTGCGCTGGCGGGCTTCGCAGGAGCAGCAACGGAGGTATCCAGTTTGGCGACCACATCCCCCACGTTCACCGTCTGGTCCGCTGCGGCGAGGATCTTGATCTGTCCACCAACCTCGGCGCTCAACTCGAGCGTGGCCTTGTCGCTATCGATCTCGGCGAGCACCTGGTCCTTGCTCACCACATCGCCGTCCTTCACCAGCCATTGCGCGATACGCACTTCGCTGATGCTCTCACCGGGACTTGGGACTTTCACATCGATGTTGGCCATGGGAATGGATCAGGCGTTGGCTTTGATCTTGTTCGTTGACTTCGTGAACGCGCTCTCGATGATCGCGATCTGTTGCTTGGCGCTGCGCTTGCTGCTGCCGGTGGCGGGTGCGCCACTCGCTGGGCGGGCAACGCACTCCCATTTCACGTCGGGGAAGTTGAGCGCCATGTAAGACCATGCGCCCATGTTCAGCGGCTCCTCCTGGACCCACACGAAACGATCGGCTTTCGCGTACCGCTTGATCACGGCACGCATGCGATCGGCAGGCAGCGGATGCAATTGCTCGATACGGACCAACGCGGTGTCGGTGATGCTGTTCTTCTCGCGATGCTCGACGAGGTCGTAGTGGATCTTTCCTTGCGTGAAGATCACCGTCCTCACCTGCTTGGGATCCGCACTGGCATCGTCGATGAGCTCCTGGAAACCTCCTTGCGCGAGGTCATCGAGCTTGCTCACGCAACGCGGGTGGCGCAACAGGCTCTTCGGTGTGAAGACCACAAGCGGCTTGCGGAAATCCCAGGTGAGCTGGCGTCGCAGGGCATGGAAGAAGTTGGCGGGCGTGGTACAATTCACCACCACCATGTTGCCATCGGCGCAGCTACTCAGGAAACGTTCCATGCGTGCGCTGCTGTGCTCGGCCCCCTGACCCTCGTAGCCGTGAGGCAACAAAAGCACAATGCCGTTCTGCGTGTTCCACTTTTCCTCCGCACAGCACAGGTATTGATCCAGAATGATCTGCGCGCCGTTGACGAAATCACCGAACTGTGCTTCCCAAATGGTGAGCACCTCCGGATTCGTAAGGGCGTAGCCATATTCGAAACCAAGCACCGCGTATTCGCTCAACAGCGAATTGTAGATCTGCAAGAGCGCCTGTCCCTGCTGGATGTGCTTGAGGTGGATGAACTCCTCCTCGCTGTCCTCCATCTTCACCACCGCGTGGCGATGGCTGAAGGTGCCACGCTCCACATCCTGGCCGGTGAAACGCACCGGGTGTCCTTCGATCAGCAACGATCCGTAGGCGAGCAGTTCGGCCAAACCCCAGTCCAGGGTCTCGTCGGCCATCATCTTCTTCCGGTCGTTGAGGATCTTCTCCAGCTTGCTGAAGAACTTCTTGCCATCGGGGATC
>JBDTNF010000276.1:0-2110 GCA_039933875.1 Flavobacteriales bacterium | reverse complement strand
AGCAGGGCGATGCGCGCGGTGCGGTTCGGATCGTACTCGATCGTCTTCACCAACGCGGGAATGCCATGCTTGTCGCGCTTCAGGTCGATCTCGCGGTACCGTTGCTTGTGACCACCGCCGATGTAGCGCATGGTCATCTTGCCTTGATGGTTACGGCCACCGCTCTTGTTGGTGCCGCTGGTCAGCGACTTTTCGGGCACACGGGTGGTGATGCCTTCGAAATCGGTGATCACCTTGTGACGGGTGCCGGGGGTGACCGGATTGAGTTTACGTATGCCCATTGCTCTTGGTGCTACCGGGTCAGATGCTGCTGTACAAGTCGATGGCCTCACCCGACTTCACCGTCACGATCGCTTTCTTGTAGCTCGACGTGCGGCCTTTCAGGATGAGGGTCTTGGTATGACGCGTGCGGTCCTTGCCGCGGCAGATCATGGTACGCACACCCGTCACCGTGACGCTGTACTCCTTCTCCACCGCTTGCTTGATCTGCACCTTGTTGCTGGTCTTGGCGACAACGAAGCCGTAACGGCCTTCCTTCTCGCCTTGGGCCGTCATCTTCTCGGTGACGATGGGTCGGATGATGATCTGGCTCATGGTTACTTGGTAAGAATGGCTTCCAGCGGGGCGATCGCGTCCTTCACGATCAGCAGTCCGTTGGCGTTCATGATATCATAGGTGTTCAGCTCGCTGGCCACCACTACACGGGCACCCTGGATGTTGCGCGAACTCAGCAGCACATTGGCGTCCTTGCTCGGCACCACCAGCACGCTTTTGCGGGTCCCCAGTTCGAAGGCCTTCAGCAGCTTCACGAACTCGGCGGTCTTGGGAGCGGTCATGCCCACAGCGTCCAGCACTTTCACCGAGCCATCCTTCACCTTGTAGGTGAGGGCGCTGCGGCGGGCCAGGTCCTTCACCTTCTTGTTCAGTTTGAACTCGTAATCGCGCGGCTTGGGACCGAACACGCGCGCACCACCCTTGAACAATGGGCTCTTGATGGAGCCTTTACGGCTTCCACCCGTGCCCTTCTGGCGGTGCAACTTCTTGGTGCTACCGCTCAGTTCGCTCTTCTCGAGCGTCTTCGAGGTGCCCTGGCGCTTGTTGGCGAGGTGCTGTTTCACGTCCAGCCAGATGGCATGGTCGTTCGGCTCGATCGCGAACACCGCGTCGTTCAGCTTGGCCTTTTTGCCGGTGGACTTGCCGTCCTTGCCGTAGATCTCGAGTTCCATCTTACTTCCAGATGATCACAATGCTGCCCTTGGCACCGGGAACGGTACCCTTGAGCAACAACAGGTTCTTGGAGGGATCCACTTTCACCACCTTCAGGTTCTCGGTGGTCACTTTGTTACCGCCCGTGCGGCCAGCCATGCGCAGGCCTTTGAACACGCGGGCCGGGTAGGAGCTTCCGCCCAGGGAACCTGGTGCGCGCGAACGGTCATGCTGTCCGTGCGTGCCTTCGCCCACACCGCTGAAGCCGTGGCGTTTCACAACACCCTGGAAGCCCTTGCCCTTGCTGTTGGCGGTCACCGTCACGTACGAACCCTCCTCGAAGAGGTCCACACCGATGGTGTCACCAAGCTTCAGTTCCTGCTCGAACGCCACGAATTCGTGTGCCTTCACTTTGGGCGTGGTATTGGCTTTCTTATAGTGGCCCATGGCCGCTGCGGGCGTGCTCTTCGCACGACGCTCGATGGCCGATAGTTGAACAGCGGCGTAGCCGTCGTTCTCCACTGTCTTGATATGGCTCACCACATTGGGGCTCGCCTCGATCACCGTGCATGCCACCAAGAACCCGTCCGCATCGAACAGGCTGGTCATGCCGATCTTTTTTCCGATCAATCCGCTCATGGCTGTGTCGTGTTATCGGTCAGACCTTGATCTCCACATCCACGCCGCTGGGGAGTTCCAGCTTCATCAGGGCATCGATCGTCTTGGAGGACGAACTGTAGATGTCCATGATGCGCTTATAGCTGCACAGTTGGAACTGCTCACGCGCCTTCTTGTTGACGTGTGGCGAGCGGAGCACGGTGAAAATGCGCTTGTGCGTAGGCAGCGGAATGGGACCGCTGACCACAGCGCCCGTGCTCTTCACCGTCTTCACGATCTTCTCGGC
>JBDTNF010000275.1:0-7361 GCA_039933875.1 Flavobacteriales bacterium | reverse complement strand
CCGTATTCCGGCACCATCTTCATCGACCCCGACATCATCAGCGCCACCGACCCCACCACATTGGTATCGGTCACCTACACCGGCCAGGGCATGGAGACGGTGTATGACTACCGTGTGGGCTGGACCACCATCAATGCCTTCCTCTTCGATGTGGTGTGGAGCGATGGGCTGAGCTGCGTGGCCATGGTGAACCCCGAGTTCGGCACAGTGGAGGCCGCCCAAGTGGAAGCGGAGATCTATGGCGCGGCATGCGGCAAAGTGCAAACCTGCTTGCGCGTCGGCGTGCATGCCTTGTGGATCCATGCGGGTGTCTACTCGGTCGGTGGTGGCAGCAACGCCATCACCATACACACCGGTCGCGGCCAGGAGTACATCGCCGATGGCATCCTAGAGGAAGCCTTCGTGCATGAGTGCACGCACTGCACACTCTCACCGATGTACGATGCGGCACCCGGCTGGATCGCGGCGCAACAGGCCGATCCCAACTTCATCTCCACCTACGCGCACGACTACGCCGCCACGGAGGATCTGCCCGAGAGCTACCTGCCCTGGCTGGCCGTGCGCTACCGCGCATCACGCATCAGCATGGCGGACTACAATACCATACTGGCCACCATACCCAACCGCCTGGCCTTCCTCGATGCGCTCGAGTGCGACCTCTTCCCCATCGTCACGGACGCGGGCATCCACGATGCCACGCTCGCTCCTGTCAGCTTCCGTGTGTTCCCTTCGCCGGCGAGTTCGTGGATCAACGTGCGCCCCAGCCGCGCGCTGCCCAACAACACGCGCTTCGAACTGCTGGCTGCCGACGGTCGCCTGGTGCATGGCACCACGTTGATCGGCGAACGCATCGAGTTGGGCACCATGCCCGCAGGGATGTATGTATGGCGTTGCACAGCGGATGGCGCGCCGCTCGGCACAGGCACCATCGCGATCGAATAGCATTTCCGAAAACCAACGTGCCCAATGCCAAGGCCCCCGGAACGTTCCGGGGGCTTTGTGCTGGAACGCAGAGGCGTGCTCACGATTTCTCGTGATGGACGATCGCAATGGAGCGGCCCAATTTTACGGGCCACACCCTCATCACATGAAGCACCTCTCCACGCTCCTGCTGTTGTTATGCAGCACCTCCCTTTCCGCGCAGGACATCTTCCAACGCGTGTTCGATTGCACCTTCGGCCACATCGAGGCCATCGAAACCACCGCAGGCGGCACGTACGTGGCCTATAACATCGTCGACCAGGAAGCGTTCGGCTACCACAACGGCGTGGGTATCGTGAAGTACGGACCCGACTTCCAGCCCATCTGGAACAACGTGTACATGGCGCCCAGTCCAACGGAGGATGTGGAGGTGATCGACATGACCGCCACCATGGACGGTGGGTTGGTCTTCACCGGCCGGAGGACCGAGCTCCTCAACGATACGGCTTTGGTGGTGAAGGTGAACAGCAATGGCCAGGTGGCCTGGGCATTGGGCCTGCCTTCATTCCTTCCGCCGGGTTCCGATGTGAGCAGCTACGCCCAGGCCAGTGCGGTGGAAGAAGCGCCGAACGGCGATCTCCTGGTGACCGGCCACTACTCCTATCACACCGACGATTCCTACTACCGGGCATTCCTTGCCCGCATCAGCGCGAGCGGTACCGCCCTGTGGACGAAGTCCTATGTCTCTACTGTGGATCCCGAGCACTTGAACTACGGCTATGACGTGGAACCGCTTTCCGGCGGCGGCCTCGCACTGCTGGGCTGGACCGGTAGCGAGGGCGCGTGGCTGGCGCGGTTGCAGGACGATGGCACCGTGCTCTGGAGCAAGCACTACAGCACCACCGTGGGTTTCGATGACATGGCTCCGCACCGCGTATTCGCCACCAGCGGCGGCTTCGATATCTTCCTCGACACCGATCTGTACAGCCACAACCTGGCGTGCGTCATGCACACCGATGGCTCCGGTGGCTTGCAAGCATCCGATCTGTACAAGCTGCCCATCGGCCTGGGTGTTATGGTGGACGTATTACAGAAAGCCGACCATGGCTATGCGCTGTCCCTGGTCACGAGCATGATCGAGCAAGGCACTTACAACACGAACGCCCACCTGCTGGTGACCGATGCCAGTGGCGTACCCACCCTGAGCAGCAGTTTCGGCAGCCCTGAATACGAATCGGCTTATGCAGCAGCACCCACCGCCGATGGGGGCTACCTCGTTGGTGGCGGTGCGAGCTACGAGAACCTCGACGACCACCGCGGTGGCATTCCGCCACGCCCCTTCCTGGTGAAGACCAACGCACAAGGGGACTATACCTGTGGCTCTCCGGTGGTGGTTACCATGGCCGATACCGCCCTTACCTCGGTCGATCGTGCGTTGGTGGTGGAGAGCATCACCGGCTGGGCCAGCACCACGGTAACCCCTATCACGTGGCTCGTATCGGTCACCGTATGCGGCATCACCGGGGTGGATGAGGTGGAGGCAGCGCCCTTCAGCGTGTACCCTGATCCGGCGAGCGACGTGCTCAATGTGGTGCCTGCGGACGCTGGCCCCTGGGACCATGCACTGCTGGATGCCACCGGCCGCGTGGTGCTCGCCCAACAGCACGCCACTGGGCGCCTGCAACTCGACGTGAGCGCTATCGCGCCCGGCCGCTATGTGCTGCGCAGCACCAGCGGCCCTGCCACCCGTAGCACCGCCGTGTTGGTGGTACGCTGAGCGCGACCGCGCTGTAACCAATGCCAAAGCCCCCCGACGCGTCGGGGGGCTTTGTGCTGAACGAAGAAGTGTGATCACCGCTTTTTGCCCCCACCACCCTTCGATGGCGTGATGTGCGGTTGCGGTTGTGAACGTTGTGGTTGCGCCCGCTCGGGTCGTGGCGTAGGAGCCGGTTGCGTGCGCTGTTGGCGGGACTGGTCCATGTCGCGCATGCGTTGCTCGCCGCGCTGGCGGTCCTGCTGGATGCGCTGCGGATCACGCGCGGGCCGTTGAATGGATGTGCGGTCCTGTGGTTTCACCTGGGGTTGCGAGGGCGCTTGCACCGGCGGTTGCACGCTGGGTTGCCCAGGCTTCTGCGTGGGCTTCGCTGGTTCGCGTTCAACGTTGCGCGCGGGCTGTGGCACCTTGCTCCAACGGCCGTTGTCGTATCGCTCCGTCCGGCTTTGATCCCTGCGGTACACATTGCCTTGCGCATCGGTGAAGTGATCCCGTGCCAGGGGCTTCATCGTCGATGTGGTACCCGGCTGCTTGGTTGTGGAACGTTGCAAGGTCGTGCTGCCCCGGTCCACCACGCTGGGGCGCACACCGGCTCCGGTGCGGCTGGCGTACAGGTTGGCCGGACGCGCGCGTGCTGGTCGTGTGCCCTGCGCCACACCGCTCTCACTCCTGTTCACCGCACCGCGATGCCCATAGTAATGACCGTGCGGATGGTGATAGTAAGGTGGCGGGTAATAGCCATAGGGCCCCCACCAGCCGCAACCATAGGGATGGTAGTAACCATAGCCACCCCACGCCGGATAGAACCAGTTGTAGCCCCAGCCCAGGCCATAGCCCCAACCCACCCAAGGATCGTAGAACATGTTGAAGCCCCACGTGAAGGGACGTGGACGCCAGTAGCCCCGCCACGGGCGGTAGTAGTAACCGGTACCATAGATCACGGTGCCACCCTGCACGTAGCTGCCCAAGTAGCCGGGCGTATAGCCCACGAACACCACGTCGGGCGTGTGATCATAGATGTAGACATAGCGCACATTGTAGATGGGGCTGCTCGGCGGTATGTCGTTCACCTCGGCGGGCACTTCAGTGCTCACCATCCACGGGCCGTCCGGTGTATCCCCTTCGAACCAGACCGCGTTGTCGCACACATGGTAACGACCACCGATGCGCAGCACCGTGGTGTTCGCGTTCACCGCCTGTTCGATGTTCGTTCCTTCCACGCGCTCGAAACTCGGATCACCATCATAGGTCACCTGCACCGTCGCCGACTTCCGATCGACAGAAGCGGTTTGCGGGATCCGCGCATCGCGCACGGCTTCCGCAGCGGCGGTGGTACCGGCGATATGCGCCAGCGCGCCATCCTTCGCCGATCCCTCGGGGATCTTCGCGAACGCGGCAGGCAATGCATCCGACGGCACGAAACGCCACGGACCCTTCTTCAGATCGCGCGTGGCGTACCAGCGGCCACTGGCCAGCAGGTAATAGTCCTGCGTGGTGATGTCCATGAAGAGGTCATCCTGCGTGTTGGTGGCGTAGAGCAGACCGGTCTCCGGCAGCGGTTGGAACTGCGGGCTGCCATCCAGGTCCAGCAGTTCGGCGGGCTTGGTGCTCACCACCACGTCCGGTATCCGCGTGTTGCCATCGGCGCTCGCGGTCGCCAGCTCGGCGGTATCGTCCACCTTGGCGGCCAGTTCCGACAGCGCGCTGGGCACGTTCGTCTCGTGCTTCCACGGTCCGTTCAAGTCGCGGGCACTGAACCACAGGCCTGAGCCATAGAGGTAGTGCGTGCCCTGCGTGCGCACGATCAGGAAAGGCGTGTTCACGATGCGCTCCATGCTGGTGTTGCCCGCGTTGTACACCGCGTCGCCGCCCTCGGGCGCGTTGCCCTGCACCGCTTCGTACACCGGATCGCCATCGATGAAGACCAGCACACCCGGCGTTTCGCGGTAGATGATCTCCGGTGGGTCGTTCTCGTATGCTGTGTTCTCCTGCTGCTCCTCCTCCAAGGCGGAGACGATCCAATCGATGGAGATCGGCGCGGTACGCTTTGGTATCTCCGTGGAGAGCATCTCCTTGAAGCGTGTGAGCTCCTCCGCGCTCATGCCCGGCATACGCGCATCCGTCACGGTGAACGACTTGAGCTCGCCCATGCGCGAGTCGCGGTCCACCTCCAGCACGCCCTGCCCCCACACCGCGCCGAAGATCGGCCCATTGTCCTGCGGCCTTTTCACCGCCACGGCGGCGCGTGCGCTGAAGCGCGTTCCATCGAACGATTCCGGTTGCGGGGCGAAGACCTGCACTTCATCGCCGTTCGCTGTGAACAGCAGCGGCCATTGTTCCTGGCCCGCCGCGGCCATGCTGAAGGGCAAGAGCGCCGGCAGGCACCAGCGCACTAAATTTTTGAGTCGTCCATCACATCCGTTCATCACATTCCTGAGGAGCCATGTAGCACCTCGGCAGAGGAACGACCAAGGACCGTGCCTGCCTGTGGTTGGCGACCACGCCAACTGTGAAGAATGCCTAATGCCAGCCCTTGGGCAGCAGATGCCGCAGAGGGCAATGGGCATTCGCGACCCCAATTCGTGATGGCACGGCCGGCTTAGGCGATCCTCATCACCCGAAGATCAAATAGAAGATGCTCTGCACCTCACCCCACTTCAAGAACGCGGTGTACTTGCCGTGGGGCAGATCGGTGACGTCCACCCAGGTGCCGGTCTCCCCGCCCGGTGGCATTTCCACAAGCAGCATCAGCCTGGCCTCTGTTACACCGAGGCTGTCCTGGCGGTACAGTTCGAAATGCGTTCCCGGCCCGCTCGCAGGGAAATGCAGCAGGTGCCTGGCATAGTTGGGGTCGCGCATGATCGGTATCTCCAGCGGACCAATGCGCAGGCCATCCGTCTCCAGGCTGAATTCATACCGCGCGGTGTCGTAGTGCGCGAGCACCTCCGTGCGTTGCTCCTTCCACAAGCGGTCGAAGCGCTTCGTATTCGCCTCCGTGCCCGGCTCCTTGATCAGGTCGGCTACATCGTACCAACCCTTGCGGAACGGAAGTAGCACCGGCGGACGTGGCGGTACCCCCACAATGGCGGTGCGGGCCAGCATCCGCTCCTCCAGGTCACTGTACGCGCCGATGTCGACGATCATGGTATCAGCACCGCGCACCACGCGCAATTTCCTGTCCGTGGCGCGGTAGTCCATCCCCAGTTCCACCACCATCACCGGGGCGCTCTTCACCGTGATCAGGGGTTTCAACACCCTGGGTTGTCCGGGGTAGTTCACCGGTGTGCGCGGATCCATGTAGCTCCACCATTGCCCGCGCGCGAGGTATTCCACCCGGTAGGTGCCTTGCAGCGGGAGCAGTGCACTGCTGTCCTCGATGAAGGCATAGTTGTACCGGAAGGAGAACCGATCGTACTGCGCGCCAGCGTGGCACGCCAGTGCACCGACCAGGACAAGGAAGAGGATGCGCATCGGACTTCGGTACACCGAAGATGAGCGAAGGTTCGGGATCATGCCTGCCCGAACTTCATTCACGACGTACGAGGGGGGGTACGAGTGACGCAGGGTCTCCGCTGTACGGCGGAAGACCCTACGCAGGACTAAACGCTTGGCCGCGGCATGTCCCAGGGCTTCACGTAGCCACCGGGTGGGCGCGGTTGGCGGCGCAAACCGTCGATGCGCTGTTGGTCCAACCGGTCCATCTGTTCCAGTTGTTCCGTGAAGAGCTTGCCGTGGTCGACGAAGGTGATGAGCTGCACCACCTTCTCGGGCACCGCCCATGTGCCTATGATGTAGCCGTGAGCCACACCCACGCGCACCTCGTCGTTATCCAGGCAGTACTCCATACCGAAGGACATGTTCTCGCGAACGAACTCCTTCAAGCGTGAGAGACCATCCTGCGTGCGGTTGAACCTCATGGAGTATTGCTCCAGCACGTGGTGGCTTATGTGGTAGCACACGCCATCCTGCACAATGCGCGCCGCACGGTAATACCCATCCTCGCCGCGGTACCACACGAAGGGCACTATGTTCAGCACCTTCTTCGTGGGCAGCATGGCCACAAGCCAATTGTTGCCGGCGTGCGAACGGTATTCGATCAGTTGGGGAACCAGGCGCATGGTCTTGTCCACCCGCATGCGGCGCTGCATGCGCGCGATGGGATCCTTCAACTTGTTCCACAAGGCGGGCAGGTCGCGGAACGCTTCGCGCACCACTTGCTCCGGGCTATGTGTTTGAACGATCATGGCTTCGCGGTCTTCAACGCATGGGTGGGGCCTGGGGTTCCCTGCCGAACAACGTGGGCGGGCAGGCGCTTGGTACGCCGTTCCTCGTTCTCAAGTGGACCCTGCCGAACACGCGCGGTGCAGGGTCTCCGCCGCACGGCGGAAGATCCCACGCAGGGCTAAAAGGGCTTCATTGGCCACATGACCAAAGGGTCGTAGCCGGTCCGGGGAGTGGTATTCTCCTGATCTCAGCCTTGGTGTGCGCTCTGGTGCCCCTGTTTTAAGGGAATTGTTCCATGGCCGGATAAGGCTGCCGGGCAGTACTTGCTCGCCATCATCATCGATGGTCACGCGATCATCAGCCCTGATCACGGGATCATCTGACCTGATGATGGGATCATCTGACCTGATGATGGGATCATCTGACCTGATGATGGGATCAT
>JBDTNF010000274.1:0-24199 GCA_039933875.1 Flavobacteriales bacterium | reverse complement strand
TCCGGATAGTAGAGCGCACGCAGGTAGACCACCACGGCACTTTCCAGAAACGCCATCGCGATGAAGAAAACGGTCATCCACACGAACAGGCGGCGGATATCAGCGCGCATGGGCCTGGAGTTGAAGTTCCGCCAGCAGCCCGCGGTGATCACTGCCCGGAAGATGGAATGTGCTCGTTGCGATCGTCGTCACATCGACGGATGCAAGGACATGATCCAGTGGGATCAGCGCCACCGGCCCGATCGAAGGCCAACTGCGCATGTCGGTCCCATCTCGCGGGGTCAATCCCGACCGTCGGCAGAACCGGGTGTAGGCCCGGTCCCACGGAACGGTATTGAGATCACCCACAACAACCGTCGGGATATCATCTGCGGCAACGCTCTTTGCAAGAACATCCAGTTGTGCGTTCCGTGTCTTGAAGTGTGAGTAGCTGGTCGGTGAGGAGGCATGCACCGCAAGCACCCGAACAGACCTTTCACCCACTTGCACCAATGCCTCGACGAAGGGCGATCCACCCACCACGATCGTGCGGACATCGGTGAAAGGCGCTCGGCTGAATAGCGCGATCCCGTAGCAATCGGTGCGCGGTTCGATGTGTTGGTAGGGATACGTCCCACGAAGACCGACGCTCAACACTTCGGCCCACTCGGGGCTCACCTCCTGGAACGAGATCAAGTCAGCATGACTGGCCATGGCGCAGCGGATCACCTCGGTATGCTCACTGTTCGGCTGGAGCACGTTCATCTGCGCGACGCGCAACGAAGGTCCCCCACCCTCCCCGAAGGATGGACGCATCTCCGGCACGCGCACCTGCGCCACGACCATCAGTGCGGCCATCAGCGCGCTCCATGTGAACCACCATCGACCACGGATGGCGGCGATGATCGCGAGAGCAGCGAAACCGGTGGCCCACTGTAGCATGAACGCACGTGCCAGCATCGGCAGGTACGCGTCCGGCGAGAACGCCAGTGTCGTTGCCAATACCAACAGCAAGGTGGCGTGAACAAATTCGCGGGAACGGGAACGATGAAGGGTCATGCGGCGGAGTAGTTGGGTCGGGCCAGACGATCGATACGGCGCAGAACGAGCCACAGTGGGATCGCACCGAAGACCCCGAAGGAGGCATCCACACAGCGCCAGAAGAAGGGAATACCGCGCACCGGTGCCCACATGAAAGCGAGTGGCAACACCAGCAGACAGCACCAAAGCCCCCACTCGATGACCCAGCGGTTGCGCACTGGATCACGATAAGGCCCGATGAACGCCAGCGCGATGGCGATGTGCGCGAAAGCCAGCCAATCCGTTCCGTAGAAGAGCATCGGGTAGGTGCTCCCGACATGGGCCATCGCCTCGGCAGCATAGGCCGCCCACTGCGACCATGGTGCTCCCCACGGGCGCGTGACGTCAGCCAGAAAAGCCGTTCCCCACTCCAAGGGCACTGCGGTGAGCCCGCTCAAGGCGAGCGCGACCATGAAGAACACGATCCAGCACCGGATATACCGCAGGTCGTTGTCCGCTTTCATCGCTCCGAACGGTCGACCTTATCGACCATCAATAGCGCGGCCATCGTACGGCGATCGGCAAGGTTCCATTCGGGCCACCGCTGCTTCCCGTAACGTTCAACAAAACGAGCGCGCTTGGCATCCAACTCATCGCGGAACTCAATGGGATCAAGATGTTCCACCCACCGCACGTTGTTCAAACGGTGCTGGGCCATCTGCGCTTCCACATGGTCGATATTGGCGTACAACAGGGGCAACACCTTGTCGCTCATCGCGAGGTAATTGTCTATGTCCACTTCACCCTTGTTGGGGTGGTTCAAATTGGTGCGTACGATGAAACTGTCCCAATCCACCAGCGTCAGGCCCACGAGCACCACGAACGCGGCCCATGCGTTCACACGGGCCAGGTAAAAGAGGCTCTTCCGCTGCCGGACCTTGACATACAGCGTAACCAGACCGACGAGCACCAATGCGAGGAACACAATGACACCGATGCGCTTGTACGCGAGCCCGTGGAAGCTGATGTAGTGGTAGTTGCGCAGGAAGACGGAGAGACCGAGGATGAAATTCTGCACGATCCAAAGCAGTGCGAGGAGCTTCAGCGTTCCTGTGCGCGCATAGAAGTTCAGGTTACCCCGGAAGAGGTGGAGCAGGATGAGGATGCTGAGCAGGATGCTGGCAATGAGCGTCCAGGTGCCTTCGTGTACGAACTGCTTCAAGCTGAATCCCTCGGGCACCACGAAATCGAACCACACCCAGGAGATGTCGATCACATTCACGACCAGTAGCAGGGCGTTCACGATAATGAGCAGCACCATCCCCATGCGCCGTTCCCGTTCCAATGGGTTCAATGCTCGAGGTGCGAGCCAATGCGGGCGTTTGGCTCTCCTGCGCTGGAGCAGGTCGGTCCATCGCAGCTCCAACTGGAGGAGGAACCCCGGTGCTTGCCGGTAAAGCAGGCCCGCGCACGCCACCAATGCGAACAGGAAGAAGAACGCATGTGGGGTGAGGAACTCCGAGAAGAGATCGGAGAGCGCTTCCCAGAAACCGTTCAAGAAGCCCGCAGTCAACTGATCGAAGCGCGGGTTGCCGACACAATAGAGCTGGAAGAAGACCGATCCGACGATGATCGGCAGAAGCCCCAACCTGATCCAGCGCCATCCCGTGCGTGGCGCGCGATGCCCCTGTGTAAGCACGCCGGCCCCGTCCCACGCGGCTATGGGAACCATGAGAAAGTTCACGAAGACCTGCGGCACGGCGTAGATCAGGCTACGCAGTTCCCGCTCATGGGCCAGCGCGGTAAAGACCGTTAATGATACGATCGCGCCCAGACGCGCCACGATACTGTCATGCACGACCACCATGCTCGCACTGATCACTGAACCAATGAGTGCCGTTCGCGCTGCTACAGAAAGACCGTTCCAACCGTAACGCATCACCAGCGCGACCGTCACCAGCGTGCTGAAAAGGAAGAGGTTCAGCCCCAGTTCGTACTCCCAAAAAAGTCCATCGAAAAGGATCGCGCAGAGGACCACTGTCAGGAAGGGCACCCAGCGACGCCAGGTGTGATAGGGAGGCGGAACGGGAATGGACATGGGTCAGGCTTTGGGGATCAATCGTTCAATGGCGTCCAAGTGGTCTCTAAAAGCGCGCGCACCCGCTGCGCTGGCTTTGTAGGAGGTGTTCGGCCGCTTGCCCAGGAAACGCTTGCGTACCTGCACGTACTTCAGTTGCTCCAAGGCGCTGAGATGACTGGCGAGGTTGCCATCGGTCACCCCGAGCAATTCCTTGAGTTGCGCATGGTCCACCCATTCGTTCACAGCGAGCACGGCCATGATGCCGAGGCGAACGCGGCTCTCGAACCCTTTATTGAGTTGCTCGATCATATCCGCTCGTTGGCCGATCCTCCACGCTCATACCGCAGGTACATCAACCCACCATAGAAGATGTGCATCACCCCGAAGCCCAACGCCCAGAACAGCAGGCCGGCATCCAGCCAGAAGAGCGCAACGATCCCCAGCAGCAGCTCGCTCAGCCCAAGCCAGCGGATCTCGTTCAACGTGAACTTGCCCGCGTTGAAGAGCGCGAGCCCATAGAAAACAAGCGTCGCCGGCGCCACCAATCCGGGCAGCCCATAGTAAAAGAGGGCCAGGCAGAAGATGCCACCCACAGCGAGCGGGACCATGAGGTTGACCATCAGTCGCTGCGCACTGGCGTCCCACAGGTACTGCCCCGTACGCCGGCTACGCCGCCAGGTGAACCAGGCCGCACCGAGCAAGGCGACCATCAATACGAGCACGGCATCCGTGATGAGCGTGAGCAATAGTTCATCCGCTGCCGTGTAGCCCTGTCCCGTACCATAGGTGAGCACATCCGATGTGGGGCCGAGAGCACTGGCGATATGATACTGCGCCAGCCATGCCCCGGCCAGGGCCACCACACCAGCGAACACGCCACTGAGTCCGCTAAGGCTCAGGAAACGCGTGCTCTTGTCCATCAACCCACGGATGTGGGCGAGCTCGTTCAGGGGGTCATCGCTGGTCATTCTCAAAGTACTTTGCACTACAAAGTAACGACACGCATCACCACCTATTGCACGTATCGAAAAAAATGTCTCAGTGGACCGAGAGCACCGCGAGCGCGGCACCGATCAGGACGGCGAGCGAGCGCCCCATGTTGAAGCGATGTTCCGGAGAACTCTCGAAAATGATGGTGGTGCTGATGTGGAGCAACATGCCGATGGCCAGTCCGAGCATGTGGTGCAGGAAGCGCAGGCCGAGGTCCGCCCCCGCCCAATGGCCTGTGGCGATACCCAGCGGTGCCGCCAAAGCGAATACGACCAGCATGGTCCATGTCCGCGTGGCGCGCGCACCGGAACGCTGCAATACGGCGGCCAACGCAACGGCCATCGGCATCTTGTGCAGCAGCACTCCCAGGAGGAACGGGGAGTCCCCTGCCACATCCGGGTCGGCGAACGGCATGCCCTCGGCGAAGGAATGCAGGCAGAGACTCAGCAGCGTGACAAAGGGTAGCGCCTGACCCGGGGTGGTATGCACGTGCATATGGCCGTGCTCGATGCCGTGGCTGAAGAACTCCAATACGACCTGCAAAAGGAACCCGCCAAGCACCCACATACCGATCACTGTGCCTTCATCGGCATAGAGTTCGGGCAGCATGTGCAGGAAGACCACCCCCAACAGGAACGCCCCGCTGAAAGAGAGCAACAAGCGGAGCCAGCGGGTATCCGGCTTAAGCACACGCACGAGCGCACCAGCCAGCAGGGGCAAAAGGAAGAACGCGATGGGGACCCCTATCATGGGACCTCGGGTTTTCGGGTCCACAATACGAAGCGCTGCGACCGCTGCCTGTCGAACGGCAAAGGATCCGGGCCATCGGTGCGGTCCTCGATGATCAGTCCCGCGTCCACCGCCATTCGCTCCAATTGTTCGGGCGTCAACGCCTGCACACGTTCCTCGAACCGATGCTCCGTACCACGATCGATGACGCTGACGCGCTTGACGATCACGTCATCGACCAACTCGCGTTCGATGCGGAACACAACACCCTCCAGTTCCAACCGTTCCGCGGGCACCAGGTCGCGCAGCACCAATTCCGTGTTCATGAAATCAAGCATGAATCGCCCCCCTGGTTTGAGCGCCTCCACCACTGCCGCGAACACTTTCCGGTCATCGTCCAATGTGTCGAAATAGCCCAGGCTGGTGAACAGGCAGCAGATCCCATCGAACCGACCCGTCGCGAACGGGACACGCATGTCATGCACGCGGAACTCCGTTCCGGGAACAGCACAACGGGCCTCGCCGATGCTGACCTCCGAGATATCGATGCCTGTGACCCGGAGGCCCGTGCTGGCGAAGTGTTTCGCATGCCTTCCGCGCCCGCAGGCCAGATCCATCAATTCCGCTCCGTGAGGAAGGTCCCACCGGCGGTTGATCATGTCCACCCACGCTCCCGCGTCCTGCTCGTCACGATGACCATACAGCAAGCTGTAGTAGCGCGTGCCGAACCAGTGTGTGAACCAACCCATGAAAACCTCGGGAAAAGCGTGGCCGAAAGTAACCCATCGGTCGGGGCGGGTTCACAATTCCGTGGAAAACTCGCTTGAGGACCCACAGGGGTTCGGTAGCGGGGGGCCTTGCTTTGCGTGCGAAGCTCTTCCCCATGCCCAATATGCTCGAACGCGTACATGACCTCTATGATGAACTGGAGCGGCATCGCGTGATGCTCTCCTTCAAAGGGAACCTTACGGCCGAGCTTGTTACCGTGCTACTGGGGGTAGTGGAGCGGAAGATGGATTTGATCGAGCCGGACCCACGTGCCCGCAAGCGGGTTTTCAATGTGGTGATGGAGTGTCTCCAGAACCTCTTCCACCATAACGCGCACCTACGCTTGAGCGAGGGCGAGGCCGTGCCGACCAAGGACCCTCATGGTGTCGTGATGATCGTGCACCAGGAGAAGGGCTATTCCGTTCTCACCGGCAATTTCATGGCGGGTGGCGACGTGGAACGGCTCAAGGGACATCTTGATCGCATCAACGCCCTGGAACCCGCGGAACTGCGCGACCTGTACAAGGAGACGCTTGCCGACGGCCGCTTCTCCAACAGCGGCGGTGGCGGACTTGGCATGATCGATATCGCCCGCAAAAGCGGGGGCAAGCTCGAATACGGCTTCGTTCCCTATGACCAGGACAATGCGTTCTTCAGCCTCAACGTCAACGTGACCACCTAGACCAGACCATCATGGCACCGCTCCAACTCGAAGGTTCCCCGAAAACACCGCATGTCAATTTCGATCCCGAAACGGGATTGCTCGAACTCAAGGGCCGCTCGATCCCGGAGAACTCGATCGATTTCTACAAGCCCCTGATCGATTGGATCGACCGGTACGGCCGTGCAGCAAAGGCGAAGACGGCCCTGCACGTGCAACTCGAGTACTTCAACACCTCTTCGTCGAAGTGCATCCTCGATGTGTTCAAGAAACTCGAGAGCATCCGTGCGGGCGGCAATGAGGTGACCGTGCTCTGGCACTATGAGGCCGATGACGAGGACATGCTCGAGGCTGGCGAGGATTATGCCGGGATCATCAACGTTCCGTTCAAGATGATCCAGATCGAAGAGGTCGACGGCAACTAGAGCGACGCAACATTCGGCCCCGGTGGTTCCCAGGAAGGCCGGGGCTGTCTTTTCGCGATCAGCGCGCGCTCCGGCTGGGGATCAGCTTCATCAACCGGGGGAACATTTCCGCATACAGCGCCAGGCCTAAGAGAACGGACATGCCCCAGAGGACGAGGGCGTTGGCCCAAAGCGTTGGCAGGCGCATACCGAACAGCCACTTCGACGGGGCGTAGAACTGCGCTCCCAGGAAACCGCTGTACACCGGATCGATATAGACCGGGTCGTTCTTCTGCACCAGTTCGTCCTCCTGCGCCACGATCACGTTCACGTCGTTCTTGTTCGTCACAATGTCGGCAAGACTTTCGTTGCGGTACGTGTCGAGCAGCTTGAAGTACTCGGTGCGCAACCCCGGGGTGGCCGTTAATGCGGCGATGCGTTGCTCCTTCTCGCGCTCGGCGTCCTTGTACACGCTGCGGTAGTGCTTGATCAGCACCTCCAGGCTCTCGTCCACACGATCGAGCACACCCGCGTTCACACGATCCGGTGTGAGGCGATCCAAGGCCGGGAAGTGGAAGCCGTTCAGACGGGTGGCCTCCTTCGCCAGTTCGCCGCGGATCAATGCCAGTTCATAGGCCACGTCGATCCCCTCGGGATGACCATCCAACGCACGGCGAACATTGCCCACGCTGTTCTGTAGCTCACGCACCCAGAGATCCTTCTTCCAGTTGGCGGTTTTCATGCGTTTGTCGAACGCATAGAAATTCCGCTCGTAAGGGTTCTCCATGAATTGCGTCACAGCCAGCCCCTCATAGGCCCAACGCGAGGCCATCACGTTGCCGATCCAGGGGACGCTCTTCTGCGATGCGAACCACGGGTGCAATTTGTCGAACTTCACGATGATGCCGCTGAAGAGCAGCTGCGGGATGATCAGCACCGGGATCATGATGTAGATCACCTTGGCACTGTTGAAGCTCGCGCTCACGTTCAGCCCCAACACGTTCGCGAAACACGAGGTGCTGAAGAGCATCAGCCAGTGCGGGAACGCAAGGTCCTCAATACCGAGTACCGAGTTCCCGACAAGCACGAACAAGAGCGACTGCAGCGCGGAGATCATGAAGAGGATCCCCACTTTGCTCAACAGGTAGCTCATCCTGCTGAGGTCCAGGAATTTTTCGCGTTGCCGGATCTGCCGGTCGCGGATGATCTCCTCAGCGCTCACGGTGAGACCAAGGAAAAGGGAGACGATCACCGCGATGAAGAGGTATTGTGGGATGTTGTCGTTCTCACGGAACACATACGCGTCGGCCGTACCATGCCCCACGCGGTAGTACTTCAGGAAGAAGGCCATGACATAGGCCAGCGCAGGCGCTTCGAGCAGGTTGATGAGCACATACTGGCGGTTGGCCAGTTTGCTGAGCAGGTCGCGCTTGAAATAAACCTCCAGCTGACGCAGCTTGTTGGGGATGGCGAACGTACTCTTCGGCACCGAGCGTTCGTCGGCCACCAGGGCAACACGCACTTCCATCTGGGCGCGGAACACTTCGTTCCATGCCTCCGGGCTGATCCGGCGCTGATCCGTTTCGTTTCCGTACTCATCCACGAGCTTCGCCTCGAGGATGTTGAAGATCTGCTCGGGGTTCACATTGCCGCAGGCAGCGCATTGGCCCACCTCACTGTTCACCTGCCCGGTCACACGCTTGAAGTAGACCACAGCGTCCACCGGATCGCCATAGTATACCGGGTGCCCCTCCTGATCCATCAGGAGCAAGCGATCGAACAGCTTGAAAATGTCCGAAGAGGGTTGGTGGATGACCACAAAGACGAGCCTGCCCTTGAGCGCGAGTTCCTTCAGCAGGTCCATGATGTTCTCCGAATCGCGCGAACTCAGGCCGCTCGTCGGCTCGTCCACGAACAGCACGCTGGGCTCACGGATGAGTTCTAGGGCGATGTTGAGCCGTTTGCGCTGGCCTCCGCTGATGGTCTTCTCCAACGGACTGCCCACCTTCAGGTCCTTGCTCTCGAAAAGGCCAAGCGATTGCAGCATGCGCAGCACGCGTTCGCTCACCTGGTCGTTGTTCAGATCACCGAAGCAGAGCTTGGCGTTGTAGAAGAGGTTCTGGAATACGGTGAGTTCCTCGATCAGAAGATCGTCCTGGCTCACATGCCCGATCACACCACGAATGCGGTCGCGTTCGTTGTGCACGTCGATACCGTTGATCGTCACGCGACCTCGGCTTGGCTTCAGGTTCCCGTTGAGCACATTGAGCAACGTACTCTTGCCGCTGCCGCTGCCCCCCATGATACCGATGAGCTTGCCCGTTGTCTCGGCCATGTTCAACTCGTGCAGGCCGAGGCGCCCATTGGGGAAGGCGTACTCGATGCAGTCGGCCTTGAACACCGTGCGCGAACGCCCGGTGCGGTTCATGAACGCCGCGAGTATATCGCTGTAATAGATGGGCACACCGTTCGGTGGGCGAACGCTGCTGCCGTTGCTAAGCACGTAGTGGCTATCGCGGCCCATCCGCTGGCCGTTCAGAAGCACCTCGCCGGTGCCTGTGTAACGCATCACGTAGAGGTTCACACTGGGCACATGCAGTACGCGTAGTTCGCCTTCCAAGCCATGGGCGTGCAGGTGGCGCGCCTGGTGCTGTGTGTTCTCAACCGCCGCATCGATGTAGAGCAAGTGGGCGGCATCTTCGCGTTCCGTCGCCTGATGGTTCGCACCGAAAGCGCGACAACGCTGGAAATCCTCCTGTCCGATGTTGAAGGTCTCGGCCACGGTGGCCACGAAATCCGATTCCTGCTCGGTCACTTCGCCATTGGCCTGGATGAACTCCAGCAGGTGTACCAACACCACAAACTTCTGGCGCTGGTTCAATTCCTCGTTCACCTCGGTGCAGATCCGCAGAACCTTCACCGAGTTGAGCGAGGTTCGCTTGCGGCCGCTCCGGCTCGCCCCCCCGCTGGCATGGAACGCCTGTACAAAAGCCTGGTACCGGGCCATATGCGCCGCCGCCGTTTCAGGACTGAACTGCTTGCGCAGAAAGCGTTCAAGGATCGGCGCATTGTCCGGACGCGCACCCTCGGCCACAGCATCGCCTTTGGCGATAATGGCGAATAGCTGCAACAGGGCCTTGAGTATCTTCTCGCTCATGCGTGCCTTCTTCCTGCGGTAGTCCAAAAAAGAGCGCCCCTCTATACGGGAGGAGCGCTCAATGGTTGCAGGAAGATCCACTCCTCTTCAGGAGCGGGAGCACTTACTTTTTGAATCCGATGAGCATCACGGCACAGCCGCTGCCCGCTTTGGAAGGGTCCAAGGTGGCTTCCATGGTCACATCCAGGGTGCTCGCAACAGCGAGGTCCCAGTATGGCGCATTGCTCTGGTCACGATTGCTGAAGAGCAGGTTGTGCTCCTTGTCATACACACTGAAGACCAGGATGCCATCACTATCACCGCTGCAGGCAGCAACACGATAGGTGGTGCCACCGAAGAGGGTAAGGCCGAACTCGGCCACCTCATCGCCCTGTAACAAGGCCCTGTAGAACTGCCCGTCGGGGATGTAGTTGGCGGTGATGTGCTGCTCGCAGCGGGTGGCGATCGATTCGCACAACGTTTGTGCGGACGCCACGCTGCCTGTTGCGACCAGAATGGAAAGAAGAAGTGTCCTACGCATGGGTTCAGGCAAGGATCATGGAACGAATGGACGCCACCTTGGCCGCGATGGCCGCAAGCTTGTCCGCAGGGATGGCCACGGAGCTGGTGCTATTGATGAAGGTGGTCTTGGCTGCCACATCGGTAACCGGCTTCTCGAACACATAAGTGCCCGTTACGGAAGCGAACTCGCTTTCCAACTCCTTCAGGGCAGTAACCAAGCCTGCAGCGCTCTTGTCCTTGTCGCTCGCCTCAAGCAACCCGATCAACCCACCGAGGGTCGTCTTCTGCTCACCGATGCGGTTCACCAAGGTCTGGTCCTTCAGCGCGGTGGGATCGGAGATGGTGAGGTGCAACGACTCGATCCATCCCCCGGTCAGCACCAGTGCACTGACGTCGTCGCGGTCGTTGCTCTTCAAGTATTGATCCGCGGCGCGGAAGGCGGTACCGCTGAACCGCAGGAGGCTGTCCTCGCTGCCCAGATTGCTCTTGAAGCGACCCATCAGTGCACGATCGAAGGCGTTCGTGAGTTCCAGCTTTCCTCCCAGCTTCTCGATCGCTTGCATGGTGGCCAGCGCACGTTGTCCGTCCTTGTGTACCGTGACGTAGGCGAGGTCCGCTCCATACATCCCAAGCACGGCGGCTTGTGCCATTTTGCCGGTCAGGGTCTCACCCTTCTCCAGCGGTGCGGCCAGGTCCTTCTGGTACTTCAGGCCAGCCTTGCGGATGGCGAAAGCCGTTTGCACGGGCGATGGAATGCTGAAGACCTTACCACCCACGGAAAGCAGTTCCGTCTCCTTGGGCGTGGTGTCCGCGGCCAGGGTATCGGTGCCAGTGCCGTCGCTGGCCCCCTCACCGCCGCCGCATGCGGCCAGCAAAACGCCGAGGCCCAGCCCCAGCAAGATCATTTTCGAGTTGAACGCTGCCATACGTGCGCGGATTGATCCGAAGTGCGGCACCGAAGGTACGTGGGGGGCGTACGGAGGGTCGGCGAGCATGTTGCCAGTTTTCAACAGTGGCGGACTGATGCGTTCCTTCAGGCCATTCGCTGGTCACCGCCTCGGGTCCACGCTGTCACCCGCCATCCGCGCAGGCTGTACCAGCCAATGAAAACGTAGCACGGCACCATCATCCAGTAGGCGCTTTGGTAGCCCAGATCCCCTTCCGCCAGAACGCCATAGACCTTGGGCAATATGGCCCCACCGACAATGGCCATGATGAGCATGGCGCTGCCGATCCCGGTATGCTTACCCAACCCTTGGATGGCCAGAGGCCAGATAGCCGGCCATACCAGCGCATTCGCCAAGCCGAGCAGCGCGATGAAAACGACCGTGAGCGGGACGGTCAATTGGAGTATGCTGAAGTCGGCAAGATCAACGAAGGGAATGCTCACCATCAGTGTCACGGGTGTGATCGTCGCCACTACCGTGAACAGCACCCCGACGATGGCGGAAACGGTAAGAGCGCGTGATTGGGAGATGAAGCGCGGGATGGTAAGGTTGCCGATGATGTACCCGATGACCATCGCGATCAATGTGAGCGCGGTGAAGTACTTCGCGTTGGACAACGGCACCCCCAGGGACTGACCGTAGAGGCCGATGGTGTCGCCGGCCATGACCTCCACACCAACATACAGGAACAGGGCCACCACACCGAGAACCAACCGCGGATAGGCGAGTACACTTCCTTCTCCCTTGCCTTCCTCCTTTTCCACTTCCAACTCGGGCAGTGGTGAGAACCGCACCAGCAGGCCCAGCCCGACAAGTACTCCGGCCATCAGCGTGTAGGGCAGGATCACACGCGCTGCCAGTTCGTTCAGGCGGATCGCCTTGGCCGCCGCGTCCATCGTGGCAAGGTCGGCGGTCAATTGGTCGGCATCGGACAGGATAACCGATGACAGGATGATCGGTGCTAGCACGCCAGCCACCTTGTTGCAGATCCCCATGATGCTGATGCGCGCGGCAGCGCTTTCGATGGGCCCCACCACGGTGACGTACGGATTGACGGCGGTTTGCATCAGGGCCAGCCCCGTACCGATGATGAAGAGGCCGGTGAGGAACATCGGGTAGGACCGCACGTTGGCCGCTGGCACGAACAGCAACGCTCCGATGGCCATCACGATAAGCCCGATCATCATCCCGTTCTTCAGTCCGGTACGCCGCAGGATGTAGGCGGAGGGCAGGGCCAGGAAGAAGTACGAGATGTAGAACGCAACGGGTATCCAAAGCGCCTGGCTCGTCGTGAGCTCACACGCGATCTTCAGGTACGGGATCAGCGTACCGTTCAACCACGTGACGAAGCCGAAGAGGAAGAACAGTGCGCCCAAAATGACGACCGCCGCTGTGGTGTGCTTGTTGCGCTGCATGGTGGCCGTGAAAGTAGGTGGGCACTGAACGAACGAGGCGGACCGCTGGTCCGCCTCGTTCACAAGGTCTTGTCGATCGTTCCTTACTCCACAAGCATGCGACCGCTCGACTGCACAGGGCCGGTGAGGCGGTACAGGTAGGCTCCGCGCGCAAGTCCACCGCGCTCGATCACGATCCGTCCGCTTGCGACACCGCCGTAGTTACGCACTTCACGCCCCTGCAGATCGGTCACGAGAAGCTGCGCCGGTGTTCCATCGCCCCCGGGGAATAGCACCACGGTCTGGTCCATGAACGGGTTGGGGTAAACACGCACGCCGGACCCGGCATGCGCTTCGGAGACACCCGTGAAACTCGCACAGGGGTCGACCAGATAAGTGGTGCTGTTCATGTAGTTCTCGTTCACCACGTCGATCACCTCACTGATGCAGATCACACTTTGTGGGTTCATGAAGTACACGCGGCACAGCGGCACGAATACCGTGTTCTTGTTGATCAATGAGTCCACCGTGCTGAGGCCCAACAGGTGCTGTCCACCGAAGGAGAAGGCCGGTGTGATCGGGTAGTTCACCGGATCGTAGAGGTTCACCACGTTGGTGATCTGGATCCCGCTCATCATCAGTTCATAGCCCACCAGCTTCTTGTTCGGGTTCTTGACAAGGATGTCGAGCCAGCCATCGGTGAGATCGACCGCACCGAGGGTGAAGGTCACCGAGTCGAAGGGATTGATGATCTCGTTGAACGGGAAGTTGCAGTGGTCGTGCACCGCGTTCGTGTCCGGCGTATGGTTATATAGGTTCCAGTAGTTGCAGAAGGCGATCAGCGCGGCATCGCTCACGGTGATATTGCCATCGGCGTCGATGTCCGTGCAAGGGAATGCTTCGATGTCGTTGCCCAGGATCCCGTTCACATACTCGCTCACGTCATCAAGGTCCTGGGCGCTGTCCGTGTTCACGTCGCCTATCAAAGCGGTGCCGTTGCAGGTGCCCAGGCAATCGTATTCAGCGCTACCATAGATCTGACCCAGGCAATCCACATACGGGTTGCAATCAGGGACAACCGTGACGGCCAGCGTGGGCGTGCGATCAACGAACAGGCAAACCTGTGCCCAGTTGTTGTTGTGGTTCGTCTCCACCCGACCAACGGCATCGGGGCTGTTGTCCCAATTGGTCCGCACCACCAACGTGTAGGTCCCTTCGGGCACATCGGTGATATCGACCCACTGGCAGCCCAGGTAACTCCCATAGACATCGCCGCACATGGTGCTGATACCCATATTACTGCACCCGTATTGCGCGGTGCCGCCCATGCTGCACTCGAGGTCGAGCACACAGAAGCCGTTCTTGAACCCATCGATCACCACTTCCGCGTCCTGGTTGTAAAGCAGGTATTCGGCGTAGCCCTCGTAATGAGCGTGGCCGTGGCAGTTGTTCATGTTGAACTGATCGGGGTTCGCCGCCGGGCTTCCGATGTAGAAGTCCTGGTTCCCGATATTCTGGATGTGCGTGGTGAACCGCACGATCTCCCGCAGACCGTATCCTTCAAGGCAGCCCTCTGCGATGTAGCAATCCGTCGGACCAACGCTCACGGATCCGAGTTCGATCGAACCCTGCAGCACATCCTGCCGTACGGTCAGATCCGGTCCATTGGGGCAATCAGGGTCGCCAGGATAAATGCACTCTTCGCCGGGCACAGTGGCCAATGGGTTGTAGTTGCACGCGAGCGGATCCATGCAACCACTGATGGGGCCTGTGTAATTCACGCTCCAGTCGATGGCTCCGTCGCAATCCTCGTTCGCTGTGCCCACACGGATGTAGTAGAGTTGGCCGGCCTCGAGCATCGCATTGACGAACGCTTGATAGCCGCAATCGGGATTGTCATCATTGAAGTAGATGGCGCCGACCTGGGTATCGTCCCACAACAAACCGAGGCAGTGGTCATAGATCCACAGCCGCGTGTTGCAGGTGGCATCACACGTGCTCACCGCGTAGGTTCCACTGGAGTCCGGCGTGAACGCGTACCAGAAATCGCTGTGGGCGGCGATGAAGGATCCTTCTG
Source organism: Flavobacteriales bacterium (assembly GCA_039933875.1). Classification (GTDB taxonomy): domain Bacteria; phylum Bacteroidota; class Bacteroidia; order Flavobacteriales_F; family PHOS-HE28; genus PHOS-HE28. The sequence goes on along the minus strand of JBDTNF010000274.1, from coordinate 9,492 downwards.
CCACCGGTTCCGCCGTGGCGCAGCTATACCCCGGCGGGCAGTTCATATCCACCAACATGCCAGCACCATAATCGTACTCGTGAGCGATCAGCTCCTGATCCATGTAAAGCCAGAATCCTCCCGGGAGGAATATGCCATCGCCATAGCTATCATGGATGTTGAAAACCAGGCACTCATCCGAAGGCACACAGAGTTGCGCGCCGACTGAAGTCCCGCTGGCTACAACAAGGCCCGAACCATCGCGCAGGTCCCAGCTGATCTCGGCCGGGTAGTTATCGGGGATGACGACAATGTCCAACTCCACTTCCCCCGGGCCGCAAACAAGCGGTGGTGGCAACACGTGGTTCACGATCAACTCCCAGGTCACCACGCTGTCGGCACATTGGTTCTGGTAGTCGCCCACCCTGATGTAATAGGTCTCGCCGAGGACCAGATCCATGCTGATGCCTGATTGCAACCCACAACCATCGTCGTTGTAGGCGATGCTGTTCAATGCGCCATCATCGACCACCAAGTCGGTACAGTAGTCATAGGCCCAAAGCTTGGTGTCGCAGCCCGAGAGGCCGCAGGTCCGGGCGGTATAGTTACCTGTGGCCGTGGGCGTGAACGCATAGAAGTGATCATCGGCTGGGGCAACGTACTGACCCAGGATGATGGGCTCAGCGGTAGCACAGCTACTACCGACCTGGGCTGATGTCGTTGCCACACCGACAACGAGCAACAATAGAAACGTAAAGATCCTGATCATGGTCCGGAGCGGGTTTTTGGTAACGGAGCCGAATGTAACGGAACCGCACCCACACCACCACCTGCCGGACTACCAGTTCAACGCCTTCTTGTAATAACGCGGGAAACGGATGCTCTTGCGCACCTGCTGGTAGTACTTGCTCCACAACGGGGTCTCCAGGTCGTAATCCCGTTGCACTACCTCGGGCGTCCCCTTCTTGCTGCTGCCTGTCTTCTTGCGCTCCATGCCATGAAGACACGCGGTGTCGGCGAAATGTTGCCTGTGCTCAGCCAACCAACCATCACCTTTGCACTCGACCCTTCCGTTGCCATGTTCGTCGATGTGATCCTGCCGCTGGCCGTTCCCGGATCCTTCACTTATGCCATCCCCGATGGCGCTGGTGTGGTTCTTCCCGGCATGCGTGTAGCCGTTCCTTTCGGTCGTGGGCGTAAGGTGTATGGCGGCTTGGTGCGTGCGGTGACCGATGTTCACCCCGGACACCGGGAAGTGCGTGAACTGCTTTCCATCCTCGACGGCTCACCGATCGTCACGGAAGAACAACTCAGCCTGTGGGAACGCATCGCCGAACACTACCTCTGTTCACTTGGCGAAGTGATGATCGCCGCACTGCCCGCCCAACTCACACTCAGCAGTGAGACACGCCTGGTGGCCGCACCATTCGGCGTGAACGACACACCTGTGACCAGGCGTGCAGGCCTGCTGCTCGACGCACTGCAGCATCAGGAAGTGGTCACGCTGGAGCAGGCCGGTGAACTGCTCGGCCTCAAGGATCCGATGCCCGTGGTGAAGAGCTTGATGGAGCAAGGCACCTTGCTCTTGGAAGAGGAACTGCGCGACACGTGGAAGCCGCGCATGGTGATCTACGTGGCGCTCGCACCCGCTGCCATGTCCGAAGAAGCCCTGCACAATTGGTTCGACAAACTGGAGCGCGCACCCAAGCAGTTGCATCTGCTGATGCGTTACATCGAGTTGAGCCGCTGCCTGACCGACACACCGAAAGAAGTGGAGCGCGCCGCACTGCTCCGCGCAAGCGATGCGACCAGCGCCGTGGTGAAGCAATTGGTGGAGAAAGGACTCTTCATCACCGAAGAACGCGAAGCTGGAACGCCCGCTGCGGGTGGATCACAACGCCCGGCTCCCACCCTTTCCGGTGCACAGTCGCAAGCGCTGGATGAAGTGCGCATGGCCTTCGAGCGACACAACGTCACACTTCTTCGCGGGGTGACTTCCTCTGGCAAGACGGAGTTGTACATCACATTGATCGAGGAAGCGATGGCGCGTGGGGAACAGGTGCTCTACCTGCTCCCCGAGATCGCCCTCACCACGCAGATCATCACGCGGCTGCGTGAGCGGTTCGCCGATCACATCGCGGTGTTCCATTCGCGTATGGCACAGCACGAACGCACCGCTTTGTGGCTGCGCATGGTGCGTGGTGTGGACGCACCGTCGATCATCGTTGGCGCGCGGTCGGCGCTCTTCCTCCCGTTCCGCAAGCTCGGCTTGGTGGTGGTGGATGAGGAGCACGACGCGAGTTTCAAACAACACGATCCAGCGCCGCGATACAATGCGCGCGACATGGCCATCGTGCTCGCCTCGCTCTTCGGGGCCAAGACCCTGCTCGGCTCAGCCACACCCAGCATGGAGAGCCAGCACAACGCCGCCACCGACAAGTACGGCAGGGTCGATCTGACGACCCGCTTCGGCGATGTGGCTTTGCCCACGATCACACGTGTGGACCTGCGCGATGCCTACCGGCGCAAACAGATGCGCGGACACTTCACACCCACGCTGATCGAAGCGGTGCAGCATGCCCTGGACCGCCGCGAGCAAGCGATCATCTTCCAGAACCGCCGGGGTTATGTGCCGGTGTGGCAATGCGAGACCTGTGGCTGGGTACCTGAGTGCGACCACTGTGATGTGAGCCTCACCTACCACAAACAGCAACATCAGCTGCGCTGCCACTACTGCGGTCGGCACTACCCTCCACCCACGGTTTGCGGGCATTGCGGCGGAGCGCGGCTGCGCATGCTCGGCTTCGGCACCGAGAAGATCGAGGAGGAACTTGGTGAACTGTTCCCCGATGCAAGGATCGCGCGCATGGACCAGGACACCACGCGTGGCAAGCACGCGCTCGATCGGATCCTCAACGGTTTTGGCCAGGGCACACTCGACATCCTCGTCGGTACGCAGATGGTGACGAAGGGATTGGACTTCGATCATGTAAGCGTTGTGGGGATCCTCAACGCGGACAATCTGATGCGCTTCCCTGATTTCCGGGCGCATGAGCGGGCTTTCCAATTGATGGCGCAAGTGGCTGGAAGGTCAGGACGCAAGAAGACCGCTGGCAATGTGATCATCCAGGCGCAGGACCCCTTGCATCCGATCCTCGACCTCGTGGTGAAGCACGACGTGGATGGCATGTACGCGCGGGAACTGGAGCACAGACAGGCCCACGGCTATCCGCCGTTCATGCGTTTGGTGCAACTCACATTGAAACACCGCTACGAGGATCGGGTCGCCACCACCGCATCAGCGCTGGCCATGGCGTTGCGTGAGCGATTGGGTGATCGCGTTCTCGGACCTGAGATACCCATCGTAGCGCGAGTGCGCGATAAACACCTGCGCAACCTGCTGATCAAACTTCGACGCAGCGCGCACAATGAGGAGAAGGCCTTTGTCCGCGATACGGTCGATCAGGTCTTCAGCGATCCCGCGCATCGCGCAGTGCAGCTGGTCACCGACGTGGATCCGATGTGACCGCGCGCCATCGGCTCACTCCTCCGCGCGGGGAGCGACAAGGCCGAGGAGCGCATTCCAGAGTGGACCGCTCGGGGCCGGAGCCAGGACGTCGACCTTCTTTCCGGTGATGGGGTGATCAAAGGAGATCGAGCGCGCGTGCAACCCGATGCTGCGGTCCTTTTCACCCCGCCGTGCACCGTACTTCACATCACCCTTGATGGGATGGCCCGCCGCAGCGAGTTGCGCACGGATCTGATGGAACGCACCACCCTCCGGCTCCACTTCCAGCAGGGTGTAACGCTCACCAGCCGCGAGTGATCGGATGCGGAGTCGAGCGACATCATCAGTGGACGTACCGCCTTTGAACACACGCGCGCGCTTCGCCTTGGTATCGTGGGCCAGGTGGTGTTCCAGCGTCCTCCACTCGGGCATCACGGCCGCTCCTTCCACGATGGCCCAGTAGCGCTTTCGAACAGCCCGATCCTGAAAGAGCGCGTTCAACGCCGCGAGCACCTCCTGGTCCAGGGCGAGTATCATCACTCCGCTCACCGGTCGGTCCAGGCGATGCACAAGTCCAGGGGGCCCACCTCCGCGCTGTGCCGCGATCATGGTCAGCAGATCGGCATCCCCCGTGGGATCGGGCTGCGCAGGCATGCCTGCAGGCTTGTTCACCGCGAGCAGGTAGGCATCCTCGAAAAGGACCGGGATCGAGGCTCCCGCCTCAGTACTGCTCATCGGTGTTGGGGAAATCCTTCGCGCGAACATCCTTCACGTAGCTCGAGATCGCGGTGGTGATCACGCTGTGCAGATCGGCATAGCGACGCAGGAAACGCGGATTGAACTCCGTATTGATGCCGAGCATATCGTGCAGCACCAGCACCTGGCCATCCACACCACCACCCGCCCCGATGCCGATCACCGGGATGCTGATGCTCCTGGCCACTTCCTCGGCCAGCTTCGCGGGGATCTTCTCCAACACGAGCGCGAAGCAACCGGCCTTCTCCAGCAGCTTCGCATCGGCCCGCAGCCGGTTCGCTTCCTCCTCCTCCTTGGCACGTACCACATAGGTGCCGAATTTGTAGATGCTCTGCGGCGTAAGGCCCAGGTGGCCCATGACCGGGATGCCGGCGGTGAGGATGCGTTCGATGGAACCGATCACCTCGCTCCCACCTTCGAGTTTCACCGCGTGCGCACCACTCTCCTTCATGATCCGGATGGCCGAATTGAGGGCGCCCTTTGTGTTGCCTTGATAGGTGCCGAACGGAAGATCGACCACCACCAGCGCACGCTCCACGCCGCGCACAACACTGGAAGCGTGGTAGATCATCTGGTCCAGGGTGATGGGCAGGGTGGTCTCGTGGCCCACCATCACGTTACTCGCACTATCGCCGACCAGGATCACATCGATCCCGGCGCCATCCACCAGCCGGGCCAGCGAATAGTCGTAGGCGGTGAGCATGGCGATCTTTACGCCATTGGCCTTCATCTCTTGGAGCGTGTGGGTGGTCACGCGCTTCACGTCCTTCAACCGGGTGCTCATGCTGTGTGCGTCCACCGCAAGGCGGACGAAGGCGTTTGGTGGTACGTACGGGGTCGCCAAAGCTAGCCGTTCGCTGTGGCCGGTGCACCGCTGGTCAAACCGCCTTGGTCGGTCCCCGGCCCCTTCTATCTTTGACCACCTCGCCCGGAACCCGAATGAAACGCATCGTGCTCTTCCTCACTGCTGCTGCCACCTTCGCCGGATGCAGCACGGACCTCGACATCAACGCACCTTACAAGGACATCAGCGTGGTGTACGGGCTCTTGAGCATGCGCGACTCGGTGCACCTGGTCAAGGTCAACAAAGCCTATTTGGGCGAAGGCGATGCCTACACGTTCGCGCAGATCGCCGATTCGAACGAGTACCATGGTGAGGACATCACCTACGCCAAAGTATTCCGGATCGGCCCCAATGGCGCCGCGCTCGATTCGTTCCCGATGACGGATACCTTGATCACGAACCGCGAACCCGGTACATTCTACTCGCCCGACCAGCACCTTTTCACGTTCCGCACACCACTGGCGCAGGTGCTCCTTTCGGGTATCCGTACCTTCCTCTATCAGGATAGCCGCTACGAACTCCGGATGCGTATCAAGGGGAACCTCGTCACCAGCAGCACGCCGGTCGTGAACGACTTCACCATCAGCTCCGTGGACCAAGACACCGCGAACAATGCAAGCCGGGTGAATTTCATGAACCCGGTCGGTGGGGGCTACGGCCAGTACGAGTTCAACTGGAACTCACGATACAATGGCAAACGTTACGTGCTATCGTACAGGTTCCGGTACGATGAGATCCGCGGGGACGATACCCTGCACAAGGCGATCACACAGCGGCTCGCCACGAAGGTGACCGTGAATTCGCAGAACATCGAAGAACTCGCTGTGATCATGAACGGGGAGTCTTTTTATAGTACTATCTCCAATGTGATCCGGAGCGATGGGGACTATGGCTCGGCCAACCGCCGTGTGTTCATGGGCCTGGATTTCCTGATCGACGTGGCCAATGACGATCTCCACACCTACCTCACCCTTACTGAGCCGGTCTCGGGCATCATCGAAGACCGGCCTTCGTATAGCAACGTGACGGGTGCATACGGCGTGTGGGGCGGTCGCTATTTCAAGAACGTGCATGGCAAACGCCTCAGTGGCCCCTCCCTCACCGAACTGGTCGAGGGCCAGTACACTGCCGACCTGCACTTCTGCTCGGGTGTCGACCCAGGCAGTCCCAATAGCTGCAACTGACCCAATTCTGTCGATCTGACAGCTTGAGAGTCGGCGCCGGACGCGGGCTCTCTGCGTTCGTGGCAGGATCCGGTCGATCCGCTCCACTGGCACGCTCATTGACAACCGCGGCAGTAAGAAACAAACCGTATGGGCGCGAGGGATCGTGCCCCAATCAAAAAAGAACATGAGCAAGATCATCGGGATCGACCTGGGAACCACGAACAGTTGCGTCTCCGTCATGGAGGGCAACGAACCGGTGGTGATCGCCAATAGCGAAGGAAAGCGCACCACGCCGAGCGTCGTCGCTTTCGTGGATGGTGGCGAACGCAAAGTGGGCGACCCGGCCAAGCGCCAGGCCATCACCAATCCCACCAACACCATCTTCTCCATCAAGCGCTTCATGGGCAATACCTATGAAGAGGACGCCAAGGAGATCGGCCGGGTGCCTTACAAGGTGGTGCGCAGCAGCAACGGCATGCCTCGTGTTGCCATCGGCGACCGCGAATACACCCCGCAGGAGATCAGTGCGATGATCCTGCAAAAGATGAAGAAGACGGCCGAGGATTATCTGGGCACCACGGTGACCGAAGCAGTGATCACCGTTCCCGCCTATTTCAACGATGCACAGCGCCAGGCCACCAAGGAGGCCGGGGAGATCGCCGGCCTGAAAGTGCGCCGCATCATCAACGAACCCACAGCTGCGGCACTCGCCTACGGCCTGGACAAGAAGCACAAGGACCAGAAGATCGTGGTGTTCGACTGCGGCGGTGGTACCCACGATGTGAGCGTGCTCGAACTCGGCGAGGGTGTGTTCGAAGTGAAGAGCACCGACGGCGATACGCACCTGGGTGGTGATGACTTCGACCATGTCATCATCGACTGGCTCGCTGAGGAATTCAAGAACGACGAGGGGCTTGACCTGCGCAAGGACCCCATGGCCCTCCAGCGGCTGAAGGATGCCGCGGAGAAAGCCAAGATCGAACTCAGCAGCACCACGAGCAGCGAGATCAACCTGCCTTACATCATGCCGGTGAACGGCATGCCCAAGCACTTGGTGCGCAGCCTTACCCGCGCCAAATTCGAGCAACTGGCCGACAGCCTGATCAAGCGCACCATCGCCCCCTGCGAAAGCGCATTGAAGAACGCCGGCCTGAAGACCAGCGATATCGACGAGGTGATCCTGGTGGGCGGTAGCACCCGTATCCCGGCCATCCAGGAAGCGGTGAAGAAGTTCTTCGGCAAAGAGCCCAGCAAAGGCGTGAACCCCGACGAAGTGGTCGCCATCGGCGCCGCGATCCAAGGTGGTGTGCTCGCTGGCGACGTGAAGGACGTGCTGCTTCTGGACGTTACCCCGCTTAGCCTGGGTATCGAGACCATGGGTGGCGTGATGACCAAATTGATCGAGGCGAACACCACCATCCCCACGAAGAAGAGCGAGACGTTCAGCACGGCCAGCGACAGCCAGCCGAGTGTGGAGATCCACGTGCTGCAGGGCGAGCGCCCCATGGCCGCAGGCAACCGAACGATCGGCCGGTTCCACCTCGACGGGATCCCGCCCGCACCGCGTGGCGTGCCCCAGATCGAAGTCACCTTCGACATCGACGCGAACGGCATCCTGCATGTGGGCGCCAAGGACAAAGCCACGGGCAAGGAGCAGAGCATCCGTATCGAGGCCAGCAGTGGCATCAGCAAGGATGACATCGAGAAGATGAAGAAGGAAGCGGAGGCCAACGCCGATGCGGACAAGCAGGCCCGCGAGCGTGCGGACAAGCTGAACCAGGCCGACAGCCTCATCTTCCAGACCGAGAAGCAACTGAAGGAGTTCGGCGACAAACTCCCTGCGGACAAGAAGCAGCCGATCGAGGACGCTCTCGGCAAATTGAAGACCGCGCACGGAGCACAGGACGTCGCCGGTATCGATAGCGCCATGAGCGAGTTGAACAGCGTGTTCTCCGCAGCCAGTGAAGAGATGTACAAAGCGGCCCAACAGGCCCAGGCGAACGGAGGCGGTGCGGAGCAACCCGGCAACACCAGCACGACCAACGACAGCGAAGTGACCGATGTGGACTTCGAAGAAGTGAAGGACGAGAAGAAGTAAGGAACCCTGTTCAGTACTGAAAAGGCGAAGCCCCCGATATCGGGGGCTTCGTTGTTCCATACCTACCGCGCGCTCAGAGGTCCCGCGCCGTGTGCACCTTGCCGTCGACATAATCCTCTTCACGGATCAAGCGACCGGCGGTATCGTAGTAGGTCCAGGTGCCGATGCGTTGTGAGTCCATGCGCGCCGGGTTGTAACAGGAGTGGCCGCTGCTCTTCAGCGCACCGCCGGGGAAGTATTCCTTCTGCTCGAATTCGGCCTTCTTGCGGTCCACTTGGTGCAGCAGGCTGATCGGTTGGCCATCCGCCGCGTAAAGGTCCATCCGGATGAAGTAGGCCGCGTCCCGGTCCCGCTCCTCCTCGTAGCGCAATTGTCCGCTCACATAATAGTCCTTGTATTGGTAGGCGACACCATCCGCGTAGCGGGCTTCCGAGCGCGGTTGCGCATTGCGGTGGTAGGTGCGCATAACGCTCTTCACGTCATCGATCCCGCGGAAATCGCGTTCCAGCGTTCCATCCGGGAAGTAGTTGCGGTATACCGTGATCTGACCTGCATCATAATAGCCGCGGTGTTTCAACGTGCCATCGGGATAGTGGTCCTCCACCCAACCGATGCACGGATGCCCGTTGCACTGGCGCACTGAATCGCCGCCCAACGGCTTGATCAATGCGCTGTAGGCATTGAGGTCCGGTGCTGGATCCTCACCGGTATCCCCCATCACATAGTGCTCGTCCTGGGCCAGCAGGGGCTGTTCGGCTTGTGCTGCGGCGTGGCCGAGAAGCAACACCGTGGACACCAGAACAAGGGAGCAACGCTTGATCATCGGCCTGTTGGTACGCACAATGCGTCCACGGGTTACGACCCATGGAATAACACCGGGAAAGCGGATCAGGGCCGCAGCACGAGGAAGCGCAAGCCCACGGCATCGGCATCGGTCGACCGCAGTATGTAGGTCCCGGGCACGAGATCATCCACTGCAACGACCGCACGCCCTGGCCCCATGGTGCCGGAGCGGATGACCCTGCCCATCGCGTCCATGATCACATATCGGGTGGCACCTAGCGAATGCACACACAACGCGTTCGTTGCAACATTCCCTTCCAAGGAAAGGTCCTGTGCAGCTGCGGGCTCTTCGACCGCG
>JBDTNF010000273.1:0-17314 GCA_039933875.1 Flavobacteriales bacterium | reverse complement strand
CCGTATCGGGCCACTTCGCCGCCCACCGCATTGTACAGGACGATCGCGACCGCAGCACCGTTCAATGCAGCACCTGTCAACCGGATATGATCGGTGAAGGGCACAGGATACACGTGAACTTCTCCTACGAAGTGGTTCTCAGAACGCGCTCCAGTATTGATATCCGGATATGTGCATACCGTGAAACCGCTTCCCGAGGCGTATCGAAGTGCGGCAGGGATGGTGCCGGGTGTTAGACTACCCGGGCCCACTTGGGGCAATGCGCCGATCGGTTGAAGAAAGGCAGGCAGCACGGGCAGGTAGTACGAGAGATCGGGCAGCGTTCCGGTACCGGCCGGGGTCACTGTACCGTTCGCGATGTTGCCGAACGCGAGATGACCGACCCCGTTGAGCACATACAAGCCAGTAACCTCGTTCCCCACGATGTTCATTGAATCGGTCGCGGGTGCGTTGTTCATGAGGATGCCCCAGAGGGATGCCCGGTTCCGGAAGAGGGTATTGAACGGCCCGTTGCGCCCATGCGAATCGTCGATGGAGATGTTCTGCACAACGTTCCCTTCGAACAGGTTCAGGTAGGGATGGTCTCCGTGCAGGACGATCTCTCCGGAGGAATTCGCCGGCAATGCGACATCCGTCCAGTACGGGTCGAGCGATCGGTTGTACGCGAACACGTTGCCGTTGGCCCCGGTCTCCACGATCATCGAATGGCGGAGGTGCTTGAAAATGTTGTCGTAGACGTAATTCTCACCGGCGGTGAAATAGGCCATCACACCATAGGCCTTGCCACCATTGCCATAGTCGAACGCATCATGCAGATAGCAGCCGCTCACCTCGCAATTGGCGCTGGTGAACAGATCGATGTGCGAGAAGTTGCAGTTCACACTCTCCACGCCGCGCACCCAGCAATGCGAGGCACGTTGGAAGAAGATGTTCGACCACTGATCGATCGTCGCGTCCGTGCGGACTATCCGCATGCATTCGATGCCACAGTACCGGACCGGACGTATCTTGTGCGCATAAGCGGCTCCCGCAAGCGTATAGCCTGCTCTCAACGGCGAAGCGAGGTCGAGACCGTCGGGTTGCACTCCTGTTACATCCACAAGTTGCCCTGTTGTGCCCAGCGCCCAGGATGAGACCACCAGCTCGGCATCGTCGCGGTACAAGCGGACAAGATCACCAACACCGAGGCCCGCAGTGCTCGCCATTGCCAGATGGTAGCTGCCGCGTGATACGTCCGCAGTGAGCCAGTAGCGCGCGGTATCCTCCGAGCCGACCGCACGCAGTCCATGCCCATATCCCGATTCGCTGAGCGTTAACGTGGTGTTGTCCGCACCCTCGCCACGGACGATCACACTGTCATGAAGGATGATGCCGGAAGTGAAGAGGTAGTTGCCAGCCGGGATGCTGATCAGGGTCATCGCCCCCTCAGCGGCGGCCATTGCAGCGACCATGGCCGCATTGTTCGGCGTGGCACCATCGCCAACGCCTCCGAAGTCTGCGAGCGAAAGGAACCGCGTGGGTTCTGGAGGATCGATATGGAAACCGGCACGGCTCCAATCGGTCATGCGTTCTGGCGGAATGACCTGGCCAAGCGCGATTGGGCCAATGAGTAGGCTGCACCAGATCGGCAAGCGAAGGAGAATGGACCCACGGTAAGCGTTCATCGGAAGCCACCCCTCGGCTTATGCGGTCAGCTACACGGACTCCATCGCTCCTGCCAACGGGACGGAGCATGAAAGTAAAGGCCCTGCGCGCCGAGGCGCAAATCAGCCCTGGCGCCTCAGCTGGCGCGTTCTTGTTTCATGAACTGCCTGTGCAGATCGTAGATGATCCCCAGGCTCACAGCCAGGCCGCCTAGCCCTTGCTCGAGCATCTGCCAGAGAATATCGACCACCACGTGCATCATACCATGCTTCGTGAAGGTCATTCCCAGCACGAAGATCACCAGGTAGACGAAGAAACCCAAGGCCGCCCCGACGAACATGGCCATGAGCGGGAAGGCCCCTTTCAGCGAGATCCATTCATACTGGATCGCCTTGTGGATGGACAGCGTGAGGATCAGGCCCAGGACCAGGTAGACCAACAACGCCAACAGCAGATAAAGCGTCAGCGGGATCTTCAGCTCCTGCAGATCCGTGAGCGCCAGCCCGTGCCAGAGGTACGAAAGGCCGAACATGACCAGAGCCGAGGACAGCGCCGGGAGAAGAATATGCCGCTTGGTCAACACGGTCGTCCGAGAATAGCGGGAGTAAAGTAACGACGAGGTCGCCTGTGGTCCCCTGATAAAGGCAGGCAGCCCGTACTTTGCCTCCGAATGGAAAACGCAAGGACCCCGGGGCTGGTTGCCTTGCTGTTGATGGTATTCTCCACCGCGGGGAGCGGGTGCCGCAAGGAAGCGAAGCCACAATGGGACGTTGATCTCCTGGCCCCGCTGGTGATCACCTCCTTCACCATCCGCGACGTGCTGCCTGATTCAGACCTGATCACAGGATCCCAAGGAGCGCTGACCCTGCTTTTCCGGTCGGATCTCTTCGTTCTCGATCTGGATACGCTGTTGAGTGCCCCGGATACCTCGTTCGTATACAGCTATGCGTTACCTACCCCCGGTCCGTTGAATTTCCCAGCTGGCACGAACTTCTTCGGAGAGAACGATGTGACCCGCTTCGATCTTCAGGATCTTGAACTGAGCCGTTTGGATCTCCGCGAGGGTACGCTCGAACTGAGCCTGAAGAACATGGTGGCCAGTACGGTGATCGGTACGGTGGATCTTCCGGGCGTCACCTTCGCTACCGGAACCTCAGCGATGAACGCTTCCGTTGGCCCCGGCACCCCTGCCAACCCCGCCCTGGCTTCCGCTTCGCGGGATCTGGCTGGCAGCGTCTTCGACCTCCGCGGACCTGACTTCAACAGCGTGAACACGCTCACCACCTCGATCAGCGCCCAATTGGACCAGAACGGTGCGGGAGCTACAGTTACCGACCAGGACAGCCTGATCGCCACCGTGAGCTATAACGGATTGGTTCCGCAATATGCCAAAGGCTACTTCGGATCCCGCACCGTTCATGTTGGGCCGGAAGTGAGCAACCTGGGGCTTTTCAACAACGTGGTCGGTGGCAGCATCGACTTGGATCAGGTCGCCTTGCGCATGCGGTTGGAGAACGGCTTCGGTGCGGATGTGCGGGTGGCCATCAGGTACCTCACAGCCCTTAATTCGACCACGGGTAACAGCGTCGACCTGATGCACTCCATCATTCCAGGTCCCATCAACCTGAACCGCGCGCTCGATCTCGGCTTTGGCTTCACCCCGAGCGTTTATGAGAACGAGTTGGACAACACCGACAGCAACCTGGATCTGTTCTTGGAGAACTTGCCCGACCAGTTGAGCTACGAATTGGACGTGCATCTCAATCCACTTGGCGACATCAGCAATGGCAACGACTTCCTCTACTTCGAAAGCAAGCTCAAGGCAAGCCTCGAACTGGAGATCCCGTTGCGGCTCATCGCGAACGACCTGACTCTGCAGAACATCCTCACTCCCGAGCTTCCGGGTACGGCGGAAGCGCATGGCCTCCAAAGTGGCAAGCTGATGCTCTTCGCCACCAATGGCTTCCCCTTCGATGCGCGGCTGGAATTGGATATCGTGGACGCCGATGGCCAGGTGCTCAGCAGCCTACCCGTGACCGGCAGCATCGCTTCCGGTGTGCTTGGCGTGAACGCGCTGGTGCAGTATGCGACAGAGTCGCGGATGGAGACCGACCTGACCGCTGAACAGGTGGATCTCCTTTATGCCGGTGGTCGTTTGCGGACACGTGTGGCCTTCACCACCATTGACCAGACGCAGCACCTGAGGATCCTGGACAGTTACAAGCTCGATCTGCAGATCACCGCAGCGGCCAACTACATCGTGAACGGGAATGAGTAGAGCGGTGGCCTTCTCGTTGGCCGTGATCTGCAGGGTGGCCGTGTTCTCGCAATTCCCGTCTCTTCCAGTGGATAGTCTTGTGGATCAACCCGGCCGTTGGGCGAACCGCATCAGTGCGGAAGGATCCTTCGCATACAACGCGAACAGCCTCTACAATGAACTGCCATGGGCGTTATACCAGGGTGGCTTCATCGATCGCGATCTGCGCCAGCGATCCATGGACGCGGTGGCATCTAAACAGCGCAACACCGCAGGCCACATCATCACCGCTCGTGTGACGTGGACGGGCCGGGACTGTTTTCTGGATCACCGGCACTGGCGCCCCTTAGTGAGCGTGGCCCATCACGAACAAGTGGGCCTCCGCTTCACCGATGACCTCTACGAGGTCACCTTCTTTGGAAATGCCGGGTTCGAGGGCGAGCGTGCCGACCTCGGCCCCTCGGCGAACACACAGATCCGTTACCAGACGATCGGCGCAGGGATCCAGGATGATCGTTCCGGATCCTACGCACGGCTCGACCTGGTCAACGGACAATCGATCTCGGCGGCGGATGTGGAGTGGGCAGGCGTGTACACCGGAACTGACGGACGTGTGCTACGCGCCTCGATCCTCGGCGACTTTTACCAAAGCGATACGGCAGGCAGCGACTTCGGCCGCAGCAATGGCATCGGCTTGGCCCTCTCGGGTCGCTGGGCCACCGTGCTCCGCCGAACGCATCGACCGATCGACCTGGCGTTCGAAGTGCAGGATCTGGGGTTCACGAGTTGGAACGGTAACGCCGTTCGCATCGAGAAGGATACCGTGATCGAATACGAAGGCTTTGAGGTCGCCAACATCTTCGACTTGGACGAGGTGCTCCTCGGCGAGCAGCAGCTACGCGACACCTTCGGACTTCAGTATCGAACGGGGGCGTTCACACGCCTTCTCCCCTTCATGGCGAGTGCATCGGCCAGCATGAAACTCGGTCGCAACTGGCGGGGTACAGCGATCCTCGATCAGCGCTACCTACCGGGCTATGTTCCGCAAGTCACCGTGACCGGCAGTCGCCGATGCGGATCACATGCGTTGCTGGGCGCCAGCTTGAGCTACGGCGGCTTTGGTGGCCTTCGTATCGGGTTGGCCTCGCGTTTCCGCATCGCCCAGCGCGTGCTGGTAAGTGTTGGCACCCCACACGTTCCCGGTTTCTTCCTGGGCACAACACGCGGTGCGGGGATCTCGTTCGGTGTATCGGTCGGCTTCTAGCTCGACTGTGATGAGGCCTTCTTTCAAACCGATCATCTTCGGCCTGACGGCAGGTCTGGGGCTGATGGCCTTGCGCCCGGCACCAGGACCCAGCATTGCACAACGCATCGTTGATCCGGCCACGGAGCCGATCACCATGCACTGCAAGAACGACAGTGACCAGGTCTTCGGGAACATCGGCGCCTTGGAACGTTCACTGAAGCGCCAAGGCAGGACGCTGCGCTTCGCGATGAACGGAGGCATGTACACCACGGACCGGTCACCGCTCGGCTTGTATGTGGAAAAGGGCGTGACGCTGAAGCCGATCGATCGAAGGACGAAGGGGTACGGCAACTTCTTCATGCAACCCAATGGCGTGTTCGGCATCACCGGGGATCACAAAGCCTTCGTTGTTCGAACCGAGGACTACGTTCCACGCAAGGGGGTGGAGTTCGCCACGCAAAGCGGACCCATGCTGGTGACGAAGGGAACCATCAACCCACTTTTCAAAGCAGGTTCTACTAACCTGAACATTCGCAATGGCGTGGGGGTGCTTCCCGATGGACGCGTGGTCTTCGCCATATCCCGCGAACCTGTGAACTTCCACGACTTCGCGCGCTACTTCCTGGAACAGGGTTGCAGCGACGCGTTGTACCTGGACGGTTTTGTGAGCAAGGCCTTCATTCCTGAGCAGGGCGTTCAGGATCTCGACGGAGACCTTGGGGTTCTGATCGCTGTGGTCGGCAGGAACTGATCCTTGTCCCCTTCTACCTTCGGCACATGAACTGGTTGATGCTTGTGATCGCCGGCTTGTTCGAAGTGGGTTTCGCGACCTGCTTGGGCAAGGCCAGGGAGGCCGCAGGAAACTCTGGCCTATGGATGGCCGGCTTCTTCGTCTGTCTCGCCATCAGCATGTTCCTTCTCTATAAAGCGACACAAACGCTGCCCATCGGCACAGCATACGCGGTCTGGACAGGCATCGGCGCTGTCGGGACCGTGCTCATCGGCATCTTCCTCTTCAAGGAACCGACCGACTTCTGGCGGCTGTTCTTCATCTTCACGCTTATCGCATCCATTGTGGGATTGAAGGTGGTGACACACTGATGCACGAAAAGAACCTCAAAGACGCAAAGGCGCAAAGACCGGAGCTAATGTGCTGTATGCGCGGTTCGAGGTCGTCGCCGCGGATGCTTCGGTTCGCGCACCCTGAGATGGTCGTGGTTCCTTTGCGTCTTCGCGCCTCTGCGGTCAACACCTCCTTCACATGAAGATCACCATCCTCGGTTGCGGCAACATGGGCACCGCCTATGCGCGCAGTTTTCGCAAGTACGGCCTGGTGCGGAAGGAGGACCTGCTCCTCGTGGTTCGTCGTGCGGACCGCGGCGCCGAACTGGAGCGCTATGGCCAGGTCCTTTCCTCGATCACGTCGGCGGTCGGTGAAAGCGATCTGGTGATCGTGGCCGTGAAACCACAGGACTTCGGTGCGGTCGCATCATCGCTATCCGCTGTGCTGAAACCCTTTCAGGTGGTGCTCTCGATCATGGCGGGCATCACGCTCAAGCGCATCACGACCGATCTGGGGCACGCCACCGTGGTGCGCGCCATGCCTAATGCGCCCGCGCAGATCGGCATGGGCATCACGGCTTATGCCACCGGCACGGAGCTCACCATGCGGCAAACATTGATGGTGGAGCAATTGCTCAACTGCACCGGGCGTGCGATCCATCTTGCCGACGAGAACATGCTCGATCCAGTGACCGCCTTGAGCGGAAGCGGACCGGCCTACTTCTTCCACATTGTGCGCACGATGATCGACGCCGGTGTGCGCCTGGGCCTCGAACCACATGTCTCCGCTGCATTGGTGAAACAGACGATGCTCGGCAGTTTCCACCTGATGGAGCACACCGATCGCACACCTGAGGAACTGATCAAGGCCGTGATGAGCAAAGGCGGCACCACGGAGGCAGCGTTCAAGGTGTTCGGGGAAGGCGATCTGGACGGAACGCTAGGGCGCGGGATCGCAGCGGCCAGTGCCCGGGCCGGTGAACTCTCCCGGTCATGATCCCTCGAATAGGGATGCGACTTCCGCTCCTGGCGATCTTGATCGCATTGCTTGGCTGGCATGAAGGCCGGGCGCAAGACTTTTCGAAGTCCAGCGGCAAGTTCAAGAACAAGTTCCAGTTCGCGACGGAGCCGGATGAAACCATCGAACGGACATGGTTCCACTACGTGGTCTCGCGCACGGTGAATGGTCAGTGGGTGGTGCGCACGTTCTATCCAGAGACCGGGCAGATGACCGCGTTGATGTCGTTCAGCGACAAACGACTCACCACGCTGGATGGTCCCTTCGCGCAGTGGTATGATGATGGCCGATCGCGGTCACAAGGCGCCTATGCCGGTGGAGCACGTGTCGGCCCATGGGTGCATGGCGGCTTCGATGGGAGCCGACGCGAAGGGCGCTACACAGGGAACAAAGAGCAGGGCATCTGGACCAACTGGGACAAACGAGGTCATGAAAGCACCAGCCTCGCCTACCTGAACGGCGTCCTTCACGGCATCGGGTACGCGTATGATAGCACAGGTGCGGTGCTGGATACCCTTGTCTACGAGCATGGCTCCCTGCTGAACAGCGGATCACCAGCGGACGTGGATGAACGGATGCCTTGCCTGGTCCTGTGCGACAGCATTGCGCACGATGGGCAACGGAACGCCTGCACCGAGGGCTTGATCATGAAGCATCTCCAACAGAACATCCACTATCCGGCAGAGGCCATTGACATGAACGTGGCCGGTCAGGCCCTCTTCGAGTTCACGATCGACAAGGGTGGAAAGCTGGTCGACGTTCGCGCGCTGAACGCGCTGTGCCGTTCCATCGAAACAGAATGCCGCCGCGTATTCGCCACCCTGCCTCCATGGAAACCCGGTGAGCAGGATGGGCGCGTCGTGAACGTCCAGTTCAGCCAGTCCGTGAAATTCGAATTGCAGTAGCCTACAGCACCGTAACCTCCGTGCGGCGGTTCTGTGCCCTACCCTCTTCGGTATCGTTCGTGGCCACAGGCTTCGTTTCGCCGTAGCCCTTGGCGGTGATCCGCGTCGCATCGATGCCTTGTGCTATGAGGTGATCGCGCACCGCTTTCGCGCGCTGATCGCTGAGGGTCATGTTCGCGGCATCGGCACCGACATTATCAGTATGGCCACCCAGCTCGATGCGCAGGGTCGGGTTGTTCTTCAAGAGTTTGCCAAGCTTCTCCAGCTCCGCGTTGCTCGTGGGTAACAACTCGTAGCTCGCCGTATTGAAAAAAATGTTCCTCAAGGCGATGGTACTGCCGGTCGTGAGCGGACTCAGCGGAACATCCAATGTGTAGGGCTCTTTCGGCGTACCCGCCGCCACATTGTAGTTCTGCGAGAAGAACAGGTAGCCTTCGGAACTCGCGTTCAACGCATACTCACGGCCGGTGGGGATGCACACCAGAAACTCGCCGGTCTTGGGGTCGCTGTACGCACCGGTCGCCAGTTTGCCAGTTGATACATCGAACAGTTCAACATCCGCTTCAACGGGCTGGCCGTTCGTCTTGTCGGTGACCTTGCCACGGATGTAGCTCACCGCCAGTGGCCGGGCTTCCGGATAGAGTTCGAAACCGTAGAGGTCCAGATCACCGAGCCCACCTGCGCGATCGCTCGCGAAGTAGGCGACCTTGCCATCGGCACTAACGAGCAGGCTGTTCTCATCAGCACCGGTGTTGATGGGATAACCCAGGTTCAGCGCCGGGCCCCAAGCTCCATCCTCCCCTTTCCGGCTCACGAAGATGTCGAGCCCGCCGAAGCCGGGATGTCCATCGCTGCTGAAGTACAACGTGCGGCCATCGGGGTGGATCTGCACGCTCTCCTCCTGGAAAGGCGTGTTCACGGTCGGCCCGAGTTTTTCGGGCTTGCTCCACGCACCGTCATCTTGCAAGGTGGTCGTGTAGATGTCCATGCTCTTGATGCCATCCCGCGCGACAGCACCGCGGATGTAGTAGAGCGTGTGGCCGTCGCTGGCCATGCTGGGTTGCGTTTCCCAGTTGCTCGAATTCACAGGCGGACCAAGGTTCTCGGGCGGTGTCCAGCGATCGCCGATGCGTCGGCTGATGAAGAGATCACAGCTACCGTAGCCGCGCAGTCCACCGCCGTATGAACCATCCTCCGTGGCGCACTTGGTAAAAATGATGAAGCGGCCATCCGGCGTGAGCGTTCCCGCGCCTTCGTTGTATTGCTTGGTGTTCACCGTGGGGATCGATGTGGCCGGCTGCCAGGAACCATCGACGCCTTTGTGGCTCACGTAAAAATCCTCCTGCATGCCCCAGGGGATGATCTCCGGTGCTTTCACACGGCGTGTGTAGATCAGCGTCGCATCATCGGCCGTGATGCACGGGAAGTATTCCGGATCGGCACTATTCACGCCCGGCCCGAGGTTCTTGGGCTCGAACGGCACCGGTTGCTTGATCGCCTCGGCCGCGAACGCGCAATTCTCAATGCCCAAGCGAGCCCGCGCCTTTCGCTGTGGTTCCTGCTCCTGTTTCAGATACTCTCTGTAGTTGCGCTCCGCTTCGGCGTATTGCCCGCCCCTGAACTCCAGATCGGCCAGATGCAACTGCGCGATGGGGAATAGCGCTGGTGATATCGCGAGCACCTCGCGGTATTGCGCGATGGCCTCGGCATCCTTGCCCTGTTCCTCCCACATCTCAGCCAGCATCAGCCTCGGTTCCGCGAAGCGCTCATCGGCCGCGGCCGCCTTGGTGAACTCGCTCAACGCACAATCCATCTTCCGCATGCGCATGCATTCCACCCCGCTTTCGTACTTCTTGATAGCCCCCTTATCCGTGGTGGTGTATCCACCCGGCTGGGCAGTGGTGACCAGCGAGTGGAGAGTGGCGAGTACAAGCACAAAAAACTTCTGAGCTTGTACTCGCCACTCGGCGCGTCGGCTTCGCGCGGCCGCACTCGCTACTCGCCGCTTTGAACCTCTCATGGAATGTTCATGTACTTGTGGGTCTGCAAAGAGATCAGCCAGCCGGGATGTGCTTTCACGTGGTCCACGACCAGGGGCATCATCGCTTCGCGTTTGTCCCATTCGGGTTGCAGGTAGAGGGTGCATCCGGGTTTCGTGCGTTCCGCTTGTTCCTCAGCCCACGTCAGGTCGTGCTTGTTGAAGACGATCACCTTGAGTTCATCCGCCTGCTCGAACGCTTCCGGCAAAGCGGCCTTGAACTTCTTCGGGCTCAAGCATACATGGTGCCATGCTCCGCTGAACGGATGCGCCCCGCTGGTCTCGATGTGCGTCCGGAAGCCAGCTCCGTGCAGGGCTGCGGTCAGCGGGCCCAGGTCGTGCATTAGCGGTTCGCCACCCGTGATCACAGCGATACGTGCGGGGTGTTCGGCTGCTGCGGCCACAATGGCCTCCACGCTCAGCTTCAGATGGGGTTCGGCATCCCAACTGGCTTTCACGTCGCACCAGGTGCAACCCACATCGCATCCGCCCAGGCGGATGAAGTAGGCCGCGTGCCCAGTGAAGGCTCCTTCGCCTTGAACGGTGTAGAAGGCCTCGACGACAGGGAGCAGGACGCTCGGGCGCGTGATGCTGGTGGTGGTTGATCCGTTCACGAGAGCACAAAAAAAGCCCACACAGGGCCACGTTCAAAGAAACCCATGGTTATCACATGGGCGGGATCGCGATGATGGCTTCCGTAATCCTCCTGTTGCCGAAGCAAACCCCGACAAGTCGGGGCTGAGGCCCGCCGTAGACCACCGAGGGTGCGATCCCTGATGGAAATTGTTGGTTCCAATGAACAGATGGCCTGTGTGGGCTTTATCGTGAGCCTCTTTCAGGCGTAAGGATCAAAGAACGAAGCAACGGAACGAAAGTACATGCGTGCGCAGGCCTATGCAAGCAATGGTGGATAACTCGCTAGGCGTCGCCCTTCTGCCCCACGAAGTGGTCCTCCTTGTCTTCGAAGAGGATATTGAACGTGGTGAGCGATCCGTAGCAACGCGTGATGTACTGCTGCAGTTCCACCTTGTCCTGTTCGGTCAGCGACGGGTGCGCGTTGATCTTCTGTTCCAGCACGCGGAAGCGGTCGCGGATCATGACGATCTTATGGAAGAAGTCGTCGATCGACAGCTCCTTGCTCTTGAGCGATGGATCCTTAGGCCGCATTTCGAGCATTCCGCCTTCGTACTTGCGCGCCATTTCCACGGGACGTTGCGGCAGTTGCATCTCCTCCAACACATCGCGCAACGCGCTGGTCACACTATCCATGTCCAACTCGGCGCCAGCCACCTCCACACCGGGTGCGATGGTGATCAATCCTTCGAACGAACGACTGATGGGCTGTTCACCATGGTCGCGGAAGAAGATATGTACGATGTGTGGATCAATGTCATAGACCACACCCACCCCCATTTTTGGATGTTTCACCCGGGCACCGATGCCGATGTCATAGAGTTCCATGCTAGAGAATGTCCTGGATGGTCGTTGTGATACCGTTGAAGGTGGCCTGCTCCCCTGCCTGTTTTCCCAGCAAGGTCTGGATGAGTGGTGCTTTCGGTGTGACGCCGAGGTAGTGCTTGCCACCAGCATCGAACTCCTCTAGGCTGGTCGCCACAAGGAAATTGCGCCGATCGGTATGCACCACCGCGCCATACTGCACACGGTCCATGCGCACGGACGGATCGATCGTCGAGAGCTGATCGGCATCGCGCAGCACGTGCTCGTGCTGTTCACCGAGTGAGTTCATCAGTTCCACATCGGAGCCACGGGTGCTTTCGGTCTGACTGGCGCTCTCGGCATTGTCATCACCGATGGTGACGGCCTTCAGGTCGTTGATGCGTTCCTGGAGTTCAGCGGCGGTGTTCTGCAGGCGGGTGCCAGCGGCGGTCAGCACGCTGCGCTTGAGCGCGATCGGGTCCATGGTCATACGGTCAGGGAGACGCCTCCAAGGTAGTGAAGATGGATTCCCTTCAGTACGGGACCGATCCATCAATTCGGCAGGTGCTCTGGAGCTTTGACCACTGTGAATTCGCTCAGCTTGGCCAGGTCCATCCGCATCGATCCATCCTTGGCACTGAAGGGGCGCACGTACCGACCTCCCCACACGATCTCGTCATAACGGAACGAATGGCGTGTGATCACCTGTTGCATGTAGCCTTCGTCGACCCCCGTGAGGATGATGATCACTTCGGCACGGCGGCGCGTGAGTTCCTCGTGGGTGACGCCCGCCAGCGGGCTTTCCGGTGTGATGGGATGCACCAGCGTCCAACTGAGCGGCAGGAAACTGACCTTGTCGAACTGCAATTTCAAGTTGTAGTAGTTGAGCCGCTCGCCATGTTCGTCCACATCGGCCATCACCATCAGCATGCGGGCCTCGATCTCGACCAGTAGCGTGCTGCGTTTGTTGGCCAACCGCATCTGCAGGCTCCAGCCTTCCTTGAACGGCGCGATGAGCGCCATATCGCTATAAGCCAGACGTGTGGTCGGTCGCGCGAAACGCGCATAGATCACCGCACTGATCAGTGAGAAGCCGAGGATGCCGAACACGCCTTCGATCGCGGCGAGGGTCCATGTCGATGTACTGTGCGGATAGAGTGACCCATAGCCGACCGTGGTCAAGGTCTGCACGCTCATGCCGATGGCGCTCATCCACTTTCCGGCCAATGAGGTCATGTCAGCGTTCCCCAAGTTCTCCACCCCAATGAGCATGTAGAGCGACCCGAAGACCAGGTTCATGGTCAGGTAGGCGCCGATGAACGTGAGCACCAGGCGCCACATCGGCATCGTGGCAAGCGCGATGAACCCTTCGCGCAGCCCCGAAAGCTGGCCGATGCGGTTGACGTGGAAGCTGCCATCCTTCCCTACAAGCCGGTCCAGTGGACGCTCGAAGGAGGTGCCTATCCCGGGATCTTGTGTGCTCTGGGCTTTGCTGCGCATGGACCGCGAAGATCGCTCGCTATTCGATCACGCGGAGCACCGGGTAGCGCTTGAGGTTCCGCTCTCGGTAGGGACTGTGCTGGAGTATGAAGTTCAACTGGGCCCCTGGGTCCTTCGCGAAGTCGGCATCACTGGCCTTGCGCTCATCGAGCTGCTTCTGTAGCCCGGGATCCTGTTCGAGCATGAACGCCGCAATGTCCTCGAAGCTGTACGGGTTGAACCACTCCTTCTGCTGCAGGATGCTGTCGAAGAAGCCCCACGCGAAGAAGCTGTCCTCGGCCTCGCATTCCATCACTTCCATCACGTAGCGGTCGGTCGCGGCGCCCATCGGGATGAGGAAGTCCCCCTTGTGCGCCGTGACCATGCTCACCTCCGTGGTCACTTTCACTGCGCTGTGCGCATAGTGCCCTTCGTAGGGCGAGCGACTTGTCTCGAACCCGGTGATGGTCGAGACCTCCGCCTTTAGCAGTGAGTCCTTTGTGACCGGCACAATGCGCACACCGTTCACCTGAAGCATGGGAAGCAGATCCCGTGTCCATGCCGCTGGCACCAGGTAGGCCTTTGGCTTCTTTCTTTCAAAGGCAGTTCGATACGTTCCCATCCAGGGTACCGTGATATCGATCGGTTTCCGCTGATCGTATTCCAGTCGTGGAAGTCCCGTGATGCGACTGGGTTCGTAGCTCGCCGCGTAGCCCTTCCATTTGAGCGAGCCCACGCTCGTGGTGTCCAAGGTCCAGTTGAACCCAAAGGTGTCGGCTGTGGTGGTATGCGCTATGGCCTCTTTCCGGGCCTTGAGCAATTGGTCGGCATGCTTGTTCATCACCGCGAGCGTGGCGAGCATCAACTGGAACGTCGCGTTCACGCGCTCGGCGTAAGGCTTCAGCATATGGCTCTCGCTCAGGATCCCGATGCGATCGAACAGCGCGTTGTAGCCCGTGCTGTAGCGCGGCGCGTCGTAAAAGGCGACCAGGCCGCTATCAGGGGTCTCCTTCACGGTTTCGAAATAGGGACACATCAGCACGCCTTTGCGGTCCATCCAGGTATAGAGTTCGGGGACCATTGTCTCCGTCATGAACCTGCTCAGCGAAGGCGCGAGTTTGTCCTTCTGGGTGGTGAGCAGTTCCATCACATACCGGTGGTCCGCACCGTCGCTCACATGTGTCTCCAGGTACACGTCCGGGTCCCACCGCGTGAGGGCGGTCTCGAGCGCGACGGTGTTCTGCGCGTCCATCTTGATGAAGTCGCGGTTCAGGTCCAGATTGCGCGCATTGCCACGGATACCATGTTCGACAGGTCCTTGCTGATCCGGTCGGCTGGGATGCTCCCGTTGCTTCGCGCCCCACACATTGTATACCGGTACGATGCAGACCGCGGTGTGAACAACAAGCCCCATCAATTGATCGCTTTCCAGCAGCGCCTGGGCCAGCATCAGGCTCGCGTCGACCCCATCCGGCTCACCGGGGTGGATGCCGTTGGTGATCCACAGGATGTTCTTGCCTGCTGCGCGAAGGCTGTCCGGCGTGAACCCGCTCCCATCGGAGATCACGAAGACATGCAGCGGCGAGCCATCGTCATCGTTGCCGATCTCGATCAACCGCGCGCCGCCGTGCATGCGGTCCAACTTCTCGTAGCGCGCTACGGCCTGCTCCCAGGTCGCAGTGGTATCGCCCTTGAACACCCACTGGGCGTCGAGCGAGGCGAAGTGGATAAGACCGAGGAACATGAGAATGGAACGGAAACCCATGGTGCAAATGTGCGGAACGGCATGGTCGGGCCGCGCCCAGTGTGATGGACCGCGCATCGGATCGCCTAATCGAAGGTGATCAACCCGAAACGGTATTCCCGCTTTCGCGAAGCGAAGATGAACATGCGGTCATCCTCCAGTTGGAAGCACCACCTGGGTGCGGTGACCGCATCGCGCTTGTCGGGTGCAAGCAAGGCCTCCCGGTGCGTGGTGCCCGACTGATCGATGGTGGCCAGGGTGATGAGGGACTCTTTCCCGCCCATATCGGCCCGTTCCACCTTATCGCCGGGGGAAGGAAAAGGTTCTTTCCGTTATCGTTGAACACCAGGTAGATCCGCTCCCCCTTCACCGTCATCCCGAACGATGAGTAGAAGCCACGATCGTTCACCGTGTGCTGACGTTTGGGGACCTTGACCGCCCATGCGATGTTGCCGTCCGGGTCGATGCTCACCGCGATGATGTCGTTGTACACATAGTGGTAGCTGGTGGTATAGCTGGTGGTCCCGTTCGCGTTCATGTACGAGGTGTGGGTCACGTAGTAGTCGTACTGCTCCCCGATCATCACCGCACCGCCATCGGTGCTACGCACGATCTCGCGCAGCTCGAAGTCGACCAATTCCATGTCCTCGCCATGCCGTTCGGCCTGTTTGGTGGCCTTCCGCTCCTCCTTCTCGGTCATGTACTTCGTGATGAAGTCATTGTCGAATTCCTTGTAGCTCTCGTGGATGATCGCTTTCGTCGTGCGGTCCAGCTTGAGGAAGAACGTGCCCCGGATGGAGAAGGTCCCCTTGTTGCTGAAGAAACCGCCGCAAAGGATGTCGCCATCGTCGCCGAGGCTCAGCGTCAGGTCCTGCAGGAATTTGTCAGCTACCTCGATGGCATGATCACTGGGTGACCCGGTACCGGATCGATAAACGAGCAGGTGGTACGTGTAAGTGGCCTTGCCGTCTTTGCGCAACTCCCGCGCCTCCCGCTTCTCGGCGTACTTGTTCCCCACCATGATCACGCTGCCATCGTTGTCCACCCGCAGGTCCTGCACACCGAACTCGCTGTCGAGATAGGGCAGTTCCACTTCGCGTTGCCACATCAGGGCCATGTTCATGTCGAAGATCTTCAGGTCGAAGCGCTCCTTGGTGTCCTTTTCGTAAGGCACGTTCTGGCTCACCAGCACGATCTTCTCGTCCGGCGAGAAGCTGATCTCGAACCCGCCCTTGTCCCGCTTGCTCTCCGCATCGATGCTTGCCAATCGTTGCATCGCTCCCTGTTGCACCATATCCTCGGCGCTGAAGATCCGCAGGAACAGCCCGTTCGTATTGGCCTTCCCGTCGTACGAGGTCGTGAACACCAGGATGCGGTCGCCGAAGACAACGACCTTCTCCAGCTCATGGTCATCCTTGCCGATCTCCAGTGGCACCAGCTTCTTGTACACCACCGCAAGGCTGAAGTCCATCTTCTCGATGAACAGTTCCTTCTTCCGGTAGAGAGCCAGGTACACATGCGTCGCGGTGGAGCCGATGACCGCGTCGAATGCTCCGTCTTTGTCGGTGTTGAACTCACCACCCCAAGCGACCGTGGCTCGTTCGGTCATGTTTTGGGCGCAGAGCCCACTGGCACAGGCAATGGCTATAAGCGGCGAGAGGGTTCGCAGCATGGAGGTTCAGGGTGAGGGACCGCCAAAGTAGCCAAGGGCACGAGGCCCATTACCCACCACCAAAAGGCAACCCCGGCACTTGGGCGAAGCACCGGGGTTTTCGGAACACGACCCGCCTCGCGGCGGACCGGATCAGGCTTGGATCAGCAGGTGAGGTCCAGAACGAGGTCAGTGTCCTTGATCACGGGTACCACGATAGCAGGCGCCTCAATGGCCTGGATCTCTTCCAGCTTCGGCTGGTTCTGTGCGAAGAGTTGCTCTTCGTCCGTCAAGCTCAACAACAGGGTCAGGGTTTGTACAGGCCACATGGGTGTGAGGGGTTCTAGCGTGTTGGGTTACCCTGAAAAGTGATGCAAGATGAGGGATGAACGAAGGGGATGTCAAGACGGATGATGGTATTTCATCGACGAACACCTGATTTCCCCTGCTCCTGCGCCCGGCAGGAGGAAGTCATTGGATTCCGCTGGCGATGCTTCAACTTCGCTGCTGCGCCTTCTTCCACATTCCGCAGCGCAGCGGAATCCTGGATGTGACGCACACCGCATGACCAACGACTTTTCCCGGATCAGGACAGCGGCGGACTACCACGCCGCCTGCGCACAAGCCACTGTCGACCCCGAAGGCTTCTGGGCGAACCAGGCAGGGCGCTTCACCTGGCGGAAGAAATGGGACACCGTGCTCGAATGGGATTTCGACAAGCCCGATGTGAAGTGGTTCCTTGGCGGCAAGCTCAACATCACCGAGAATTGCCTGGACCGCCACCTTGCGGAGCGTGGGGACAAGACGGCGATCATTTGGGAGCCGAACGATCC
>JBDTNF010000272.1:0-7182 GCA_039933875.1 Flavobacteriales bacterium | reverse complement strand
CGCGCATCATCCACTACAAGGGCGAGAGCACCAAGAAGAGCAGCGTGAACTACGTGTTCGTGTTCTACAACGCCATGGCCATTTTCGCGCAGAAACACTTCACGCGCAGCAGCACTGATTTCTTCAGCCTGCTGATCAATGGCAGCATCTACCTGAGCGCGGCGGCGGCCATCGTCATGCGGTTCCTGCGCAGGGCCCTTCTGCCGATGCTCGATGCCCTCGTGCTGTTGGCCTGCCTCTCTGTCTCGGCCGATGCCACCGCCTGGCATTGGCTTGGCGCGTGGCCCATGCTGTGGGTCTTCGCCCGATGGGTCCTGCCGACCATCGCGGTGCTGGCGTTCTTCGGGGGGTATGACAGGCCGATCCGTCTGGTGCGCGCCTTGTTGGGAAGCATCATCGCCACCGTCATGGTCCCCTTCCTGATCGGCATGCCCGAGATCGCGGACGGATGGCAGGGACGGAACCTGGTGCTCACCGTCTGGATCGTGGCTCCCCTGGCCGTGCGCATCGTATTGCACCTGCTTCGGGTGCGCGGCTACAGCTTGCGCGACCGGGAGCGGCAGCGCATCCTCGCGATCGGTGGTGCGGAGGAAGCGAAGCACGCACTGGCCTTGCTCTGGCAGACACACTTCGGCCTGGGCCGGCAGGAACATATGGATGCGGGCGAGGCCAACGCGGCCGATGCCGTTCAACAAGTGCGCAGGAAGATCCGCAGGCACGGTATCGATGAGGTGGTGTTCTGCGCGAAGGACCTGGAGTGGGGCCGCATCATCGAACTGATGGAGGAACTGCGGCGCAGCGGTGCCATGTTCAAGATCGCACAGCCAGCGCGCGAATTCATCATCGGCCCCAGCAGCATCGAGAGCATCAGCGACCTGCACATCATGGAACAACATGCCGTGCATAGTTCCGCAGGACGCCGCACCAAGCGGATCATCGATGTCTTCGTCGCCCTGCTCCTGCTATTGACCGCACCGCTGTCGATCTGGTTCATCGATGCGAAGGCCGGATCCATTCGCAACTGGTGGCAGGTGCTCCTCGGACGGAAAAGCTGGGTGGGCTACCATCGCGGCAATGAGGGTGCACTGAAGCTTCCGGCCATCAAGCGCGGCATCCTGGATCCCTTGTTGGAGAACGGACCGGTGAGCGACCTGGTGGTATCCCGCGTGAACATCACCTACGCGAAGGATTATCGGGCGTGGGACGACCTTCGGCTGGTGATCCGTGGCTTCCGTTCGTTGGGGCGCTCCTGAGCGGTGGGGCATCCCCACCCGTCCGTACATTTGGCCAGCATCCCTGTAGGGTGCTCCAGAACATGTCGCAGATCGAGATCCTGCTGCCCAAGATGGGCGAGAGCGTGGCCGAGGCCACCATCATCAAGTGGCTGAAAAAACCGGGCGACCGTGTGGAGGCCGATGAGCCCATCGTGGAGATCGCCACCGACAAGGTGGATAGCGAAGTACCGGCCCCGGAAGCAGGCGTTCTCTCGGAACAGTTGGTCAAGGAGGGCGACGTGGTGAAAGTCGGGCAACCCATCGCCCGGATCGGCGGACAAGCCGCTGCTGCATCACCTGCTCCAGTGAAAGCACAGGATACAGCCAAGGCCGCGCCCGGAGGCAACGGGCACTCGGTCACAACCGCCAAAAGCGCTGCACCCGCAGCGACCATCGAACGCACCGGCCCAAGCGGTAAATTCTATAGCCCGCTCGTGCGGAACATCGCCAAGAGCGAAGGGGTCACCGTGCAGGAACTCGAAGCCCTCGCGGGCAGCGGCCAAGGCGGTCGCGTGACGAAGAAGGACCTGCTGGATTACCTCCCCAATCGGGGATCCGCCGTTCCGGAGCCACGCGCTGTTCAGCAGCCCGCAGCCGCCCAGCCGGTCGCGCAACCCGAGCCACAAGCTCCCAAAGTGACCCCGACGCAAGGTGACGAGTTGATCGAGATGGACCGCATGCGCAGGCTCATCGCCGACCACATGGTGATGAGCAAACGCACCAGTCCCCACGTGACCAGTTTCGTGGAAGCGGATGTGACCAACCTCGTCCTCTGGCGGGAAAAGGTGAAGAAACCGTTCGAGCAACGAGAGGGTGAAAAGCTCACGTTCACACCCGTGTTCATCATGGCGATCGCGCAGGCGATCAAGGAGATGCCGATGATCAACGTGCAGGTCGATGGTCATACCATCATCAAGAAGAAGGACATCAACATCGGCATGGCGGCCTCGTTGCCCAGCGGTAACCTCATCGTGCCGGTGATCAAGAACGCCGATCGACTGAACCTGACGGGACTCGCCAAAGCGGTGAACGACCTGGCGAACAGAGCCCGCCTGGGAAAATTACAGCCCGACGAGATCAGCGGCGGCACCTACACCATGACCAATGTGGGCACTTTCGGCAACGTGCTGGGCACCCCGGTTATCAACCAGCCTCAAGTGGCGATCATGGCCACCGGCGCCATCCGCAAAAAACCGGCGGTGATCGAGACCCCGCAAGGCGATCTGATCGGCATCCGGCACATGATGTTCCTGTCGCATTCGTACGACCACCGCGTAGTGGATGGCGCGCTTGGTGGACGCTTCGTACGCCGCGTGGCGGACATCCTGGAGGGTTGGTCCTTGGAGCAGCCGTTCTGAACGAAGGCAGCCCGCGGAAAATCCTACATTTAGCCGCCCTACCCAACAGAACCAAGACGCGCTAAGCAATGAAGAACGGCTACGCTGCCCTGTGCATCATAGGCCTCTCCCTGTGGTCCTCCTTCGCGCATGCCCAGGGGGAGAATACTTCCTTCAATTGGAAGTTCGAGGAAGGCAACAAGTTGATGGAAGAGAAGCTCTTCAATCAAGCGGCCGATATCTGGAAACAACTGCTTGAAACGGATCCGGAGAACGCCAACCTGCAGTACAAACTGGGCCTCTGCTACTTCAGTTCCTACAACCAGAAGTCCAAAGCCCTTCCCTATCTGGAACGCGCTTCCCAACTTCGGGTGGTCGGCGCCACCGGTACGTTCAATATGGCTGGCTACGACCCCTTCGAGCCCAAGGAGCGTAACGCGCCGGTGGATGTGAACTACTACCTGGCACGTGCCTATCACCTCAACAACCAGTTCGACCTGGCCGACCAACACTACAAGAAGTTCCTCGAGGAGGCTGACGAGCGACACGACATGCGCACCCTTGCCACGCGCGGCCTGGAACAAACCGCCAATGCGCGCGTCCTGCAGGCATCCCCCATGGCCTACCAGATCTCCAATGTAGGTCCCGTCATCAATGGCGAATACCCCGATTTCAGCCCGGTGCTTTCCGTGGACGGCAATGCCCTGTTCTACACATCCCGCCGCGTGCGCGCGGACAGTTCCAATGCTAATGTGCTCGACCTCATCGCCGGATTGCCCTTCGAGAACATTTATGTGAGCTACAAGAACCGCGAGGGCGAATGGCAGACGCCTGAACTATTGAACATCAACCCACCCGGTCCGGGCCACCTGGCCTCGGTGAACGTGGCTGCGGATGGACAGACATTGTACATCTACCGTGATGATGGTGGTAATGGCAACATCTACGAGAGCAAACTCGTGGGTGAAGTATGGAGCGATCCCGTGTTGATGGGATCGGACATCAACACCAAGGCATGGGAGACACACGGCACCTTGAGCGCCGACGGGAACACGTTCTACTTCGTTAGTAATCGTGCGGGTGGTATCGGTGGCCGCGACATCTACCGTGTCGTACGCCTGCCCAACGGCGAATGGAGCAAGGCACAGAACCTTGGCAACGTGGTGAACACCCCATACGACGAGGACGGTGTCTTCATCCATCCCAACGGCCGCACCTTGTACTTCAGCTCCCTGGGCCACAACTCCATGGGCGGTTTCGATATTTTCTACACCGAGATGCAGGACGATGGCAGCTGGTCGCCCCCAACGAATTTGGGCTCTCCGCTGAATACCACCGACGACGATGTCTTCTTCATCACCACCGCCGATGGCCGGAGGGGCTACTTCAGTTCGGACCAGATCGGAGGGCATGGCGAGAAGGACATCTACTTCGTGGATCTCCCCTCGGAGATGGAGGCCGAAGGGTTGACCGTGCTCAAGGGCTACATCATTCCCGCCCCCGGCGAATCGCTGCCACCCTCGACGATCCTCTATGTGACCGACAAGAGCACCGGTGAAGTGAAGGCGTACAAGCCCCGCCAGCGTGATGGCGTTTACGTCGCCATCCTTCCGCCCTGTCGCGAATACAACCTGGACTACCGGGTGAACGACATCACGGTGCACACTGAGGACATCTTCGTGGAGTGTGAAAGCGCCTACCAGGAGATCAACAAGGAGATCTACCTGAGCCCGGTCTCTCTGGCCGGCCCCGCCAGCATCGTGGACCTTCCCAAGGGTTCGCCGCCTGGCAAACGAGAGAAGGGTGAGCCTGTGGAGCGGCCACTGACCGATGCTGAAGTACGGGAACGTGCCAGCAAACACGTGGCGCCCGATGGCAGCTACGCCGATGAATTCGCCAAGTTCTACGCGTACAACGTGAAGGATATCGACCAGAGCGAGGCACGCTGGGTACAGTTCATCGACGTGGTGGTCGGGTTGATCGAGAAGAACGGACAAGCCCTTGTGGTGATCGAGGGTAGCGCATCCAAGGTGCCGACACGCACCTTCGGCACCAACGAGAACCTGAGCCGCCAGCGAATGGAAGACGCGCGTAGCCGCTTGGTGGAAGCTGTGCGCGCCCGTGGCCAGGACCCGGACAAGCTGAGGCTTGAAGCGGTGAACAACCTTGTGCAAGGCCCTCGCTATGCGGGCGACTACAAGAACACGGACAAGTACGGCAAGTACCAGTACGTGAAGTTGAAGGTCCATTAGGCGGCTTCTCCCGATGTGAAAAGATCAAGGAACCCCGGCTCACCAGTCGGGGTTCCTTCTTCACACCTTTGCTGGCCATGCTGACACTCACAAAACCCCTCGCCTTCTTCGATCTCGAGACCACCGGTGTGCGCATCGGCCGCGACCGGATCATCCAGATCGGTATCGTGCGCCTGACGACCAAGGGGACGCGGGAGACCTACCAGAGCCTTGTGCGCCCCGGAATACCCATCCCAGCGGAAGCCACCGCCATACACGGCATCACCGATGCTGATGTGGCCGATGCACCGCCGTTGGAGGATCTTGCCGCCACCGTTCTTGAGCAGCTGGCCGGTTGCGATCTCGCCGGGTTCAACTGCCTTCGGTTCGACGTGCCCTTCCTCGCGGAAGAACTGCACCGCGTTGGCACCGACTGGAACCATGCCGCATTGCGTGTGGTGGATGTGCAACGCATCTTCCACAAGATGGAACCGCGGAACCTGAGCGCAGCGCTGAAGTTCTACTGCGGGCGCGAGCACACCGGCGCGCACGATGCCCTGGCCGACGTTGAGGCCACGGCCGATGTGCTGCTGGCCCAATTGGAACGCTATCCGGATCACCTTCAGGGCACCGTGGAATTCCTTGGGGAGATGAGCGGGGATCGCCAACGCAGCCCTGATGCGGCTGGCAAGTTGAAGTTCGACGACCGCGGGAACGTCTGCCTCGCCTTCGGCAAATACTCGGGCTGGCCCCTGGAGAATATCGGACGCAACGACCCGGGCTACCTGCAATGGCTCATGACGAAAGCTGAACTACCCGGTAGTACACTTGCGGTGATGCGCAATGCTCTTGCCGACCTTCACGTCTGACCGATGAAGATCGTCTGCATCGGTCGCAACTACGCGGAGCATGCCCGGGAACTCGGCAATGCGCTGCCGGATGAACCGGTCGTTTTCCTCAAGCCAGCGAGCGCGCTCATCCAGCGCGGTGGTCCGATCACCCTCCCCGCTTTCAGTGGAGACATCCACCATGAGATCGAACTGGTGTACTCCATCATCCACCGGAACGGCCGCGCGCAAGCGGACAAAGTGACCATCGGATTGGATCTCACCGCGCGCGATGTTCAACTCGACCTGAAAGCGAAAGGGCTCCCCTGGGAAAAAGCGAAAGCGTTCGATGGATCGGCCTATGTGGCCGAACCCTCGGTCGCAGCGGAGTCGTTCCCCCATGGCAGCCGCATCGATTTCATGTTGAAGCGGAACGGGAAGGTTGTGCAGGCCGGGCACAACGGCCAGATGATCTTCGATGTGCCGACACTGATCGCCCATGTGGAACGCTACATGGCTCTGGAGACCGGTGATCTGCTCTTCACCGGCACCCCGGCCGGTGTGGGCCGTATCGAAGCGGGCGACCGGTTGGAAGGATACCTCCTGGGCGAACTGCTCTTCGACCTTCGGGTGGAGGCTGCCGCTTCCCGGCGGTAGGATACCTTTGCGGCCCATGACCAAGATCGTCCAGGTAGGCAACATCCCGTGCGGAGCTGACCAACTCTTCCTGATCAGCGGCCCGTGCGTGATCGAGACGGAGAGCATCATGATGCGTACCGCCGAGAAGCTCAAGGAGGTGAGTGAGCGCATGAAGGTGCCCGTGATCTACAAGAGCAGTTTCACGAAGGACAACCGCAGCAGCGTTGACTTCTACCAAGGTCCCGGATTGGAGGAAGGATTGAAAGTGCTGCAACGCATCAAGAAGGACTTCGGCTTCCCGCTGCTCACCGACATCCACTACCCCACCCAGGCCAGGGCCATCGCCGAAGTGTGCGATGTGATCCAGATCCCCGCCTACCTGTGCATGCAGACCACCCTGGTGGTGGAGACCGCGAAGACCGGTGCGGTGGTGAACATCAAGCACGGCCAGTTCCTCGCGCCGGAGAACATGATCAATCCCGCGAAGAAGTGCGAAAGCGTGGGTAACTCGAAGATCATCCTCACCGAACGCGGGTACACCTTCGGCTACAACGACTTGGTGGTCGATCCGCGTGCCTTCCACCACTTGCGCAAGACGGGCTATCCGCTGGTGTTCGATATCACGCACAGCATTCGCAAGTATGGCATCCCCAGTGCCGACCCGAAGGGTGGGAACCGGGAGGTGATGCCCACTATCGCCCGTGCCGGTGTGGCCGCCGGTGTCGACGGTGTGTTCATCGAAACGCATCCCGACCCGAGCACCGCGCTTTGCGACGCCGCCAGCCAGCTTTGTGTTTACGACCTCGAAGAATTCCTGAAACCACTGATCGACCTGCACGCCGTGGAGGTCCAATACCGCAACTGACCTCACCAT
>JBDTNF010000271.1:0-1719 GCA_039933875.1 Flavobacteriales bacterium | reverse complement strand
CGATGTGGTGGTGCGCGGCCGCGGTGTGATCGAGAAGTGCAGCATGTGCGTGCAGCAGATCCAGGCCGGCAAGCTGACGGCGAAGAAGGAAAGCCGCGCGGTGAAGGACGGCGACATCGAGACGGCCTGCTCCGCAGCCTGCGGTTCGGGTGCGATCGTCTTCGGCGACCTGAACGACAAGAAGAGCAAGGTGCGTGGGCTGGCCGATAGCGACCGCGCCTATCACATGCTGGAAGAGATCGGAGTGAAGCCCAATGTGAACTACCTGGTGAAGGTGCGCAACGTGGAAGAGGAAGCAGCAGCCCACCATCACGCTTAAGGAAAAGACCAGGACCCCATGCATTCCGAAGCAGCGATCAGAGAACCGCTCATCCTGGGTCACAAGACCTACCACGATATCACACAGGATATCGTCGGCCCGATCGAGAACAAGGCTCCGCGCGGGTGGTATGTCCTCATCACCATCTCCGGCCTCATCGCCGCCTACGGCGTGGGTTGCATCATGTACCTGCTCAGCAAGGGCGTGGGGGTGTGGGGCTTGAACAAGACCGTTGATTGGGCCTGGGACATCACCAACTTCGTTTGGTGGGTCGGTATCGGTCACGCCGGTACGCTGATCAGCGCGGTGCTGCTGCTTTTCCGCCAGCGCTGGCGCATGGCCATCAACCGCAGCGCCGAGGCGATGACCATCTTCGCGGTGATCATGGCGGGCACCTTCCCGCTGATCCACATGGGCCGCCTTTGGGTGGGCTACTGGGTGTTCCCATTACCCAACCAGTTCGGTTCGCTCTGGACCAACTTCAACAGCCCGCTGCTGTGGGACGTGTTCGCGATCTCGACCTACTTCTCCGTTTCGCTGGTGTTCTGGTACATCGGCCTGATCCCCGATTTCGCAACCATCCGCGACAAGGTGACCAAGCCGAAGATGAAGCGGATGTACAGTATCCTCAGCTTCGGCTGGACCGGTAACGCGAAGGCATGGACACGCTTCGAGGAGGTGAGCCTGGTGCTCGCTGGCGTCGCGACCCCGCTGGTGTTCTCGGTGCACAGCGTGGTGAGCATGGACTTCGCCACATCGATCATCCCCGGCTGGCATACCACCATCTTCCCGCCCTACTTCGTGAGCGGTGCCGTGTTCAGCGGGTTCGCCATGGTGCAAACGCTGTTGCTCGTGATGCGCAAGGTGATGCACCTCGAGGCCTACATCACGAAGAAGCACGTGGAGTACATGAACATCGTGATCATCGTCACGGGTTCCATCGTCGGTGTGGCCTATATCACCGAGTTGTTCATCAGTTGGTACAGCGGCGTGGAGTACGAGAGCTATGCGTTCATCAACCGCGCGACGGGTCCCTACTGGTGGGCGTACTGGAGCATGATGACCTGCAACGTGATCAGCCCGCAGCTCTTCTGGTTCAAGAAGCTCCGCACGAACCTGGCGTTCACCTTCTTCATGAGCATCATCGTGAACATCGGGATGTGGTTCGAGCGCTTCGTGATCATCGTGACCAGCCTGCACCGCGATTACCTGCCGAGCAGCTGGACCATGTTCCATCCCACCTGGGTCGATGTGGGCACCTTCATCGGCACCCTCGGCATCTTCTTCACCCTGTACCTGCTCTTCGCCCGCTACTTCCCCGTGGTGGCGCTGAACGAGATGAAGTCCATCCTGAAGCTGAGCGGCGAGAGTTACAAGAAGGAAGCCGCTCACCACCACCA
>JBDTNF010000270.1:0-3629 GCA_039933875.1 Flavobacteriales bacterium | reverse complement strand
TTGTACACCTCCGTTCCGTTCACACTGACGGTCGCGCTCAGGCTCGCATCGCTCTGGTCGAGGCTTCCGAAGTTGTGGATCCAACCACCCATGTCAACACTGAGTTCGCTGCCATCCGCAGCGACCCAACTGGGTACACCGGTGCTTTTGGCCATCAGAACATCGCCCTTGTAGATGCTCAGGTTAAAATCGAACAAGTTCTGCACGCTGCCAATGAACATCTCCACGTTACCAGCAATGACCTCGCTCCGGATCGAGGCACCGGCCTCGAAGCTGATCATCACGATCGGGATGGTGTCCTGGGCACCAACCGCACCAGCACCCATGGCGATAGGCGCACCGGGAGCATTGTTGATGATCACGCAGCCGATCGCGCCCGCGTTCTGGGCGTTCAAGGCTTTCATGCCGAACTCGCAGGTACCGCGGTAGACCACGGCGATCTTGCCTGCCACTTCCGCACCGTTCACAAAGGCATTGCACCCGAGTGAATCAGCCGCCGTGCCATCATCACCGAACACGGCGAACTGCTGGACAGCGTTGGCGGGATCGTGCAGGTCGGGGGTAAGGCCCCAGTTCTCGGCCCAAGTGAATTCAAGTGCGCCCTCCAATGCCGGGGGCTGCAATACGTATGTAGTGATCTGCGCTTTGCCATACATGGCGGATAGCAGGACACCGGTCGCGAGTAAAGTACGTTTCATGTCGATCGGTTTTGGTTTCTATGAATGGGTAAGGGGTTGAGCAAACGAAGCCTACGGAATAACATCACAATGTTAACCATCCATCACGTTCCTACCAACCTTTCGCCACGACCGATCAATGGGTCATTGCAGCAAGCCTAGACGCCCTGTTGGTTCAGGCGCTGGCGTTTCGTCGACAAATAGTGATCTTGCGCCGCCATGGACCTGAGTATCGTCGTCCCCTTGTTCAACGAGTATGAGTCGTTGCCCATTCTGGTGGAGCGCTTGCATGCGGTGATCGGGGGGATGGGTCGCAGCTACGAGGTGATCCTGGTGGATGATGGAAGCAACGATGGGTCATGGCCAGTGATCCAGGGACTTACGCGTGCGGACCAGCGGGTGAAGGGGATCCGTTTCGGGCGCAACTACGGGAAGAGCCCGGCCTTGAACGAGGGCTTCCGCGCGGCCTCGGGGAACGTGGTGATCACCATGGACGCCGACCTGCAGGACGACCCGGACGAGATCCCGGAACTCTATCGCATGATCGTCGAGGAGGGCTTCGACCTGGTGAGCGGCTGGAAAAAGAAGCGGTTCGACCCTTGGACGAAAACCGTTCCCACCAAGCTGTTCAACTGGACCACGAGGCGCGTGAGCGGGGTGATGCTGCACGATTTCAACTGTGGCCTCAAGGCCTATAAGGGTGAAGTGGTGAAGAGCATCGAGGTCTTCGGTGAGATGCACCGCTACATCCCGTTCATCGCCAAGAAGGAAGGATTCCACCACATCGGCGAGAAGGTGGTGAAACACCACCCGCGCAAGTTCGGCAAAACCAAATTCGGGTTCGACCGGTTCATCAACGGGTTCCTCGACCTGCTCACGATCACCTTCGTGTTCCGTTTCGGACGCAAGCCCATGCACTTCTTCGGGTTGTTGGGTACGCTCATGTTCGTTTTGGGCTTCGGTGCCACGGCGTGGGTGGTGGGTGAGAAACTCTGGTACTCCTTCGCACTCGACCGGCCCGCACCGCGTGTAGCCGACAGTGGGCTGTTCTTCGTTGCGCTGGCAGCGATGATCATCGGTGTTCAACTCTTCACCGTCGGCTTTGTGGCCGAACTGGTGCGCCGTTATAGCCCCGAGCGCAACGTGTACCGCGTGAAGGAGCGCCTCGGCGTGTAGCCGCTTTCACCGCTGTCCCCATCTTTGGAACAATGTCGTCGCTTACCTCGCGGCCAACGCCGCCTGCGCGCATGGATCCGGGTCTTCAGCGCTGGTTCCTGCCACTGCTCCTGTTGGTGCTGGCACTTTATGTCCTGCTGGCGCGCTTCGTGCATCCCTATGCTGATGATTGGAGCTACGCGGTGGCCGGCATGCGCACCGAACTTCTACCCCGCTTATGGGACGAGTACCACCTGTGGAACGGGCGTTACTTCAGCAACGTGCTGGTGCTGCGCGGCCCGCTCGTGCTGGGGCTTGAGCACGGCCTGACCATTTACCGGTTTGTACCCGTCGCCTTGATCCTCCTCACATGGGCGGGTGCGTACGTCCTGATCCGCACGATCACGGCGGGTATCGTGGATCGCTCTCGTGCCTTGTTCGGGGCGCTGGTCTTCGTCCTCGTGTTCCTCAACGTGATGCCGGACATCAGTGAAGGCATCTACTGGTACACCGGATCGGTCACCTACCAACTGGCCAATGCGTTGTCGCTGTTCCTGGTGGCGGGCTGGGCGGTCGTGTTGCGTTCACCCGGGAAGCCCGGAACTTCATTGCCGATCGCCATGGCGCTGCTTGTCGTGGTGATCGTGGGCTGTAACGAGTTGCACATGGTCTTCATGGTCTTGTTGCACGCCGCGTTGCTCGCTTTCCGTTATCGCTCATCCGGGCGGGTGCATCCTGCGCTTGCGGCAATGCTGGTGTTGTCGCTGGCCTGTGCTGCCATCGTCTATTTCGCACCCGGGAATGAGATGCGAGGGGGGCAGTTCCCGCAGAGGCAACACTTCTTCCATTCGCTCTGGTGGGGCGCGCTCCAGACGGGTCGCTTCCTGCTCGCGTGGATCTTCTCACCGGCCCTGTTGATCATGTCGATCCTCTACATCCCGGTCGGTCGCTGGCTGGCTCAACGGGTCCCGTTGTTCGACAACGCATTTGGCCTGAAGCCCTTGATGGCGGCTGCTGTCGTTGTGGTACCGGTGTACCTCGCAATGGCCTTGCCCTATTGGTCCACGGGCATACTGGGCCAGCACCGCACGGTGAACGCGACACTGTTCTTCTTTCTTCCCACATGGTTCATGATGCTCACAGTGATCGACGTCAACGTCCTTCGAAAAGGCGGCTTTCGTTCTCTTCCTTTTGAGCGCAACAGGACTATGCTCTCCATCCTGCTCGCGCTTGCGTTGTTATTCACCAGGAACACGGGGGCGATCGTTTCGGACTTTTGGAACCAACGCTTATCCAGCTACGATGCGCAATTGGAGTGGCGCTATCGCATTTTGGTGTGGACGCAGCGTACCGGAACAGATAGGGTGACGTTACCAGCATTGAAGGATCCTCCGCGAAGCCTGCACATCCTGGAAGCCACAGCGGATCCCACGCACTGGATCAACCGATCGATGGCCTACTACTTTGGCGCCGACACGTTGGATATCGCTGTGGTCCCCGATCCTTGATCCGGGGCGAGCAGCGCGAGGGTCTCCTCGGCGAAGAGTTCGTGCGCCAGCCGTTCATCAAGACCGTAGACATCGTCGCGGAAATTCAAGCGACCCTGCCCATCGACCCAGGCGGTGAAGTAGCCGATGGTCACCGGTCGCTTTTCCTTCAGGCGCACGTACCGCTCCGTGCCCTTGAACATCGCGGTCTTGATCGAGTCCGCGGTCCATGTGCTGTCGTTGCGCAAGAGGTATTCGGCCAGCTTCGCTGGTTCGCTCAGACGGATGCAACCGTGGCTGAAATCCCGCT
>JBDTNF010000269.1:0-5129 GCA_039933875.1 Flavobacteriales bacterium | reverse complement strand
GCCACGAATGTAGGCCCACGCCCGCAACGGTCATTTGCCGTCGCCCTTCAGGATGATGAGCACCGTGTACGCCAGGATCTTCAGGTCCACGGCAAGGCTCATGTTCTCGATGTAGAGGATGTCGTACTTCAGGCGGCGTACCATCTGTTGCACGTTCTCGGCATAACCGAACTTGACCTGGCCCCAACTCGTGATACCCGGACGCACCTTGTGCAGGTGGCGATAGTGCGGCGCCACTTCGGTGATGGCATCGATGAAGTGCTGCCGTTCCGGACGCGGACCTACCAGGCTCATGTCCCCTTTGAGCACGTTCCAGAATTGGGGCAGCTCATCCATGCGGGTGCGGCGCAGCCATCGGCCGATGGCGGTGATGCGCGGGTCGGTGGTGCTGCTGAGTTGCGGGCCGTTCTTC
This sequence comes from Flavobacteriales bacterium, assembly GCA_039933875.1. GTDB lineage: Bacteria > Bacteroidota > Bacteroidia > Flavobacteriales_F > PHOS-HE28 > PHOS-HE28. The sequence goes on along the minus strand of JBDTNF010000269.1, from coordinate 4,717 downwards.
TCGGCATCGCACACCATGCTGCGGAATTTGATGATCTGGAACGGTCGACCGTGTTTGCCCACACGCTCCTGGCGGAAGAAGATCGGTCCATGCGAGGTCCATTTGACCAACCCGGCGATCACGAGGAACACCGGTGAGAGGACGAGAAGGGCCAGGGTACTCACGACCACATCCACGATCCGCTTCAGGGAGAATTGCCAGGCGGGCATGATCTCGGGGTTCACCTCGATGAGCGGGGTGCCGAAAATGCTCGTCATTTTGACGGAGCCGGAGAGGATATCGTACATGTCCGGGATCACCTTGATCCGAACGCCTGTGCCTTCGAGCTCGTTCATGATGCGGCTGATGTGTTCGTGTTCACCGGAATCCACAGCGATGATGGCCTCTTCCACCCCGTGCTTCTCGATCACCTCGCGCAGATCGTACCATTTGCCCAAGCGCTCAAGGCCCACCGTGGTAAGCAATTGATCGCCACCGTTCACGTTCACGAAACCGATGAACCGGTTCCCGGGCGATTGGGGCATCGAGGTGATCTCCGCGTGGATCGCCATGGCCCGCTCGTTGCCGCCGATGAGCACCGTGTTGAAGCCGATGCGCCGGTCATGCACCCTGCGCACCGTATGGCTGGTTAGAACGAAGCGGGGCAGGAACGTGAAGGTGAAGTGGAGCGCGAAAAGCGCCAGGAACGAACGGTAGTGGTATCGGTAGTTGGCGACCTGGTCATCCAGCAACAAGACGAAGAAGATGACCACCACCCCGATCAGCGAGATCATCAAGGTCTGCCCCAATTCCTTCGTGCGGAAACGCCGATAGATGTCGCGGTACCCCCCGACAACGGTGTACAACCCGAACCAGAACAGCGGCACAAGCACCAGACCTTTGTAGAAGTTCGTGTCGAACGTGAGCGGCACCTCGTAACCGAACTTGATCGGTTCCAGGTAGACTTTGCGGTAGGCGTAGAAGAGGGTCCATGCGATCGCGGAGCCGAGCACATCGGCCATCACGTATTTCGCCACTTGTGCCCTCCTGTCCATCATGGGGTCAACCGCAGGATCTTGAGGTTGTCGATGTATCCGGTGGCGCTGGCCTGGCCGCTGGGTAGCCGGGCTTCGATGTAGATGTCGCGTTGCGAGATCCCCGAATTGAACGGCGTGGACAGATCGATGTAGATCTTATTCCAAGGCATGCTGCCATTGCTCTTCAAGGTCGGAGCCACCGTCACCCAGGGGTCCGAAGCAGGGCTTCCATTGTTATAGAGTATGCCCACGGTGAGCGTCAGGTCGGTGCGGTAGTCCAGCTCCATGAAAACCGGTCCGCCGTAGACGTCGAAGTCCTCGTCGGTGTAGATCCGGATATAGGGGTGCGCAGCATCCAGGACGAAGCCCCTGCACGTGGTGTTGTCCAATGCCGGGTCGGGCAGGAAAGGGGGGAGCAGCAGCGTGTCGCTGTCGTCCGATACGTTCAACCGCCCGATGGGGTCGGAACAAGGCTCCACCCAGAAGGTGGATGCTGTGAGATAAGTGGTGGTCGGCTGCACGCTTGCAGTGCTGTCCTTGATCAGATAAGCGTTCCCGTTCCACGCGTTGTAGTAGGGATATCTAAGCCGGTCGTCGAACGTGCCGTTCCGCTTGATGGCGGGGACCACGGTGATGCGATGATCCCCTTCGGCGAGGATGGGCACGTGGGCGGGTAGTTCCCATACCCCCAGGAAATGGTCGTCCACCGAAACCCAGGCATCGGTGATCTTGCTGGTAGAGCCACCCTGCTCCTCGGTCGCCTGCACCGTGACGACCGGGATATCCACGAACGACGCCACCTTATCACCCTTGGAGCAGGCGATAAGGGGAAACAAGAACAAGCTCGTGTTCCGTAGGGTTCGGATCATCGTTTCACGCGGGCAACGCATCCACTGGCAGGATCAGTATGCGGGGTTCACGCTTTCTGGATCTCCATTTCGGCGAGCACGCGGTGGGCCGTTGCCAAAGCAGCTCTGCCATCGGCGATGCTCACCGGCGGTTCGCGGTCGTTCAGGATGCTCATGGCGAACGCACGCAACTCCTCCCGGATGGCGTTGATCTTCGGTACCTCAGGCTTTTCGAAGCTGATCTCCCGCACACCCTTGCCAGCTCCCAGGTCGAGTGTCACCGCGAACGGGTCGGGCTCACCTTCCACGCGGCGCATACGCACGATCTCGGTCTCTTTCGTGAGCATGTCCACGGAGATGTAGGCATCGCGCTGGAAGAAGCGGGTCTTCCGCATGTTCTTCATGCTGATGCGGCTGGCGGTAAGGTTGGCCACGCACCCGTTCACGAAGGCCAGCCGCGCGTTCGCGATGTCCGGTGTATCACTCACGACCGCAACACCGCTCGCGCTCACTTGCTTGAGGGGGCTTCCCACCACGTTCAACACGATATCGATGTCGTGGATCATCAGGTCGAGCACCACGCTCACATCGGTGCCCCTTGGGTTGAATTGTGCGAGTCGATGGGTCTCGATGAACATCGGATCGACCAGGTAGGGGCGTGCCACCTGGAACGCAGGGTTGAACCGCTCCACATGACCGACCTGCACTTTGAGGCCGGTGGTCCTGGCGAGTTCCACCAATTGATCCGCCTCCGCCATGGTGGTGGTCACCGGCTTTTCAATGAACACGTGTTTCCCGCTGGTCAATGCCTGGTTGGCCAGCGCGAAATGTGTCAGGGTAGGGGTGACGATGTCCAAGGCATCGACCTGAGCGCTAAGTTCTTCGGCGCTCTCCAGCACTGCGACCCCGAATTCATCGGAGATGGCCTTGCACTTCTCCGGATGCGGGTCGAAAAAACCGACCAGCTCGAACTCCGGCACCTCGCGCAGTTGCTGGACATGGATCCGCCCGAGATGGCCGGCCCCAAGAACCCCGATGCGTATGGATCCGCTCATCTTTTTTCGCCAAGGTCCGTCAGGCGGGCGGCAAAAATAGAGGAATGCACGAGGGCCTCCATGCCGCCGCTACTTTTGCCCCGTGACAACGGCTTCGCAGGATTCGTATCGCCACCAGGGCCTTCGCCGCAAGTTGGTCGACCAGCTTCGCGCGAAGGGGATCAAGGATCCAGCGGTTCTCACGGCCATCGGTTCGGTGCCAAGGCACCTCTTCATCGATGACTCGGCGTTCCTGGAGATGGCCTATCAGGATACGGCCTTCCCCATACCGTGCGGACAGACCATCTCGCAACCTTATACGGTGGCGTTCCAAACCGAACTGCTCGGTCGGCTCGATGGCCTGAAAGTGCTCGAGGTCGGAACAGGTAGCGGCTACCAGACCGCGGTGCTGTGCGGACTGGGTGCGCGGGTCTTCACGATCGAGCGCCAGAAGCCCTTGTACTTGCAGACCAAGGAGCGCCTGCTGCGGTTGGGTTATCGAGCCAGCCTTTTCTTCGGGGATGGTTATCAAGGCCTTGTGCGTGAAGGCCCTTTCGATCGCATCCTGGTCACATGCGGTGCTCCATTCGTTCCCGAAGCGCTGTTCGCTCAGTTGCGCTTTGGCGGCCGCATGGTGATCCCCGTGGGAGAAGGGGATGTACAGCGGATGATGGTTTTTGAGCGCGACGGCTCCGGGACCATCTCATCGAAGGACATGGGCGAGTTCCGGTTCGTACCCATGTTGCAGCACAAGGCCAGCTGAACGGGGCGCATAGCCCTCTCTAGGCCGCCGATCCTGACGAAGCAAGTGCGCGGGTCCACCGGCACGATCGTATTGTCGACGGATGAACAATCATTCGTTGACAATCCCATTGACGGTTTATATGTTTGCGCCCGTTCTGACCTTCCTTTGGGCGGGTCAACCAGGTCAAAACCAAACCAACCCCAATGAAAAAGACGCTACTGTCCTTTGCTCTGCTGGGTGTGTGCTCGATCGCGAGCGCCCAGCTCTCCACCCGGGAGAACCAGGATACCCGGTACAAGTTCGGCGGCCGCCCTGTGGCTGGCGACTACGGTCTCACCTTCGGGTTCACCATCAACAATCCTGAGTTCGGGGTGGATTCAGCGGATGTTACGCGAGGCATTGCTACGTGGAACTCCTTGAGCCGTGGTAACCTGATCACCGGGAAGAAGTACATCTCCGACGATGTCGCTTACCGCGCTGGTATCCGCTTGACGCGCAACTCCCGCACGGTGAAAGGTGATATCGACTCGACCGCGCAGCTGCCGAACTCCTTGAGCGCCGCAGAAAGCCGTGAGAGCAGCCGCGAGTACATGATCGTACCCGGTATCGAGAAGCACTTCAGCAGCTCGAACATTTTCGACGTCTACACCGCCGGTGACCTCTTCCTCGGTTTCGGTAAGGACAAGACGGTCGCGAGCACAACGGACCGTGCGGGCGGAACCACCGCCACGACGAGCACCACGCCCTACACGATCGTAGGTATCGGCGGCATCATCGGGGTGAACATGTTCATCCTCGATCTGCCGATCTCAGTGGGTATCGAATACGGTATCAGCGCGTTCTGGCAATTGGGCGACAAGACCAAAGTGGAAGTGGAAACCCCCACTACCTCGTACGAATACTTCACGGTGGCCAACGACCCCAACGGTGTCAGCAGCGCTACCAACGGCTACAGCAGCGTGAAGCAGAAGTACATGACGATGAATTCGAACGATCAAGTCCGGATCACGGCGAACATCTACTTCAACTAAGCCCTACGTAACCACTAGCAGCAATGAAGAAGCTCAAAGCGTT